>JBLIHL010000051.1:0-17472 GCA_047635895.1 Paracoccaceae bacterium | reverse complement strand
TGACGAGCAACCGCGCACCAAGGGTATGCCGGGCGAATCCTGGCGCGATCGCGAGTCGGTCGAGATGGACTACGACGTGCACTACCACTCCAGCGGCGACACGCCGGAGAACACGACCGACCTGGAACCCCACAATATGGGATGGTGCGCGCGCGTCGGCCTGGTGACCAGCCTGCGCTACCTGGCTCGGCTCACCGGGCCCACGCCAGACGTGAAGTAGCCGCTTGGAGCGCCGCCAGCTGAACTTCACGCAGCATGCTCAACGGCGGCGCCCATGCTTATCCAGCGCCAGCGCGTAGACGAACGTCACCGTGCTGCCCACGGGCACGTACCAAGACCACGCGATGGACTTCCCATCGTCGAAGTCACCGACCTCAGCCACCCGCGTCAGCAAGAAGAGCGAAAAGCCGTATAGAAGCGTTTGAATCGCGCCGTAGGGCTGGCGCCGGCGCGGAAGCCCGACGAACAGCCAGAGCCCGAAGACCACGGAGATCGCCCACCAGCTGGCCTGGTACGCGGCCTCTCCGTGCCAGATAGCAAAGAGTACGGTGAGGACGCCCAGCGGCGCCGACCACATGAATCCGGCGGACCCGCGCGCGTGCCGGGGATCGGTCAGGTCCTCGGGCTGACGCAGCCAGCTGAGCGCGAAGCCAGCGAGTAGCGGCCCACCGATCAGCGCCGACATGGCGAGCGCCAGGTTGAGCAGGTTGTCGTAGCGGGCTTCGACCGACTGCATGGCCAAGGCAACGAAGCCCAGGATCGCGGCCCAGACCGCGACAATGCCGCGACTGGCGCGCAGGTTCGAGCGCGACTCCTCTTCTTCGGTAGCGTACGGCGAACCGTTGCGCTCACGCCAGGGCGTCCAGAGGGTGACCAACGTCGTTTGCCCGAGCGCTGCCAGGATGGAATCCAGGCTGGAAATCGCCGCCGCAAAGGCCGCAGCCAGGACCAAACCGCGCACCCCCACCGGGAGTTCCTCGCGCACGAAGACGGCGAGGATCCGCTCCGGCTTGGCACCGTCTGCCGTCAGCGCGGCGGCGACGTCGCTCATGGAATGCGTCGCGTAGTACCCGAGGAGTCCGATCCCGACGAGGAACGCAAGTCCGATGACCACGACCGACAGGTAGCTGCCGATCATTGCCTTCTTCGCGTCGCGCTCGTTCTTGCAGCAAAGGAGGCGCTGCACGATGAGCTGGTCCGTTCCGAACGGCCCCACGAAGCCCCAGCTGATCGCGATCACCACCGCGATCAGCGTGTAGGGCTTGCTGAACGCAAAATCGGTATCGATGAACGTCAGCCGTCCGGTCTCCCGGGCCATCTCAATGGACGCCATCAGGCCTCCATCGGTGCCCGAGTGCAGGACGATGAGCATGCCGATGAGTCCCGCGACGAACATCAGGAACAGGAACGCGTCCGTCCAGATAACCGTGGCCACGCCTCCCAACCATGTCCACAAGAGAGCGACCAGCGCGATCACCGCCACCGCTGCGGCGATCGGCGACACGCCGGTCATGGCAGCGATCGCGTCGAGCTCCTCCTTGGCCAGCACCTCGATGATGACCGCCGTGATGTAGACCCGTGAGGCCTGGGCCAGGAGACCACCGACCATGAACAGCCCCGTCGTCATCTTCTTGACGCCAGGACCGAGGCGATTGCCCATGTACTCGTACGGGCTGTAGACCTCGCGCTCGTAGTACGCCGGCACGAGTACGAAGGCGACGATGAGACGAGCGACCAGGGCGCTGAAGACGCCGACCTGCAGGTACAGGAGATTGCCTCCCGTCTTCCAAACCATCGACGGCACGACAAAGAACGTCACGGCCGAGATCTCGGTGGCGATGATCGAAGCCGAGACCGCGTACCAGGGGAGGCGGCGCCCACCGAGGTAGAAGTCGCGCACGGTTTCCTGCTTGCCCGCCAGCCGCTCCCCGATGATCGTGATGGCCACGAGAACGGCTAGCACCACGAGCCAATCGATGAGACTGAATCCGCCGTCGAGGGAAGGCACGGCGTCAGAGGCGGCCTGGGCGAGAACGGGGCTGAGTAGGGCGATGGCTGTCATGGGGAGATCGATGTGGCTGAAGCCACCGTCGTGGCGGCACCGATGGTAGCCGCGGCGTCCTCCTGGGAGATCTGAAGCAGACCAGGGGCGAGAGCGAGCCGGAGGGATCCCACCTCGAGAACGAAATCAGGGGCGGGGTCGAGACCGTCGAGAGGCACCAGGAGGCCGCGCTCTCGGGCTGCATCCTCGCGCTCCGCAAGGCCACGCGCCAGCCCTTCGGTGAAGGGATCGAGCAAAACGGACCTCAGCCGCTCGTCAGACGCCTGTCGGCCCACAAGGCCCGCGAGTAGGATCCGGTCCGCGTCTGGCGGAGGGTCCGGGTGAAGGCGATGATCCGCCACGGGCCATTCGAAGAGGCGTCGCGCGGCCTCGCGGCCCAGGGCCAGCGCGGCCGCCGTGAGAAGTTCAGAGGCGTCCTTGTCGCCGGACCGTGCTGCCACGAAGACCCTGCGGGCCCTGGCGGTCCGCAGGCTCTGAGCGTCGTCGAGGAAGAGCAGGCCGAAGTCATGGCTGCCGCCTCTGGGCTCGGCCGCGCTCTGAATCACTCGCCCGCGTGCCACGCGCGTCCAGGAAACGCTCCGATCCCAGACCAGAACGAGGGCTTCGGGCACACCCGCGAGGCCCCCGAGCGCGGAGCGCTGCTCGCCAAGGGTCCATGCTTCCCCCAACGTGTACGCGCGTCCGATGGGAGTGGCCAGGTCGATGTTGCGGCCGCGCAGCGCCGTTTCAAGCTGATCTACGAAGTCCTGGACGCGCGCGCCCCCCTCGACAGCGTCCACCCGACGCCCGCCTGCGTCCAGCTTGGCGTCCAAGCAGAGGCCGACCCTCGGCTTCCCGCCTCGCAGCCCGAAGGTCAGCTTTGCAATCGCATTGGCGACCGTCTCCACCCAGGCCTGTCCCGCGCGCGCTTCATCGGGAACCGGTGGTCCGCCGGCAAGCTGCCGCTCGAGGGAGAGCGGCAGGAACTCGGTCGGACCATCGACGTCCTCCACAACGCGTCGACCCGCAGCCCGAAAGCGGCCAAAGGGCGTCAGCTCGATCAGGCGGGCCTCGACTCGGAGCGGAGACGCCAAGACCCCGAGCAACGGAGGCGCTGAGTGGAGGGTGGCACCGCTCCGCTCATAGTCTCCCTCGCCAGCATGGTGCGGGTCTTCCTCTTCACCCGGCGGCCTTCCACTGGACGTCAACGGAGGCGCCGCGCGGCATCCGCATCAAGGTGAACCGCCATGTCAGCATGGCGGAACCGCAAGAACGTGCAGGGGACCTCTGGATTCTCGCCGCCCGCAAGCATCTGCTCCACCACGTCTGCCTTTGGGCTTCCGAAGGCCAGCACGCGGAGACGCCGCGCCTCAAGGATCGTCCCCATCCCCATCGTAATGGCCCGGGCGGGCGTTGACTCAGCCCCGCCAAACGCGCCCGCCGCGTCCGCACGGGTGACCGCGTGCAGCTCGATCACGCGCGTGCGCGAATCAGCGCTCGAGCCTGGCTCGTTGAAGGCAATGTGCCCGTTCCGGCCGATCCCAAGGAGCTGCAGGTCAATTCCGCCAGCTGCCTCGATGGCCGCTTCATAGGCACGTGACGCTCCCAGAGCGTCTGTCTCCGCTCGCTGCTCATCCGGGAAGTGTGTCTGCTCATTCGTCAGACCCAACGGACGAAACAGGTGCAACGCCATGAAGTGCTGGAAGGAATTCGGATCGCTGGCGCTCAGCCCCAGATATTCATCCAGGTTGAAGGTTTGGATCCCCGAGACGTCGATGGAGCGCCGCTTGATCTCCGCGACCAGCGCGCTATAGACGCCCACCATCGTCCCACCTGTCGCTAGCCCCAGGACCGCCTTCGGCGTCTGCTCTATCAGGTCCGCAACTTCGAGTGCGGCAGCGCTCGCGCCCTCCTCGGGGCTCGCGTGCACGGAGACGAGCGGCTTTGATTCGACTCGGTGACTCACGGCAGGTCCGTCTACAGACGACCTCTCTGGGGACTCATTTGGGGGCATCGCAACAGTCTAGCGGTCAAAGTTCATGGAGACGAGGATCGAGCCGCCATCACGAAGGCTCGGGCTGATTCTGGGTCGAGTTGAGAACGCACGTTCTCCGCCAGGGCGCCCTCTGCGGCCCCCATCCTCACCGGCGCACTCGCGCCGACGGCACCTATTTGCACGAGCCGACTGCAGCTCCCGTGGATAGCAGGGGCTGCTGTGGCCCGAATGACCTCTGCGGCGGTTCCGCCATGGACGCCACCCGCCGCGATGATCTCTAGAGACGAGCCGAACACCTCAACCGCATGGCGAATCCGGTTCGCTCCCGCGAGTGCCGAGTCAGCGCCACCGGACGTTAGAAGTCTTGCGACGCCGACGCCGATCAGTATCCGCGCGGCCTCATCGAGGTCCGCCACGTGGTCGATCGCCCGGTGGAACGTCACCTTCATGGGCCCCGCCGCTTCCACTAAATGCCCCATGGCCTCGGCGTCCACGCGGGACCTCCCATCGAGCACGCCCACCGCGACGCCCTCCGCCCCGGCGTCCCGTGCTGCCTCAACCTCGGCTACGAGCAACGCCAGATCCCCGGCGCCGTCGATCTGGAAGTCGCCGCGACGCGGGCGAATCAGCGCCACAACCCCAGCGCCTGGGGAGTGGGCGGAGGCCAGCGCGATAGCGGCGCGCAGGAATCCGATCCCCGGCGTCACGCCCCCCACCTCCAGCGCGGCACAAAGCTCAATGCGATCTGCTCCTGCCTGGAGCGCCAACTCCACGGAGGTCAGGTCGGTGCAGAGAAGCTCAGCGATCGTCATGGTGATTCGAGGCCCGGTTCATGGGCGACCTGTCGCCCGTTGTTTCACTCAGAGGAACCATCCGGGGATACGCAGCGGTCCCGGGCCTGCTTCCAGCGAAGCAGGACCAGGACCGCGTGTACCTGTCGAACGGAGAGGAGACGATCAGCGCTTGTCGATCGCCACGTACTCGCGCTCACGCTCGCCCTTGTAGATTTGGCCGGGCCGGAAGAGCTTGTTGTCGAGCATCTGCTCGGACCAGTGGGCGCAGTAGCCCGCGACGCGTGCCATCGCAAAGATAGGCGTGAACACGTCCGTCGCCAGGCCCAGCTTCTCGTAGACAAGACCGCTGAAGAAGTCGACGTTCGGGTAGATACCGCGCGAACCCAGCTTCTCGGTGACGACCTGCTCTAGCTTGAGGGCCACGTCGTACTTGGGCGTGCTGCCCAGCTTGCCGAACATCTCGGTCGCCAGCAGCTGGAGGTTCTTGGCGCGCGGATCCTTCGTCGTGTAGACGCGGTGCCCGAAGCCCATCACCTTCTCTTTGCGCTCCGTTTTGCCCTCAAACCAGGACTCCACGTTGCTGATGTCGCCGATGGTGCCGAGCTGCTTGAGAACCCGCTCGTTGGCGCCGCCGTGGAGCGGGCCGAAGAGGGCACCCACTGCGCCGCTGCACGACGTGTACGGATCGTTCTCTGTCGAAGCGACCACGCGGCAGGCGAACGTCGAGGCGTTCATCGTGTGCTCGGCATGCAGGACCAGCGCGCAATCAAGCGTCTTGGCGGCCACCTCGTCCGGCGCTTCACCATCGAGGCACCAGAGGAAGTTCGCGGCCGTACCGAGGCCCGCCTTGGGCGCCACGTACTCCTTGCCGGCGCGGACGCGCTCGAAGAGCGCCACCAGCACAGGCGTCGCCGCGATGACACGGCGCACCGATTCGTCACGGGACGCAGCATCCGCGAGATCCACCTTGGGGCTCACCATGCCGAGACCGGCAAGGGAGGCCTGGAGGGCCTGCATGGGGTGACCTGTCCGTGGGAAGGCCTTCACCATCTCCACGAGGGCATCAGGCAGGACCCTGAGGCGCTCAAGATCCGCGACGAATCCCTTCAGCTCGTCGGCCGTTGGGAGTTCTCCGTAGAGCAGAAGCCAGGACACTTCCTCGTAGGTGCTATGCGCGGACAGCGCCTCAATCGGGTACCCGCGGTATTCCAGGACCCCCGCCTTTCCGTCGATGAAGCTGACCGAGGATTCAGCGGCCGGTATACCGGCCAGGCCTGGAACGAGTACGGGGGATGACACGTGGTGACTCCGAAGTGAGATGATGAAACTAGAAGCGGTGATGAAGGTCGCGTGGCGCGGCCGCGTTAGCAGGACGCTGCGCGCTGAAGAAGGTACTCGACCAGGAGGCGTGCGCCGACCCCTGATCCCTGGGAGCCGCCGACCCAATCCCGATCCCTGGTGTTCCAGGCGGTTCCGGCGATGTCGAGGTGAGCCCAGGCGCGGTCCTCCGAAACGAAGTGGGAGAGGAAAGCAGCCCCCTGGCTAGCCCCGGCGCCCATCGCGGGCGACCCGATGTTGGCCAGGTCCGCGGACTTGCCCTTCATGCCTTCCTTATGGGACTCAAGCAGCGGCAGGGGCCAGACGGGCTCGCCCGAAGTTTCCCCCGCGGCGGTCAGGAGGTCTCGGAGCTCGGTGGTGCTGGCAAACATGCCTGTGACGTCATGCCCCAGCCCCACGATCACGGCACCCGTCAGGGTCGCGAGATCGATGATGGTGTCTGGCTTCACCTTGCTCTCGACGTAATTGAGGGCATCGGCCAGGATCAGCCGACCCTCGGCATCCGTGTTGAGGATCTCAACGGTCGTCCCGTTCATCGCCTCGTGGATATCGCCGGGCTTGGTCGCGTTGCCGTCGATCAGGTTCTCAGACGACGGCACGATCCCGTGGACCTCGAAGGGCACGTCCATCTGGCTCAGCGCGTGCATCGCCCCGAGGACGGCGGCGCCCCCGGACATGTCGTAGCGCATCTCGTCCATCTTCGGGGCCGGCTTCAGCGAGTAGCCGCCGGCGTCGAACGTCAGGCCCTTGCCGACGAACGCGATCTTGCCCTTGGACTTGGTCTTAGGCTTGTAGGTCAGGTGGATCAGCTTGGCGGGCTCCACAGAACCCGCCGAGCAGCCGAGAAGGAGCCCCATGCCCAACTTCTTCATGGCCGCCTCGTCGAGGACCTTGATCGTGATTTGCGGGCTGTTCTTGGCGATCCCCTGGGCCGCCTTGGCCAGCGCCGTCGGCGTAATGAGGTTGCCGGCTCCGTTCTGAAGATCGCGCGTGAACATGTTGGCCGCTGCGAGGATTTCACCACGCTTCGCGCCCTTCTTGAACTGCGAGCCCGATCCACCGAGATGCACCTGCTTGAGGCTGGAGCCCATGTCCTTGGCCACCTTGCCACTCTTCGAGGACAGGAATTCGTAGCTCGCCATCCGAGCACCCTCGGCCGCGGCACAGCCAGCGATCTCGCCGCCCCCTGCCGCCTCGGTCGCGACTCCGCTCACTTCGATGTGCACCGAAGTCACTTTGCGCTTGTTGGCTTCCTTGACCGCCACGGCTACTGCCCGACGGATCGACTCGGCGTCCACGCCCTCGGCGTCGCCAAGCCCGATGAGCAGAACCTCGCGGGCGCTCCCACCGCTCGTGTAGCTGGAACGCGTCGAGCGCGCCTTCGCCTCGAACTTCGCGACGAAGCCGTCAGGTACGTCCACACCAGCGGGCACGACTACGTCCGATCCGGCCGTGACGAGCAAGGCGAGGAGGTCGACGCGCGCCGACTTGTTGGCGTCTTTGATGGTGAGTTTCATGCGTGTGATATGGGGTCGATTAGGACTGGGGAAGACGGCTGTGCGCGATACGCTCCTTTGAAGCCGAGGTCCTACATTCCGATGTACTTGGGGCCGCCGCCGCCTTCCGGCACGACCCATTCGATGTTCTCGTAAGGATCCATGATGTCGCACGTCTTGCAGTGGACACAGTTGGACGCGTTGATCATCACGGCGTCGCCGCCAGTGGGCCACTCATAGACCGCCGCAGGGCAGAAGTGCTGGCACGGGTTCCCGTACTCCTTCGTGCAGCGATCGGTGCAGATCGTGGGGTCGTTAACGAGCAGGTGCGCCGGCTGATCTTCCTCGTGGATGGCTCCCGAGAGGTAGACATCCGTCAGCTTGTCCATGGACGCCTGATCGTCGAACTTGGGCTTCGTCATCTTCGACTGAGCCACCGGCGCCATGGTTTCATGGTCACTGTGGCCCTGCCTACGTCCGACGAGTCCGCGACCGCCCGTGACCATCTGGACCGCGAAGTCGATGCCGCCCTTGACCATGCCGCCGGCAAACGCCTGGCGATAATTGCGGTACTTCCAGAGCTCGTCTTTGGCCCACGAGGCCTCGTAAGCGTCCTGGTAGGACTTGAGCCCGGCCTGGGACGTGTCGCCGCTCTTCAGCGCCGCAAAGATCGACTCGGCCGCCAGCATCCCGGACTTGATGGCCAGGTGAATGCCCTTGAGGGTCGCCGCGTTCAGGAAGCCGCCGGTGTCACCGACGAAGACGTATCCGTCGCCGTGGAGCCGCGGCTGGGAAAAGTAGCCTCCCTCCGGTACGCACTTCGCACCGTAGTTGATGGGCTTGCCGCCCTTGAGCAAGCGCGCGATCTTCGGGTGCTGCTTCCACTTCACGAACAGTGCGTGGGGATCGAGCTGGGCGTCGGGGTGATCCAGCCCCGCGACGAAGCCAATGGAGATCTTGTTCTCGGCAAAGCCGTAGACCCACGAGCCTCCGTACGACTTCATGTCGAGCGGATAGCCGCCGGTATGCATGACCTTGCCGTGCAGCTCTTTGCCGATCTCGGGCGTCACCTCCCAGATCTCTTTGATGCCCGTGCCGTACGTCTGGGGGTTCTTCCCATCCATCACGTCGAGGCGGCGAAAAAGGTGTTTCGCCAGGTTTCCGCGCACGCCCTCCGCAAAGACGGTCACGTCAGCGGAGACGTCCATTCCTGGCTCGAAGGTGGCCTTCTTGGAGCCATCCTTGGCGATCCCGCTGTCTCGGGTTTGCACACCGATGACGCGATCACTGCCTTCTTCGAAGCGCGTTTCCGCCACCGGAAATCCGGCGTAGATCTCCACGCCGAGCTCTTCAGCCTGACCCGAAAGCCAGCCCGTGACCTCGTTCAGGGAAACCATGAGGTTGCCATGGTTCCGTAGCGGCGGCGGACAGAGGATGCCCTTGAGCTTCGTGCTCCCACCGCCAGGCTTCAGCATCTCAGCCCAGTCCTCTTGGATCTCGGACTGAATCGGGAAGCCCCGCTCCTTGTAGTCCGGGAAGAGCTCGGCAATCCCCTTGGGATTCATCACCGCGCCCGAAAGCGTGTGGTGCCCAATTTCCTCTGCCTTGTCGAGGACAAGGACGGTGCGCTCATCGTCGCCCGCTTCCTTGAGCAGGCGAGACAGGTGAATGGCGCACGAAAGCCCAGCGGGTCCAGCGCCAACGATGCAGACGTCGACGGGGAGCTCGTCGCGTTCTACATCCGGAGCGTTGAGGGAGATCTTGGTGGGCTTCATAGGTGGCTTGGGGAAAAGCTGGTGTTCTGGGCGAGCAGTATAGGGATGCTGCGGTCAGGAGCGATCTCCGATCCAATGGTGTCCGTCTCCATAGACCTCTTTTTTCCAGACCGGCAGCCTCGCTTTCAGCGTGTCGATGAGGAATCTAGCGGCCTGAAACGCCGCGTCGCGGTGCGGGCTAGCCACGGCGATCACCACTGATGGTTCGCCGACGCCAACCACGCCGATGCGGTGGACCGCTAGCATCCGAAGTCTCTGGGCAGAGCCCCCACCAGGGCCCCCGCCAGAGCCATCATTTGGGCCCTCAGGGGGCGCGTGGGCCGCCACGCAGTCCTCGAAGATCCTGCCCATTTCGGGCCCGGTCATCTCCGCGAACGCCTCGTAGTCCAGCTGAACTACGTCCTGGCCGCGGTTGGTCTCACGTGTCACACCCGTGAAGAGGACAATCGCGCCACAGCTTGGATGGGTGACCCGTGCCTGAATGGACGCTACGTCCAGTGGGTCGGAGCGGAGCTCGAAGACGCCCTTCTCCAGCGCCCCTTCCTCGCCGTCCCCCCCATCCATAGGAGGGGCTCCACCGCTCACGGGCGGCAGGAACGCCACGTCGGCGCCATCCTCCACCACGGTTCCGGGGCTGGCGTAGGAAGTGCCGATGACCCCCGCGACAGACCCAAGATCCCCCAGAACGGGGTGCTCCTGGCTGAGCTGGCGCTTCAGATCGTCGATCGTCGACCCAGGAGGAACGTTCTCGAGCTCGATTGTGTCGCGGCCCGCACGCTCACGGAGAGAGGCGAAGAGCCGAATCTTGACCTGCATGGTCACCAAGGGGTCCCGGTCAGGGCAGGCGGAGAGAGTAGGCAGCGAGGAGCTATGCGCGACACGCTCCCAGGAGCCCTGCCACGCCTAACTGGATTTAGAAAGGAGTGTCGTCGTCGCCGAGAAAGGCCGCGCCACCGGAGTCGCCGCTGCCGCTGCCACTGCCGCCGTCACCACCACCACCGTAGCCGCCGCCGCTATCGCCGCCACCGCCATAGCCGCCAGACGACCCACCAGCGGGGGCAGCTGAGGATGCCTGCTGGTACCCGCCACCGCCGCCGCCGGAGCTCTCGTAGCCCCCGCCGCCGCCGCCAGCGCCGCTGTTCTCACCTTTCCCGCCGCCCACGAACTCCCAATTGTTCGCCACGACGTACAGCTTGCTGCGCTTCTGACCGCTTTCCTTGTCCTCCCACTGGTCAAACCGGAGTTCACCATCAATGAACGCCGACGCGCCCTTCTTGTGGAACCGCTCAAACGCCTCACCGCGCTTTCCGAAGATGGTCACATCCACGAAAGTGGCCTCTTCGCGCCACTGATCGGTCTGAGAGTCCTTCACCCGACGGTTGACCGCCAGGCCGACCTTGCAAACCGCGAGGTTGCTCTGGGTATAGCGGAGTTCGGGGTCACGGGTCAGGTTGCCCATGAGGACGACCTTGTTGTACGAAGCCATAGATTCGTCCGGCGGGGGGCCAGCAGTGGGTCAAGTTTGCGGGATCATTCGGAGCGTGCTTCCGCGCCGGAGCACGCATTCCGTGCCGAGCAGTGTATACCTTGTAGCCCTCCAGGGCACTCCTCTAAGGTGCGGCTCCCCTGCCCCGCTACACGAAATCCGGCTCCTATGACCCAGCCATCACCCAACGCCGCCGATCCGCCCGTCGGACGCGAGCGCCGCAAGCACGATCGAGCGCTTGCCGACCTCCCCGTCACCATCGTCCTCGACGACGGTGTACACGAGGCCAAGATCCGCGACGTAAGTCGTGGTGGCGTCTGCTTCTTCCTCGATCGCCCCGTCCCCGAGATGACCGCTCTAAGGATCGAGTTCAATCTGCCGGTTGACGTGGGCGTCCGCAAGATCAGCGGGCACGGTGCCGTTGTCCGCTGCGAGAAGATCGGCAAGCACATCGACCACTACGAAATCGCCGTATTCATGCAGGACATGGCCGCACCCGACAGGGACACGATCGCTCAGTACGTTCAGTCGACCTGAGGACCCCTGCGCGCTAGGACTGGGGTCTGCCGCAGCAGGACTCTTGGCGGGGGCCGGACGGGTCAGTCAGGACCCGAATTCGGCCACGCGGTGAATGCCCGCGAGGTCCTCGTGGAGCAGCAGACCTTTGCCACCAGGCAGGTCACTGAGCACCCCCATGAGGCGCTCTCCCTGCAAATGGCCGAGCTCGACCAGGCATCGTCCACCCGGTGAGGTCAGGATCTCCTGAGTGAGTCCGCACAGGGAGCGTACCCAGAAATCAGGGTCTTCCGCCGGTGCGTAGAGCGCTAGCGGCGGCTCGTGCTCCCGGACCTCGGCGCTGAGCTCCTCGCGCTCGCGCGGCTCGACATACGGCGGGTTAGACACCACTAGATCGAATCGACCCTGATCCCGTGCCAGCCCGCGGGCGACCTCCAGGCCGTCGCCAAGGTGGAAGGTCACAGACGCCCCAAGAGCCTCAGCGTTCTTCCAGGCCCAGAACAGCGCGTCCTCCGAGATATCCACGGCATGGACTTCGGCCCCTTCGATCTCAAGGGCAAGGGTCACCGCGAGGCACCCTGAGCCTGTCCCAATATCGAGGATACGCAGGGGGCGTTCGGTCGCCGCTACGATCTCGACCTCGAACTCAGCCTCGGTTCCAGCCTCGGTTCCAGCCTCGGTTCCAGCCTCGGCTTCAGACTCGGCTTCAGACTCGGCTTCAGACTCGCCCTTAGCGCCGGTCGCGACCTCCGCCGCACGGCGCTTCTGGATCTCCCGCGCTCGATCCACGATCAGCTCGGTCTCTGGTCGCGGAACGAGCACGCCAGGCCCCACGTGGAAATCACGTGCGTAGAACTCACGCAGCCCGACGATGTAAGCGGTCGGCTCGCGGCGCCCGCGCCGCACCAACAAGTCGCGGGCGAGATCTACCTCGGCGGGGAGCAACGGTTGATCCAACCGCATGAAGAGCCCGAGCCGATCGAGCCCGAGCGCATGCCCCACGAGTAGCTCGGCCTCCAGCCGCGCCTCGCCTAGCCCCTTACGCTCCAGGAAGGAACGCGCAAGGCTCAGCATCTCCCGCGCATCCTTAGGCATGGAGGGGCGTCCGGTAGCGGGACCCGACGAGGAGCCCCCCACCGAACCGGCCGCCGAACGACCGGCAGAACGGTCTGTCGGACCGCCAGTGGATCCAGAGGAGGAACTAGCGGAGGAACCAGTGGGGTGAGGCTCGGTCAACTAAAGGCCTGAATAGGGATCCCAAGTGGGACCCTGAAGGGAGCTCTAAAGGGAACTCTGAAGGAATCAGGAGCGACGCGAGGAGCGCTCCGTTTTGCGACGCTCGCGCTCGGCGGCACGCTTGATATCGCCTTCGACCTTCGCCTGGCGCATCGTCACGTACATGGTGTACATGGCCATGATGCCGGCGGCGGCCACGATCAGCGAGCCGAGGATGCCGACGACCTTCAAGCTGCCTTCTCCACCCAGGGCGGTGAACACGTGCAGCGCGCCAGCGACGGCCGGGCCGAGGAACATCAGCGGGAAGATCGGGTTGAACTTGCCGCCGTACTCGTAGGCCTGAATGTGCGCGAAGGTCGCCAGGCCCAGGAACAGCGTACTGAGCTCGAGGATCGCGCGCGGGCTGTAGTGATCGCTGACCTGGGCATCCTCAGAAGCGACCAGCGCTGCATCGGTGAGTCCCGCAAAGTCGCCGTTGACGAAGTACGAGCTCCCCATCACCCAAGCCACGACCAGAGCGGCCACGAAGAGCACCAGGCCCACAATCCCGCCTGCCATCGGATGGGCTCCGGCGATCGGCTTAACGAGGCCGTTCGCCTCGGCGCCGGCATTAGCCTTGGCAGACTCCAGCATCACGAAACCACCCGCGAGGGTCAGTCCCGTTGCGATGGCCCAGGCGGTCCAAGGCATGTGTCCCTGGGTCGAGATCGACGTCATCCACGGAAGGATGGCGCCGGCGATCAGGACCAAGCTCGCCTTGCGAAGCAGGATCGGGGCCTGCTCCATGTCTCGCTTGGGGGGCGTACCGGAGGCAGCACTTGTCTCGTCACTCATGGAATCGGTGCCCTGAGACAGAGTCAGGGGTTGAATCAGGGTCGGCGCCGGTGGAAGCGGCGCAATCGTTGGGGGGATGAAAGTGTGAACGTGTCGCGGGGGTTGCCGCCCCGGCCTCGGACCAGCTCGTGGTGCCCTAGGCCGAGATGCGGGTGGAGTCACTCTATCAGGCTAGAGAGTCGCGCCTTCTTCTCCATCTCGCCCAACGCCTCGAGGATCGGCTCAATCCGCCCCTCGATCACGCCGTCTAGATTGAAGTTCTTAGCGCTACCGTCGTCGAGCCTGTGCTCGGTCACTCTGTTCTGGGGATAATTGTACGTCCGAACGCGCGCGTTGCGATCCCCGGTGCCCACCAGGGTCTTCCGAGCCTCAGAACGCTCCGCAGCCAGGCGAGCTTTCTCGCCCTCAAGGATCCGGGTACGCAGAATCCGCATCGCCTTCGCCTTGTTTTTGGCCTGACTCCGCTCATCCTGGCAAACGACGACGATCCCAGTCGGTTCATGGGTAATTCGAACGGCTGACTCGACTTTGTTCACGTGCTGGCCGCCTGCGCCGCCGGCGCGCATCGTGTCGATCCGCAGGTCGGTGGCCACAACATCGATATCAGCCTCTTCAGCCTCAGGCAGGACGGCCACCGTCGCGGCGGACGTGTGGATCCGCCCCTGGGTCTCAGTGGACGGGACACGCTGCACGCGATGCCCGCCAGACTCGAAGCGAAGGAATCGCCATGCGTTCTCTCCGGCGACGCTGAAGACGATTTCCTTGAAGCCGCCGACATCGCTCTCGTTGACGTTGAGCATCTCGACCTTCAGCTTGTGAACGTCGCAGAAACGCCCGTACATGCGGAAGAGGTCACTGGCGAAGAGGGTCGCCTCATCACCACCTGTGCCGGCGCGGATCTCGACGATCACGCGCGAACGCTCGTCCTCAGGGTCGGCGATCAAGGCCAGCTTGATCTCTTCGTCGAGTGCAGCTTCTTCCTCCACGAGACTCACAAGGTCTTCATTGGCGAGGTCGACGAGGTCCGCATCGCTGCCGTCCTTGAGGATGCTCTCCGCTTCAGCGCGACGCTCGACCATCCCCGACGCAGCAGCGTACATGTGATGGGAACGCTCAAGGCTCCCGCGCTCTCGAAGGAGAGCGGGGAGCCTCTTTTGGTCCGAAGCAATTTCCGGCTGACTGATCAGCCCAGTGATTTCTTCGAACCGCGCTGCACGTTCGCGCAGCGCCTCAATGAGCACAGGATCGAAATTCACGGGTAGATCGTTCAGCAGGTCAGGCGACTGAGGGTAGCAACGGCGCGGCAGGTGCCAGCCGCGCAGAAAAATCGGGACCCCAGCGGGGCCCGCGAGAATCAGCCCTCGGTAGCGGTCTTCGCGCTCTTCTTGGCGAACTGACGCTTGAAGCGGTCCACGCGACCGGCCGCGTCGACGAACTTCTGGTTGCCGGTGTAGAAGGGGTGGCACACGTTGCAGATCTCGATCTTGAGCTCCTTGACGTTGGCGTGGGTCTCGAAGGAGTTTCCACAACCGCAGGTAACGGTGCAGTCGACGTAGTTGGGGTGCGTATCAGCTTTCATGACGATATGTGTAGAGTCCGTTGAGGCGCTCCATGGTGGCGGAGGCGCCCGGATAAGGGGCGGTGAGCATAGGTCCTTGGGGGATGAGTTGCACCCTCCGGAACCGAGGAGTCTTCAGGAGATCTTGGCGGGCCCCGATTCAGGCCCCGATTCAGGCCCCGATTCAGGCCCCGAATCCAAGGCCAATGGCGACCCATTGGCGCTCCAGTAGAGGCCTAATGGAGACCTGGCGGGGCTCAGCTAAGCTGTGCCAGCCGCGGGCCCTGGAAGGCCCAGGGCCCCGCGCAGAAGCCCGAGCGTACGGGCTACCGGAAGGCCCACGACGTTGTCGAACCCTCCCCCATCGAGGGCCGTAACAAAGCGGTCCGCCGTCCCTTGGATTCCGTAGGCGCCGGCCTTCCCGCGCCACTCCTCGCTGGCGACGTAGGTCTCCACCTCGCCAGGCGTCAGTGGGCGCATGGTGACCCATGTGGTCTCATGGTCGGCGAATTCATGGGCTTCCCCACCGTCCATGAGAACGGCTGCGATCCCGGTGATCACCCTGTGACGAGAGCCGGAAAGAGCCGTCAACATCGCTCGCGCCTCGGCCTCATCGGCCGCCTTCTCGAGGAATCGACGAGCAGGGTCCCCATCCTCACCCAGTACGACCACGGTGTCGGAGCCCAGGACGAGGCACCCCCCAGCAGCACTCGAGCCGCCGCCTCTTCGCAGCGCCACGATCCGAGCCTTCCGGAGCGCCAGGTCCTCCGCCACGGCTGCCGCGGCAAGGGTGAGATTGATGGTCTCATCGGCGTCCGCTGGCTCCACCTCAAAGGCGAGGCCCGTCTGACCGAGCAGGTCGTGCCGACGCGGCGATGCCGACGCCAGCACGAGGGGGCGCCCGGCGAGGCCGTGCGCAATATCAGTCACCTGGTTTCCCATGGGCCGGCGAGTTCAGCAGCCGCGTCGACGCGACTAGCGACGACGCGCAGTGGGTTTCTTGGTCGTTGCCTTCTTGGCAGCCGGCTTCTTAGCCGCAGCCTTCTTAGCTGGAGCTTTCTTCGCCGCAGCCTTCTTGGCCGGAGCCTTTTTGGCGGCGGGCTTCTTGGCCGCCGCCTTTTTGGCGGCGGGCTTCTTGGCCGCCGCCTTTTTGGCGGCGGGCTTCTTGGTCGCAGCGGGCGCCTTCTTCGCCGGCGCCTTGTTCGCTGGCGCCTTCGTCGCGGGAGCCTTCGTCGCTGGAGCCTTCTTCGCGGCGACCTTCTTCGCTGGAGCCTTCTTCGCTGGAGCCTTCTTGGCCGCTACCTTCATAGCAGCCTCCTTCTTGGTTGCCGCCTTCTTGGCGGCCGCAGCCTTCTTGATCTCAGCCTTCTTAGCAGCCACGATCCTCTTGGCCTCGGCCCTCTTCTCGGCAGCTTCCTGCTTCTTCTTATCCGCAGCGACGGCCTTGGCCTTCGCCTCAGCCAGCTTCTTCTCCTCGGCCTTGCGCTTGCGCTCAAGCTCACGGGAACGCTTGCGAGCCTCGGCCTCAGCCTTCTTGCGCTCGCGCTCGTCTTCCTTGCGGACACGCTCCTCTTCGCGCTTGGCAGCGACCTCGGCGCGGGCGATGGAAGCTTCCCGCTCCTTCATCGTCTTGGTGCCGTATGTAGTCGCAAGGAGGGACGGGACGCTCAGGTAGATCGGATGGTCCTCGTCTTCCCAGCGATCCAGGATCTCATGGAACGTGAGCGTGAACTCGAGCTCCTTCCCCTTGGGAACAAGCGGCTCGATCGATGCGCGCGCCTTCTTGACCGAGCTCGTCCGCGGGATGAGCTCGAGCCGGTCCAGCAGCTTCATCAGCGCGGTGTGGACCGGCACCTGTCCGTCGGTCGCAACCCACACGAGATAAGCGGCGCTCGGAAGCCCCAGGGCCCCAAGGCTCATCGCCACCCTGCCAGCCGTTTGCTCATCCTCACGAAGCTCTTCGAGGTCGAGGTGGTGCGTCTCCTGAAAGACGTCCTGAAGATAGCTCTTCAGGGCCATAGCAGCCTCCTTCCTCTCGGTCAGCATCGCCACGCCTTTCTTGCGCGTGCTGGTTTTCATGTGCGAGGCGATTTCCTGAGCCTGACTGACGCGCACTTCGTTCCAGTCTTCGTAGCCGGTCCGAAGGGCCTTAACGGACTGCTTGGCCTGCGTCTCCGTCATGTGACGCATCAGGATGAGCACAGCGCCCTGCTCAAGTAGCGAAACTCCCTCGAGCGGTTCCTTGGGGACGGGATGGCGGAGCTTGACCTCTTGGATGAGGCGCGCGACGAGATCGGTCTTCTTGCTCACGGTGCGGTACTCGAGTTCGTGTGCGGAGTGGATGGGAGCAGACAAACGGACCGCCCCGAGCCATGGAGACGGTCGGGCGGCCCGCTTGATGC
>JBLIHL010000050.1:0-17606 GCA_047635895.1 Paracoccaceae bacterium | reverse complement strand
GAGCCTCACCAAGGCCGAACACGAGCGAGTTGGGCTGGCTCGACGCGTAGCTTGCGCCCCGCGACAGAACCTGTGCGGTCGGCCCGGCGGCTCCAGCGGGCGTCACCAGGACCGTGGCTCCAATCGGTTCGCGCGCATCGCTCCCAAGGCCAATGCTCACGAACCCCGCCCCCTTCGGGTTGACCTCATTGCGGTACAGATGATGCCTCTCCCGCTGGATGTTGTGCACGAACAGATCCACGTCGCCGTCGTCGTCGAAGTCGGCAGCGATGAGCCCTCGCCCGTCCAGCTGCGAATCCGCATCAGAGACGTCCGACATGTCTAAGAGCTTCTTCCCCGTGCCGAGGAACACCTTCGAGCGCTCCCCGCCGTTGAAGTTGAACCCACGGCGGTACATCCCCCTCGCCCAAGGATGCATGTCATCCTCGGCGCTACGGTCGTGACCCGGATGATCCTCAATTCCTGGTGCATTCTCTGCGCCCTCCAAGAGTGTGGACGCCACCACGTGGCGCCAGAACGCGCTTCATGTGTCACCGGTGATTTGACCGGTCACAAAGCCATTCACGCAGACGATGTCCCTGTGGCCGTCGAGATCAATGTCCGGTGAGGCCGCCGACCAGGACCAGCCGGCGCTCTTGCCGCCCATGTCCCCGCGAACGAACGTCGCCATCTGCTTGATCTTCCTCGGGCCGCCCTCCGCCCCTGGCTCCAAGACTCCCTCTGCCTGGCCGGAATCCACGAGGCGTCCAAGGAAGACCTTGTTGCCGTTCGCCATCTGAAGCATCCCGCGGCTGGCCAATTCACCGCGCTCGCGCCCCACGCTGCTCAGGATGCGCTGGCCCGAGGTCGAGGTCGGGCTTGAGAGATAGAGATCCAGCCGACCATCGCCGTCTAAGTCCGTCCAGAGCACGCCCATCACGTTGCCCCGAACGTCGACGCCCAGCTCCTTGGCAACGTCCTCGAACGTTCCGTCCCCACGATTGCGCCAGAGCCGGCTCGTACCGAAGTTGTTGCCGACGTACAGGTCGAGATCCCCATCTTCGTCGTAGTCAGCAGCCGCGCTCGCGTAGCTCCAGCGCCTGTCCGAGAGGCCCGATTCCTCCGTCACGTCGCGGAAGCTCTTCCCATCGACGTTCCGCAGCATCAGGTCAGAGGCTCCGTTCGAGGCCTCGATCCAGGAGTTATTGTCCTCCTCCTCCATCCGGCCGTAGCCGCACGCGAACAGGTCCGTCCAACCGTCGCCGTCCGCGTCAAACGCGGTCAGCGAGTACGCGGGCAGCCGGAGTCGACTCAGCCCGACCGCCTCCGTCACGTCGGAGAAGTTCCCGGTGCCATCGTTTTTATAGAGCGTAATGGGGCGTCCCGCGAGCGAATCGTCGAGCTTGCGCCAGCCGATGTAGGCCACCGCGAGATCCTGATCACCGTCGCGGTCGTAGTCGAAGAAAACCGCCCCCGTACCGCTGTCCGCGCCGCCGAGGCCGCGCGCGTCGGCTTCCTCCGTGAAGGAGCCCTCGCCGTTCGCCCGATAGAGGAAAGCAGAGCGGGCTCCTGGAAGAAACACGTCGATGAGGCCGTCGCCGTCCACATCTGCGGCCGCGATACCATTCCAGCCCACGTTGTCGTTGCCCGGCTCACCGAAGCGCAGGCCATCGAAGGCTACGCCCGCCGCGCGGCTCACCTCAGAGAAGATCGGCGTGTCATGGAACATCAGCTCGCGTTCTTTGATCCGGAAGCGGCTGATCCGCCACTGGCCACTGTGGTTCTCCACGAGCGCGGAGGCCGTCGCGTTCAGGGCAATGGTCCCGCTGCCGTCGAGGTTCCCGACGATGTGAATCCGAACCTCTCCGATCCCCCACTCGACCGTCTTGCCGTGACCGGGATTCTCGAAGCGCGCCTCGTCAAGACGCCAGCTGGACTGGGACACTCTGGCCCAACCGCTGAGGTTGCGTTCGAGCTCCTGCATGAACGAGTCCACACCAACGCTCTCGTCAGGTGGTCCCAGCGCAATGAGCCGAACACCCAGGGGCAAATCGGAGGGCGGTAGCGCCTCGCTGGCCTCGAACGGCAGCTCCTTCGGGAAGAGGAGCTCTCCCTCGAACTCCGATGTAAACGCGGTCTGGATCCCGTCGAAGTCTCGGATACGGACCTTGTTGGCGACCGTCGCGAGCCAAACGTCCAACGTCTCCTCTAGCGCTTCGACCCGCACCGGCCCGCGGAAGAGCCGCTCGATCTCCGGGAGTTCGACGCGAGCCGACTTTCCCGGCGCCTCGGCCACTGCGGGTGACAAAGACCCCGAGCTGCCGGATTCAGCATCCGAGCAACCCGAGAGAAGCAGCGGAACGACGAATCCCAGGAGCACGAGGGCACGGGGCCCCGGACGATCTCGCCAGCGGCAGGCTGGACTCTGCGAGAAAAGAAGCATGTACAGTCGATGGTGGGCGCGAGGACCCGCGGACACGGTTTCACGCAGCGGTTCGGATGAAGGCAAGAAGCCCCATCACAAGGGTCGACCAACGGGGCGATCCGAATCGTGCCGGGTTGACAATTCGGCGAGGAAGTGGGTCTCGGATCAATACCCCCCCCTCAGAACGTGGGCCTAAAGGAGAGAGAGCAGCACTGCCTGGACCAGCCCGACGATCCCGCCCAGGACGCCGCCGAGGACCTCGATGGATTTGAGCTCCTTCGAAGCGACCTGGAGGATCAGCTCCTCCATCCGGGAGACGGGGAAGGCCTTCACCTTGGATTCGACGAGCTCATGGACATTGACGCCCTTCTCGAGCCCTTGCTGGAGCGCATCGGCGATGTCATCCTTGTTCTTGACGATTCCCTGGACCGCGTGCCTCTTGAGGTCCGCCACCCGTTCATCGGTCAGGAACCCGCCGACTAGCGGCAGCTTACGCAGCTCGGCGAGCTTCGGCCCCAGCCCCTTGTCCAGCGCCCGCTCCACCACGCCCTCAAGGTCCACCTTGTCGAGCGCGCCCCGCAGGTCCTCCGGACGCACAAGGTGATCCCCCACAACGGCACCGATGCTCTTGGCCAGGTCGGCCTGCCGCCTGGGCACGAGCCCCTGCACCGTTAGGCCCAGAATGCGCCGGGGCTCCACCGGTCGGAAGATCATGTGGACGGCGAGGCGATTGGTCACGTACCCGATGAGGGCGCCGACGAGCGGCAGCATGATCCAGGGGATGAGTCCTTGTGGCATCAAGGAACCATAGGTCGGAGGGCTTGGGAAGCGAAGCCGCCTGATACCCTTCTCGCATGCTTCCTCCCGATCCTGTTGTCCTCGTCATCGGAGCCACCGGCTACGTCGGGCTTGAGACCGTCCGGGCGGCCGCAGGCATGGAGCGTGTTCGGCGCGTGGTGGCCCACGTCCGCCCTGGCTCGAAGGGGCGCGCCCGATTGGATCAAGCGGTCGCAGCATCCGGCGACCGGGTGAAGATCGAAGAGTGCGCCCTCGAAGCGGAGCCCATTGACGCCCTCCTCGAGCGTCTTGGGCCCACCCATATCTTCCTTTGCCACGGCACGACCGCCAAGCGGGCCAAGGCGGCGGGAATCGACCGCCCCTACGAGACCGTCGACTTCGGGATCACCAAGCTCGTCGTGGATGCCGCCGCCCGCCTCGAGGGCGACCCAGGCCTCGGCCCGCGGTTGGTATACCTGTCCTCCATGGGAGCGAACCCGAAGGCGCGCAGCCCATACCTTGCGGCGCGCGGACGCTCGGAGGAAGCCCTTCGAGCGAGCGGCGTACCTCACACGCTCTGCCGAGCACCTCTCATCACCGGTCCTGACCGGCCCGAGGCCCGCACGGGCGAGGCCTGGGCCAAGCGGGTGATGAATCCGATCCTGGCCGTCCTAGGCTTCCTCGGCATGCGTCGGCTGAAGAGCCGCTACTCCTCCATGGACGCTCACGAGGCGGCCGAAGGGCTCGTCCGCAGCGGTTTTCACTACATGACCATCAACCGCGTGGTTTTAGCCGACGAACTTCGCCGCGTCGGGGTCTACGAGAGCGAACCATGGGTGCCCGAGTCCCGCCGCGACCGTCCACGATTCTGATTTGATCCGATGTCACGCTTCCGCCCCAAATCCCTGCGCGAGGCCGAGGCCCGCGGCGAAATCAAGGAGCGCGGAGCCCACACCCTTGAGGTCGTCGATGGGACCATCGTCGGCAAGAGCGGCAACGACGTCTTCGTCGAGCTGGGCGTCCGCAAGCAGGGCGTCATTGACCTCCGCGCCTTCCAGCGCGAGCCCAAGGTCGGTGAAGTCCGCCAGTTCACCCTGCGCGGCCGCGAGGACGCGCTTTGGATCCTCAACCTCGCGGAGGAAGAGACCCTGGAGGTCTGGGAAGACCTTGAGGAAGGCAGCCTGATCACGGGCCGGGTGTCCGGCCTCACCCACGACGGCTTCCAGGTCAAGATCGGGCAGCTCCACGCCTACATGCCCTTCTCCGTCAGCGGAGTCCGGCGCTCCCGCGATCGCAAGGCGCTCATGGGCCGCGCCGTGGTGGTCCTCGTGCTAGACGTGGACGACGACAAACAGCGTGCGATCGTTTCGCGCAAAGCCGTCCTCCAGATGCAGCGCAACGGCGGCGCGCCCAACTCGGTCGTCCCCGGCCAGACCATCCAGGGTCGCATCAGCCGGATCGAGCCCTATGGGGTTTTCATCCGGTTCGGCCAGGGCCGCGAAGGGCTGTGTCACATCTCCAACCTCTCCGTGGACCGAATCGACCATCCCTCCGACGTCGTCTCCAAGGGTGAGGTCGTCGAGGCGCGCGTGCTCTATGTGCGTCAAGGTGGCAAGCGCATCGGCCTCGGGCTGAAGCAGACCCAGGAAAGCCCCTGGATACGCCTGGAACGAGAGCACTGGGAGGGACAGATCGTGCCCGTGGAGTTCATCCGCGTGGGGACGTTTGGCGCCATCGCGCGTCTCCTCCCGGGCATCGAGGGAATCGTCCCAATCTCCGAATGCGCGGGGCTTGGTCCGGGTCGCGGTCTACTCCAAGGCGATCAACGCTCCGCACGGATCATGGAGCTCGACATCGAGAGCGAGCGCATCGCCTTCTCGCTGACCCACGAAGGCGGGCGAGCCGTCGATCGTGACGAGGCAGAGACCGTCCGCGCCTTCGACGTGATCCGCCGCTCTCCCACGGTGGAGCGCGTCATGGGATCGCCCGAGGCGCCCCCCTCGCCCGGCGCTGGCACCAACATCGGCGACCTCCTCCGTCGCGCAATGGAACAGAAAGAGGGCTGATTCGAGCCCCTTGCGACTCGCCCTGGGACATCGTATCTCGATCGAGGAGCCCTTTCCATCTCGCCGCAAGTCGGATGCACCTCTGTGCCGAACAGGAGAACTGGGGCGCCTGCGCGCTCCGTCCTATCCATCCAGGGAGCCGAGAGGAGAGAGAGTGTGAGTATGCAGATGTTACGAAGACACGGGCCCAACCCTCGCTGGGAGCAGCGCGGTACGGCCCTATTTGCGGTAGTCCCCATCGCGATTCTAATGATGACGCTGATGGTGGCATTCGTTGGAACCAGCGTGGAAACAAGTCGTGCCAACGTCTCCGACATGGAGTCCTTCCGTGCGCGTGCTGCCGCCCAGAATGCGGCGTCCATCGCGATCGCCGACATCTGGGGTGATTTCCAAGCCGTCGCCCAGGGCCAGGAGCAACTCTGGCGCCTTCGCACACACCTGGATCAGCAGGGCATGGCCAACCAGAGCGATGCAACGAGCCCTCAAGCATCCAAATACCTCGACGGGCTAGGCCTCGCCGTCAACAGCAAGGACCGCCGCGAAATCGACGGAGTCGAGATCGAGCGCCTCGACGTCTATCGCGTCGACAACTGGGATTCGACCGATATCGTCATCGAAGTCGAAGCCGTCACCCGCCGTGGCAAGGACGGCTCGACGCGTGAGCGTCGCAGTTCGATCCAGGAGACCTTCCAGATCTCGCCCCCCGAGTGGGACGGGCTGGACTACGCGCTCCTCGCGAACAACATCAACTGCCTGCTGTGTCACACCAATATTGACAGCGCAGAGCGGTTCTACAACCAGAACGGCGCACTGGCCGGGACGTTCGACTCGGTCAAGGTCGGAGCGCTCGAGAGCATTCACTTCCGGGCGGACCCCGACAGCAAGATCGCCGGCGTGATGCTGATTGGTGCAGACGCGCTATTGGGAGACGGCCATGAGATCAAGGACTGGTCGGCGTTCAACCTGGAGGGAGCCGCTGCCGGTGCGGGCGGCCTGGTGGACAAAGTTCTCGAGGACCAATTCGGCAACCCCCTCTTCGGTGGACTCGATGTGTTCGACCCGAGCTCTCCGTCGTCCGCCGCGAACATGTATCTGGACTTCCACGCGAACGCGGAAATGACGGACTACAACCTTCCAGATTCATTCCCGTCGCCATTCCCGGACAACGGGGGCTATGACGCCGCCACGGGGCAGCCGCGTCCGGATCTCGCCGACAACGGAGTCATCGACGACACCGAGTTCTACTCGGCCGTCACGGGATCCTCTGGCGCTCTCAAAGGTGGCAACATTTCGGTCATGGCCAGCGGCGACACGATCGACCGGAGCAATGAATGGGCGGCCATGAAGAATGGCACCGACCGGTCGATCACGGGCATCACACAGGGCAACGTGTTCCTGCATGGCACCAAGAATAATCCGATCATTCTGGACGGGCAGATCGCCATTGACGGCGACGTGATCATCTCTGGCTACGTGAAGGGCAGCGGCTCGATCAAGGCCCGCGGCAACGTGTACATTCCCGGCGACGTCCTCTATGCGGACGGCGGCGGCAAGACGAGCCGTACCTACGGCATGGCCAGCGACGGCACGGAGAACAACCTGGCCATCGCGGCTGGTGGCAACATCGTGATGGGAGACTACTTCCACCGCGCGTGGGGCGAAGGCAACCCGGCCGATGGCACGACGGCCGGTAGCTTCAACTTCACCATGGATGAGCTGGCGGTCTTCAACCGCATGGAGTGGATCAAGACCCAGCCGACGCTTCCGGGCAAGGCCGAGCGCATCCAGACAGGCGAGAAAGTCGTTGAGTATCCAGAGACCCGGACCGAGCGCTACCAAAAGACGATCACCCAGTGGAAGTGGGTCCCCGACGGCACCCGATACAAGAAGTGGTACTACAAGAACGTCACCACTTCTAACGGCCGGCCGGCGCCTTACACCAAGACCACCACGACGCGGGTCAAGGACCGCTTCGTTTGGATGGATGGGAAGAAGAAGGTCGAGGACGGCACCAGGAAGGTGTGGAGGAACCGCAACGTCAAGACGGGCGTCATGCTCACGCGCACCGACCCGATCATGCAGTGGGTCACGCCGCAGGTGGACAACCCGAAGTACAACTCGCAGCACACGCCGCGGTACTACAGCTTTTCTGAGGACACCAAGGTGCCCATCTTCAACAAGAAGGGCCACTTCGATCCCGAGACCGAGCACTGGATAAGCGACGAACGTGCTGGCAACGACGACGGCACTTGGGATCACAGCAAGCTGACGATCGCGGACCCGGACAACTCACGTGATTCGCTCCTCTACAACGACAACGGGACTCCCAAGGCCGTTGTGTCGTCGATCGGTCCCAAGGACAACTGGATCTCGGACGACATGATGGCTCGAGTCATGCACCACGCCATGAACGGCAACCCGGGCGGCAGCAGAACCTTCGAGGTCAACGCAACGCTCTACAGCGCGAACGCAATCATCGGCATCACGCCGAGCAGCGATTCCCAGTTCACGAACGGGAAGCTGCACGTCAACGGCGGCATCGTAGCTGCCGACGTTGGGCTCTTGGCGCCGAACGGCACCCAGGTGAACTATGACGCTCGGGGCGCTCGTGCGCTCTCGATCGCCGCGGACAGCGGTCTCAACATTACGCGTCGCCTGACCGCGCCGCGCATTCGTCAATAGCGGCGAACTGACTGCGAGCCTTCTGAAACGGGAGGTTCGATGGAATCGGCCCCCGGTCTCCCTGAAAAGGGAGGTCGGGGGCCGAATTCATTCCTCGGCGAGGGCGCGAGCACCTGTGCGCCGAAAGTAAGGCAGCGCCCTGCGGGGTCCATCCACCGATCGAATCCACGCGGTCTCGGGCACGTAGTCACGCTGGAACCGCGGATCCGCCACGATGTCACGCTCCCACGGGTTGACGTCAATCGCACCACTTCCCGGCTGAACAACCGCGTTTCCCAGCAGGAGGTAGGTTGGCTCCTGATCCAGCACCCAGGCGCCGTCGTGGCGATGGTGCCCCTTGACGCCGACTCCATCGAGGTCAGGAGGGAGGCCTAGGAACGCGTCGTGCGTCAGGCCGAGGATGTCCACGACCTCAAGCTGAGAGCGCCACCCAATCGCACCGATCGGCGAGACCGCAATGCTGGCTCCTTCCGGGGCCCGCGTGCGCAGTGCGTCCCCCACCTCGAGCCACCAGTGCTCGAAGAAGTGATGCTCGAAAATCGCCTGGGAGCGAACCGCGGGGCGTAGCCCAAAGACCGCACTCGCGACGAGCAGCAAGGCGGCTCCCCAACGCAGGCTGACCGAGGGCCACGTGCCGGCGGATGCGGCCGCGCCCAGGATAAGGACCGGCGCCAACGGCACGAGGAATCTGCCGTACACCATCCAGTCCCCTCCGCAGGCGAGCACGTAGAGGAGCGCCAAGAGCGACGAAACGCTCAGGCCGCGGACTAGCCATCCAGACTTTCCGGGGCTTCGCTCCCCCATCCCGATCACGGCCAAGAGGCCTGCCAGCGGCAGTCCACCCTCCAAGGTGGCCCGCATCAGATAGCGCGCCCCGTACTCAAGTTCGTCCCCCACAGGGAGGCGCTTCACGAAGTATGTCGCCGGCGCCAGCCGATGAAAGAGCTGCCAGCGCACGAGAACCACCAGCACACCCACGAGCGCCACGGGCGCGCACCACCGCATGACCTGCGACGCTAGCGCACCGCCACCGGTGGCCTTGACTTCGGGCGCGGGCCTGCCAGAGCCTGCACCAATGGCGACGAAGAGTCCGATCGGCAGAGCGACCACAAGTGCTTCCAGCCGGAAGAGGGTGGCGACTCCCATGAATGAGGCGAACCACAGCCAGCGGCCCGCAGCGGCGGCCCACACTCCACCCGCGATGGCGGCCGCCATAGGAACCGTCCCGAGGCCCGCGACTGCGTGCCACGCGAGCGCGGGAGAGAGAGCCATGAGGGCGGGCGGCAGGAGCGCGAGGCGTCCCCTATCAGCCGGCAGCACACGGCGCGCGCCGAGTCCGGTGAGTAGGGTCGCGAGCGCCGTCGAGATCACGCCCACGAGAGGCGTCCACAGGCCAGGCCCCAGGCCCAATGACTGCGCCAGCGCGCAGAGCAGCAGCCAGAGAGGCGAGGTGAAGCCTTCGGAGCTGAGAGGCTCGGGGCCGGATCCAGCGGCTGGCCCAGCCGCATTGAAAGCCAGCGACCCACCGTCGACCCAGTGCCGGGCGTAGCGGTAGACGATGAAATCATCATCGACCGGGCCGACGCCCTCCAGAATCAACCAGATGGCGTGAAGCGCGGCCAGTGCCGAGAGCAGGTACAGGGGCCAGAGTCCGGCGCCGACGGGCTCCGCGGGACCGATGGGGGAAAGCCCGGGCCCTGTGGGTTTGGCACTGGAAATAGACATGAGGACGCATGGTACCCGCGCCGCTCCCGCGATGGCCGAGCCCTGCCCCGGAGAAGTTCGCGTCGATCGCGCGAGCGTTTTCGTATCCTCCACTACGCGGTCAGGGGATTCGACCGTACCCGCCGCCTCCCCGCCGACACCCTTGAAGATTCTCCTCGCCTCAGCGCCCCACGCCGACACGTTCGGCTACTCGATGCCGCCGCCGGGCCTCCTGCGGCTCGGTGGCGCGTTGCGCGACGCGGGACATCAGCCCGCCCTGGAGGACCTTGCCCACCGACTCGCATCCGGCGCACTCGGCAACGAAGCACTCAACGGGGGCGACGGGCTGGCACGGTCGGCGGCGGACCTCCTACTTGCCCGCGGAAAACCGGACCTTCTGGGTTTCTCGGTCATGGGAGCGACGCTTCCAATCGCCCTGGAGATCGCTCGCCTCCTGCGGGAGCGCTGGGCCGAGGTGCCCATCCTCATCGGCGGCCCCGGAGTCAATGGCACGGACGGCTGGATCGTCGAGCGGTTTCCGTGGATCGACGCCGTGGTCCGCGGCGAGGGAGAGATCACGGTGGTGGAGATCGCCGACGCCATGGCTGCCGGCAGTGGTCCGTTCGAGGTAGACGGGGTGACGTCGCGCAGGGCCGACGGGGAGGTTGTGCGTACCGCCGACCGAGCCATGATCAAGGATCTGAACGATCTGCCCCGCTACGCTTGGGACCTGCTGCCGCCGATCACCGCTTACAAGGCGGTCACCGGGGAGGAGGATGGGCTCGTCCCGCTCGACTCGGGGCGCGGCTGCGTCTATGACTGCTCTTTCTGTTCGATCGGACGGACGTGGAGCCGGCGCTCACGTCCGCTGCCTGCTGACCGCTTGGCACGGGAAGTCGCGGAGCTTCGCGGAATCCCCGGAGCGAACCGCGCCTACCTGTGCCACGACATTTTCGGAGCCGATCGCAAGCACGCCCTCGCCTTCACCGAGCGAATGGTGGCCGAAGACATCCGCATCCCATGGGAAGTCCGCGCCCGCGCCGACCACCTCGACGCAGAGTTGCTCCAGTCGATGGGACGCGCTGGGTGCGACCGCGTACTGCTGGGCATCGAGTCCGCGTCGCCGCGCGTCCGCGCCCGAAACCAGAAAGGGATGCGCGAGGACATCGACCTCCTCTCCGTCGTCGATGACTGCGCCGCGGCGGGCATCACCCCCATCCTCTCGCTCATCCTCGGGCTTCCAGGTGAAGCCGACGAGGACCTCGATGAATCGCTGACGTTCTGCGCAGCGGCCGCGCTGCGCGCTGGCGTCAACCTGTCGCTACACCTCGTCAATCCACAGCCCGGCTGCGCGCTCGGTGACGAGCTGGCTGACCGCTCCCGCCCCGTGGAGGGCGTGCCGCCCGATATGGCGCTAGGTGCCGGCCTGTCCGCCCCGGAGCGCGCGCTCATCGAGCAGCACCCCGACCTATTTTCGACCTGGTCCCTCCTCCCCTACGAGGACAGCCGCCTCCGCGAGTTGATTTTCCTCAGCCTCGACTTCCCGGAAGTACTGATGCGCTTCCCGAGAACGTTCGCGCAGCTGATGGTCCAGGAATCAAGCGGCGCGCTCGCGCTCGCGCGGGCGTGGCGGGCCGACGGCAGGACCTTCGAGACCTTCGCCAGAGAGCGCAGCGCTTCCCAATCAGGTCCATCCGAAGGGGTGATCCACGAACTCCTCGCCTGGGAGATCGCGCTCATCCGCGTCGCTGCCCGTGGGCCGAGGCGTGCGGCGCCAGGCCGATACCGCTTGAACGCGGAGGTCTTCCAATCCCGAGTCCCGCTCAACGAGTGGGTCGGGTTCCTCTCGGCACAGCTGGACGCCTCCGACCTTCCCCCATCCCCACCACCCTCTCGGGGCCCCACGACCTACGCCGTCACGGCCCCCACCCCGCTTCCGGGCAGACTTGGGGGCGTGCGCACGCTTCGGCTCGGCGATGGCATCAAGCGGCTGATCGACCACGTGACCTCGACTAGCGCCCCTAGCGCTGGGATCTCTCCCAAAGTCCAGCGTGCCCTGGACGACCTCGTACAGTCCGGTGTCCTTACCTACGCCGCACCGGAAGCCTCCACCAGCGACCCAATACCCTCATGATTCAGCGCAGCGCAGACAATCAACTCCCTGGCGAGCCGCGAACGGTCCCCGAGGGCGCCGCCGAGTTCCCGGTCCTGCTCGCCTTCCCGCCGCAGGGACACTGGACCCAGCCCCACCTGGCGCTCCCTTGCCTGAAGGCGTGGCTGCATCAGTCGGGCTACGACGCGGTGGAGCAGGCGGACCTGTCCGTTGAAGCGTTCGACCACTTCCTCTCGCCCGAGGTCCTGACCGCCGCGCGTGATCGCGTAGCCGAGCGCATGCCTCTGGACGGGTTCGACGAGGACCAACTACGGCTCGGCTCCATGCGTGCCTGGCGAGCCGCCGCGGAGAGCGCCGCCTCAGCCGACGCGATCATCAGCGGCGTGGAGGATGCCAAGCGAATCCTGCGTGGACAGGACACCGACATCAAGTCAGAGCGCGGCTTCTGGAACCCCGACCGCTACGTCCCCGCCACGCGCACGCTCTATCACGGCTTGCGGCTGATCTCCGCGGCGCACTACCCGAGCGAGCTCACGCCCCACAACTTCACGATGGGGTACTCCAACGAGCGCTCCGAGGACGTGCTCGCGGCGACGACAGACGAGGAACAGAACCCGTTCATCGCCTTCTACCGGGACGTAGTCATGCCGCGCATCATGGCGCAGAAGCCCCGCGTGCTGGGCCTCTCGGTGCTCTACGGGAGCCAGCTGATCCCTGCACTCACGCTGGGCCGCATGGTCAAGGCCGCGCTGCCGGACTGCCACGTCACCATGGGCGGCGGATTCCTCGCCTACATCGGCGAGAAGGTCATGACGGTCAGCGGAATGGCCGAGTGCATGGACTCGATGATCTTCCACGAGGGCGAGCGTCCGCTCGTGATGCTGTGCGACGCCCTTCTGCGCGGCGAGGATGATCTTGCCGACATCGGCAGCCTTGCCTGGTGGGACCATCGGGGCGAGGGCGCCCCACGCTCCATGCGCAACACCCCCGCGCACCCTATCAGGCTGGACAGCGCCCCGCCGCCCGATCTCGACGGGCTTCCCCTCGACAAGTACTTCTCGCCGGACCTCGTCATTCCGTACGACGTCAATCGTGGGTGCTACTACGGCGAGTGCACGTTCTGCACGCTCCCCACCGTCATCGGGCCGGGCTTCCGAACGCGCAACGCCGCGACGATCGCCAAGCACGTCGCGATCCTTCGCGACCGCTATAGCTCGACCCACTTCAACTTCATCACCGACTGCATGCCGCCGGGGATGATCCAGGATCTTCCCGAGCAGCTGATCGCAACGAACGCCGGTATCACCTGGTGGGCCGACGCCCGCATCGAGCCGAAGGCCTACAACGAGAACGGAGCGAAGCGGCTTTATGAGTCTGGGTGTCGCAAGCTTCTCTTCGGCTTCGAGACATCGGTCAAGCGGCTGCTCAAAATGATGATGAAGGGGCAAAGCCTCAAGTCCGTCGTCGAGGTCGCCAAGAACTGCACGAAGGCCGACATCTCAGTCACGTTCTACGCGATGGTCGGCTTCCCCACCGAGACCCGTGAGGAGGCCCGGGAGACGCTCCGTTTCCTGGAGGATCACCGGGACATCGTTCGCGAGGTCTCGCTGCAGACCTTCCACATCGACGAGGTCGCCAAGACCTACAAACAGCCCGAGGAGTTCGGCATTCGCGTCCTCGACGCCGATGGTGACCTTGCGCTCTACCACGACTACGTGGCGGAGAGCGGCATGACCCAAGAAGAGGCGGCGGAGATGTTCGAGGAGATGATGGTGTCGTTCCGCAAGAACCTCCCCATCTTCTCGGGCGACAACATCTTCTACTTCATGCAGAAGAGTCACTACTTCCTCCACCTCGCGAACGGCGCATCGCCCGACCAGTTCGTGGCGCAGTGCATCGAGCGGACGGAGTCACGGGCAGCACGGGGTGCCGAGTCGGGGCTCCAGGTGAGCCCGGGTCTTGCCTCCGTGCCGCTCAGGTTCAGCCACTCCGATGCCGTCCGCACCATGGGCGATCCTCTTGCGCGCGCCGCGCGTCCAGACTTCCTCACGGGCCGTTTCGTTCGGGACGCCGAGCTGGTGGCGGAGGAGCAATTAGAGCCGCTGGCGCCGACGGATAGAGTGCTACTCTACGACTCGGAGAACGGCGAGTTCATCGAGGTGCGGCCTGATGGCGCCAAGGTTCTGCGCGCGCTCGAGGCCGCAGGAAGCCTCGGCGAGCTGCTAGAGCAAAGTCGCGCCAAGGGCGCCTCGGAAGCGGCCCTTGAGAACGTCCGAACCTTTGCCGCCGAGCTCCACCGCCTCGGAGCTCTTCGCAGCAACGCGCCAGCGAGTTACCCTTTGAAGCCGACCGACACAGCCACCCAGGAGGTGAACACCCATGCCTGAGAAACGCGAAGAAGAAACGACCGCACGCGAGATCGAAGCACAGGCGGAGACCAAGATCGATGCCGCGGCCTCCCAAGCGGGATCCGATGACGACGGCGGACTCGACCTGGAGGATCTGGACCTGACCGTGGAGACCGTTGAAGAGAGAATCAGCCCCAGCGAGACCAACGTGTTCGACAAATAGTCGAGCGTCGACTCAGTAGTGCTTGCGATCCCGGTAGCCGTTATCGCGGTAGAGATCGCCTCGCTCGGAGTGCGAGCTCCAGGAGCGGTCGTCTTGCCTCTCGCTGGTGACTGCGTCGTCGGTCAAGGCCTCGGTGCCCGCGCCGTCATCAGAGGGTAGCGCGGGCGCGGGTACGCCCACGCCGCCAGCAGAGGACGGGCCCGTTTCGAGCGCTGCGGGGCTCCCAGCTTCGATGATGCCCCCGGGCGGCGAGTAGGGAACGCGCAGCTTGAAGACGCTGCCAAATCCTTCACCCTCACTCACGGTGCCGATCGCGATGCCGAGCTCCTTGCAGAGGTTCGCGGTCGTATGTAGGCCCTGGCCCGACGAGTCATCCTTGGTCGAAAACGACGCCGTGAAGATCAGATCCAGGTTCTCGGGCGCGATCCCCACCCCCGTATCCATGATCTCGATCACGAACCGGGCGTCGTTCATCGGGTAGATCGCAAGCTCGAGTCGCTTCTCCTTGAGCTCCGACAGGTTCAGCGCCTCGACGGCGTTAGAGATGATGTTGATGAGAACACTCGTCAGCTTATGACGATCGATGTGCACCTCGCTGATCTTCGAATAGGAGCGCTCGATGTGAATCTCAGTCGCATCTTCGCCCGCCAGTGTGGCGATGTTGAGCGCCTGATTGATCACTTCGTCGATGTTCGTGGACTCGACGACGGCCGCTCCGATCGCGTACTTTTCCTGGCTTCTGATCAGATCGATCACGTGTCCGACGCCGTGCTCAACGGACTCAAGTTCCACTAGACAGCGCGTTCGGAGGTCATCCAGTGCCTCCGTCGTGGCGGACAGGAAAGGCAGCAGAAACCTGCCGTTCGGGTCCTGCGTAACGTAGGTCGCAAGGTCGTTCTGATGCTCCTTGAGCTCGGCGATCATGGCCCGTAGGTCACTGATTCCGATCTCTGCGAGCTCCTTGGCAAGGAGCTTCGTCGAGACGTTGACGCTGTTGAGAATGTTGCCCGCGCTGTGCACCACCCCCATCGAGACGTCTGACATGCCGGCGATTCGAGCACTGCGAACGAACTCTGAACGGTCCGCCTGAATCTTGTGGAGCATCTCATCCAGCGAGGACGCAAGCGCACCGATTTCGCCCGACTCAGCGGAGTGGAATTCGAGGCGTCCGTGCTCGGTGCGGGCCAGCCTGGAGGCGTGACGCTCCATGGTTAAGAGCGGAGCCAGGATAGCCTTGGAGACGAAGCGGAGGCTCAATAGAAGCGTCACGGCCACCGCAAGCGCTTCCCAGATCAAGTTCTCGGAAGCAGCGGGGCTGAGGAAGCCGGCCTCGTTCTGCCGCGATTGCGCCACAAGAAGGAACGTCGGTCGATCCGAAGCGTCCTTGACCGCGCGGTAGGAGCGCGCGCCACCACTGGACGCCTCCTCGACCATGCCATCCTGACGCCAGAGCTTGGCAGGAACGTGCCTCAGCTCCTTCGGGAGACCGTCGCCATGCAATGGGTAGAAGCTGACTGCGACCTCGTCATGACGCAACCGCCCGCTAAGCACTTCCAAGGAGCGAACTAGCACGACACGTGGACTGGCCCCGGGTAAGCCACCGACGGGCGGACGATCTTCGGCACCGACCGCATAGACCGGAACGGAGACTCCGATGATCGGCTCCAGACCGGCAAGGATCATTCCAGAGCGCACCCCTGCGGACCCCGTCCGGCCGACGAGAGCGCGGATGCGAAGCAGAGAGTTGAGCGAAGCGACATCCGCGGCCATGGGCCCTTCGGCGGCCAAGAGTTCGCCCGTGGGCGAGACCATCGCGATGGTCTCATCAGGACTCAGATTCGTGGGTTGCTGAATGGCCCACCAGAATGATTCGAGAGTGCCAGCCGCCCCGGTAGACGCGTACGCCTCAGCGCGCCACGTCGCGAGGCGCCGGTGAAGCGTACTGATCTGGCGCTCCACTTCGAAGAGTCCGTCCTCTACGCCAAGCTTGGCTTGGATCGCTCCTTCGAGCGAATCCGATTTCCGCTCAATAGAGGAACGAAGAAATGCCGTGACGAACAGGAACAGGATCGAACCCAATGCAACGCTGAGTACCAGACGCCTCTTCAGTGAACGGCCAACGCCACTGGCTGAATTACTCATGGGTGGATTCCGGGTTCCCCTCAGTGAGCTCCAGCCCCCAGCCGCTGCGCCCGCCAGGCAGCGACGTGACCCGCGCAAGACGAGCACTTGACGAGTGATCACCCGTCTCGTCATGCCACTCGACCTTCACTTCCAGCCCTCCATCGACCAAGACGAAGAGGCCACCGTCCGAGTGATTCTCGACGCGCCCCGCCAGATGGGTGGATTCCACCGTGACTCGAGCTTTTGCCACGGACTCCTTACGGTCTTCACCGCGCCGCTCTGCCGCAGCGTTTTTTGGGTCGGGGTCGTCGAGGCTCATCGGGCGATGTCGCTGGGCGGCGAGGGAGGGAGTGGACGTGACCTGAGGAACAGATGCGGGCACCCCGTGATCACTTTGGTAGGGCCTTCGACCACATCAATGCCAAACTTGAGTGACCACTGCCCGGGTGCAGGTAGAGTGCGTCCATGGAGCCTTCTGCCGCCGCCAACGCTCGCTCCTCGGCCTCAGCGCCGGGGCCGGGAATAAATTTCTCACCTGACGTTCCGCTTCAGCTGGCGTCCCGGCTCGCCCCCCTGATTGCGTCTCTCGGGACGGTCATTCAGGGCAAGGACACACTCCTCCGATCGGCCGTCACGTGCCTGATCGCCGGTGGGCACCTCCTCCTTGAGGACGTCCCAGGGACCGGAAAGACCACGCTCGCCAAGGCCCTTGCCACCGCTAGCGGATTGGGCCTCCAGCGCATTCAAATGACCTCGGATTTGCTCCCGCAGGATCTGACGGGAGCCTCCTACCCGGTGCTGGACGCACCGCCCGACGCGACGAATCCGCTGGCCCGGCTCCGGTTCGTCCCTGGTCCGATCTTCAGCGAACTTCTGCTCGCGGACGAGCTCAACCGAACGCCTCCGAGAACCCAGTCTGCACTCCTCGAAGCCATGGCGGAGCGCGCGGTCACGATCGAGGGACAGCGCCACCCACTGCCGTGGCCGTTCTTCGTCGTCGCCACGCAGAACCCGATTGAGTTTTCAGGCACCTTCCCCCTCCCCGAGTCCCAGCTCGACCGGTTCATGATGCGTCTCTCGCCCGGGTATCCGGACCGCGGCGCCGAGCGCCAGCTCATGCGCGATCGTCGCGCCACCGATCCCCTCGCCGATCTCTGCGACGCCT
>JBLIHL010000049.1:0-17775 GCA_047635895.1 Paracoccaceae bacterium | reverse complement strand
CGCGAAGGACCGTGACAGGGGATCAGTGTAAGAATGCGGTCGCATCCTGCTGCGGAACCGCGATGTATGGGATGAACGGTCCGGCTTCTAACCTGCCTGACCCAGGGCTGAGTTTGCTAGGCTCGCGACGAGCACCTGCGGCGAGTCCGCGAGGGCACCTCGAAGGCTACGGCGCGAACAAAAGGACCACCATGCTTCATCATCGCTGCTTCCCGCTGCGCGTGGGACTCTCACGCGTCACGTTCTGTTCCGGGCTGCTGCTAGCGCTCACGGCTAGCTGTGCCCAGACTGGATCAGCGCGCCGCGGCGATCTGATGATCGTCGGCGGAGGATTGCAGGCGGAGAACGCCGAGGTCCTTGGGGCTTTCCTGCACGGGACCGGGCAACGCATCATCGTGCTACCAACAGCGAGCGGGGTACCGCTCAAGAGCGGGCCGGGAGCCGTTTCGGATCTCGAGCTGTATGCGAGTCCTGATCAGAGCCTCGGAGTGCTTCCGATCCTCTCGGATACGCCGCAGCACGCCCAGGATGCACAGTATGTCCGGGCCATCGAAGAAGCGACTGGCGCATGGTTCACCGGTGGAGTCCAGTCGCGCATCCTCGCGGTGTTCCGTCCCGACGGCGTCGATTCACCGGCCTATCAAGCCATGGTCGAATTGCTGGAGCGCGGCGGCATGATTGGCGGGAGCTCCGCCGGTGCCGCGATGATGTGCGATCCGATGATTGCCTGGGGGAACAGTCGTGAAGCGCTCCTGTGCGGCGTCCATGGTGACACCGAGGATCAAGCGCTTGGCATCGAACAGGGGATGGGCTTCTTTCCCTTCGGCCTCGTGGATCAGCATTTTCTACGGCGCGGCCGCATCGGAAGACTGGTGGTGGCGCTCGAGCACACGGGTCAAACGCTGGGCTTCGGCATCGCCGAGAACTCCGCGCTGGCCGTGGACCTGGCCAAGGCGCGCGGACGGGTACTGGGTACCCGAGCTGTTGTGGTGGTCAACAGCGCTGGCAGCGTGCAGAGCGGACTCAGTCGCCGTGGACTGCGAGTTTCTCTATTGAGCAGCGGTGACGAGGTGGATCTAAAGCGCGGAAAAGTGCGAGTCGACCCCAGCAAGCATGCGATCCAGCCCAGCGCTGAAGCGATAGACTCAGAAGGCGAGGCGCTCGGTCCATGGGACCGCTACGCGTTGAGCCTCTTGATGGAGCGCCTCGCACGGGCGCCCGAAAGCGAACAACGGGCTAGCGATGAGGTCTTTTCACTGGTCCTGCGCGCCGATTCCCGGACGCAATTTCGCGCAAGCGACGAAGCTTGGACGCACTTTACGGTCATCGATGCGATCCTCGACATCGAAGCGCTCCCTGGAGCCGAGAGCGCGGCGGAGGCCTTGAAGGGCGAACTGACAAGTCTCGACCTCGCGCCGAACCAACCGTGAGCCTCAAGGCCCACGACCCCGAGGAGAAGCGCCCGCTGTCGACGCTCGTGATTCTGGGTGTCATCGTATTCGCGGCGGCGCTTGCGACCCTCATCGTGCCACGCGGCGAGTACCAGCGCGTGGTCAAGGACTTTCCGAAGCTCGTGGCGCACACGATCCGAGCAGAGGAGAGCCTGACTTCGCTCTCCCGTGAGGTCGGAGCACCGAACGACTTGACCTTGAGCGAAGTGCTCGACGCGGGCACCCGCGCGCCCGTCACGTCGCTGACCGCGGGCCAGCGCGTGCTCGTGTCGACACCCGGCTTGCAGCGCACAACGATCGTTCCCGGCACGTATCAGCCTCTAGACGCCGCAGACACGCCAGGCATCTGGAAGCGCACAGTTGCCGCGCTCCGTAGCGTCGCCCTCGCTCCCATCCGCGGCTTTGTTTTGCGCGCCGAGGTGATTGCCTTTGTGCTCCTGATCGGCGGTGCCTTCGGAGTCATCCTCGCGACCGGCGCGCTCGACCGCGCACTGGCCCGGGTGGTCACGCGGATGGGCGATGGACGACTTCGAAAGCTCGTGATCCCCGTCTCCATGATCCTGTTTAGCCTCGGCGGCGCGATCTTTGGCATGGGTGAAAGCACGATCGCGTTCGTGCTCATCACGATCCCGCTCTCGATCCGACTTGGCTACGACACGGTCACCGGCGTGTGCATGTGCTATCTAGCGACGCAGATAGGCTTCGCCGGGGCCTTCTTCAATCCGTTTACGGTCGGCATCGCGCAGAGCATCGCCGAGTTGCCACACCTCTCCGGGCTCGGCTTTCGGCTGATCGCATGGACGCTGGTCACGGCCCTCGGAATCTCGTTCGTCGCACTATGGGCGAAGCGCGTGCGTGCTGACCCGAGCCGTTCCCCGACGCGTGCACTGGACCAGTACTGGCGGACTCGACTGGAGGCTGGTGCGGATGAAGCGCAAGGCGCACTGCGCCTATCCGAATATGGAGTGGTGCTGACCGTAATCGCGGTGCTCCTGCTGTCCGGAGTCGGAGTCGCGATGTGGGGTTGGTATATCCAAGAGATGGCGGCACTGTTCGTCGTAGCGGGCATCGCAGGAGGGCTGCTCGGTGGCTTTCGACCTGGGCGGGTCGCCCAGGAGTTCACGACAGGCGCCGCTTCAATGATCGAGCCCGTGCTCGTGATCGCCCTGAGCGCAGGCGTGCTGGGAGTGCTACAAGACGGCCAGGTTCTCGACACGTTCCTCAGCGGCCTCGCAGCCCCCTTGGATGTCCTTCCTCGACCGGTCGGCGCCGTACTCATCATGGGCGGGCAGGCCGTCATCAACTTCTTCGTTCCGTCTGGAAGCGGACAGGCCGCGATGACCATGCCAGTCATGACGCCACTGTGCGACATACTCGGAGTCCAGCGCCAAGTCGGTGTCCTCGCCTTCCAATTCGGCGACGGTTTCGGCAACACGATGATCCCGACTTCAGCCGTTCTCATGGGAGTTCTCGGCGCGGCCCGCGTCCCCTGGACGACCTGGGTTCGCTGGGTTTGGCCTTTGATATTGATGCTGCACCTGCTGGGTGCAGCACTACTCGTCGTGGCCATCTATGGCCCTGTAGGATGGATGGAATGGCCGACATAATGATGCAACTCCTGATGAACGCTGACGTTCACGCACCCGAGTCACTCGGTATGCGCTCGCTCCTGGTAGGCGGTGGTCGAGTCCTCTGGATGGGGCCCGAGGGGGCTTCAGCGGCGAAGCCTGCGGGCCAGTTTGACGCGCAAGTGATCGACCTGGAGGGTCGTCGCTTGATCCCTGGCCTGATCGACTGCCACGCGCACGTGACCGGCGGCGGGGGCGAGGCAGGCTACGGCACGTCGATGGCTCCGCTGCGAGCAAGTGAGTTCACATCCCATGGCATTACCGGCGTCATCGGCTTGCTAGGCACCGACGATTGCGTGCGTACGACGGGCCAGCTCGTCCATGCTGTCTACGGCTTACGCGCGGCTGGACTTTCCGCGTGGTGCTACACCGGCGGTTACCATCTGCCCCCCACGACGTTGACCGGTTCAATTCGAGGCGACATCGTCCACGTCGACCCGATTCTCGGCTTTGGGGAGCTCGCGCTCTCCGACCACCGCTCAAGTCAGCTCTCGCTCGACGAAGTACTCCGCGTCGCGTCCGATGTTCACGTGGGCGGTTTAATGACGGGGAAAGCGGGCGTGCTGCACCTGCACATGGGCGACGGGGAACGCGGCCTCGAACTCGTGCGCGCCGCGCTTCAAACGAGTGAGATTCCCGCGCGTGTGTTTCATCCGACGCACGTGAACCGCCGTCGCCACCTGTTCGAAGAAGCGCTTACGCTCACCGAGCGCGGCGTGACCGTGGACATCACGGCGGAGCACGAAGCGCCCGGCCAGGCTGGACACGACGCTGGACCCGGCGCTGGACCCGATGCCGAACTGCCGGCTTCCTACGCGGTCCGCACGATCCTCACCAGTCACATCGATCCACGTTGCTGGACGGTCAGTTCGGACGGTGGCGGCTGCTTGCCCAAATTCGACGACGAGGGTCAAGTGTGCTCCTACGAGGTCGGGCAACCGGCCGTACTCGCGGCGTTGCTCGCCAAGCTGCTCGACGAGGGCTATTCGCTCTCCAAGATCCTCCCTGGCTTCACCACCAATCCGGCAGATTTAATGCGACTCAAGGGACACGGGCGGATCGCGGTCGGCGGCTATGCGAATTTGGTCAGCCTCGCGGACACAACCCACCGCGTTCGCGATGTCTGGTGCCAAGGGTCCCGCGTCGTCTCAGGCGAATAGGCGCGCTGCCGATTCTTGGCCGAGCAGATTGACCCGCCGGAGCCGCCTGTCATCTGCCGCTTGGGAATTCCCACTCGCCGGTCTGCATTCGGGATTCGGATGGGCCTGCGCGGGTCCCAGGGCCGTTTCTGCCTGCGGATACTCAGGGCGTACCAGCCGAACGGGAGGGGACTGCTAGGCTTGGCTCTCCTCCTGAGCCTGCCTTTGAGCAGGATTTGGTCTAGATCCCCTATGAGTCGTATGCCCTCACCCTTATTGCGTCCCTCGCGCCTGCTCCTTTCCTCGCTCGGACTCCTGGTTGGAGCCAGCTTGTCCCTTGGCCAACCGCTTGGGAACCCCACTGCGCAGCAGGAGGAGGCAGACCTCGAGCAGCAGCTCCAGGCCCTGCGCCAGCAGATCGTGGAGCTGAACGGCTCACTGGACTCCCTGCTGGACGACGCTTCAGATGGCGAGGGCAACGATCCTGAAAAGCGCATGGAGTGGTGGAAGCAGCACGAGGCCGCGAAGGCGGCTTCGCCGTTCAAGGACCTGGGCTGGCAGTTTATTGGACCCACCAACATTGGCGGGCGGGTGACAGACGTGGCCGTACCTGGAGCCCCTGGGCAGGGCTATGGGATGTACGTCGCTACGGCCTCGGGAGGTGTCTGGCGGACGAAGAACGAAGGCACCACCTGGGAGGAGATTTTTGGGGATGCCCCCACCGCGTCCATCGGCGACCTGGCTCTCTCCCCTTCGGAGCCAGAGCATCTTTGGGTCGGCACAGGGGAGGCCAACATCTTCCGCTCGTCCATGGCGGGCGCCGGGGTCTGGCTGTCCAAGGACAAGGGCGAAACCTGGGAGCACAAGGGCCTGACGGCCACCCAGACGATTTCCCGTGTCCTGGTTCATCCGGCGGATCCGAACACGGTGTACGTGGCCGCCTCGGGGCACGAGTGGACCGACAACCATGAGCGGGGCGTCTACCGAACTCGCGACGCCGGTGAGACCTGGGAGCACGTGCTCTTCGTAGATGACCGCACGGGGGCCATCGACCTGGTCATGGATCCGGTGGATCCAGGGATCCTGTACGCGGCGACCTGGGAACGCATCCGGCGGCGCTGGAACGATCCGCGCAACGAGGAGGGCTACGGGCAGTCCTCTATCTGGCGCAGCATGGACGGCGGTGAGACCTGGGTGGAGGCGGCGGCTGGGCTGCCCGAGGGTCAGTACCGCGGACGCATTGGGATCGACGTGGCGCGCTCGAATCCTGAGGTGCTCTACGCCTTCGTGGACAACTACGAGCTCGTGGAGCTGGACCCTGACGAAGAAGGCGAGACCGACTCCTATGGGCGCGAGCGCGAGGCACACATCAAGGGCGCCGAGGTCTATCGCTCGAACGATCGCGGCGTGAGCTGGAGCAAGGTCTCTGAGTCGAACGACTACATGGAAGGGCTGTCTTCGACCTATGGCTGGGTCTTTGGGCAGATCCGCGTGGATCCCAAGAACGAGGAGCGCATCTACATCATGGGTCTGGCCCTCAATGTCTCCGACGACGGGGGCAAGACCTTCCGGCGCCTGCGGGGCATGCACGGGGACCATCACGCGCTGTGGATCGACCCGAACAACACGGACCACCTGGTGAACGGGAATGACGGGGGCGTGTACGTGTCCTACGACGCGGGAGCGAACTGGCGCTCGTTCACCGACCGGCTAAACCCGGTGCAGTTCTACAACGTGGGCTACGACATGTCTGAGCCGTTCCGTGTCTACGGTTCGATCCAGGACCACGGCAGCCGCAGCGGCGTGGTGGACCTGTCGAGCGGCAGGGATCGGGTCAGGCCGGTGGAGTTCGACTACGCTCCGGGGGGCGAGGCGAGCTATCACCAGGTGGACCCGACCGACGAAGCGGTGGTGTACTCCGCCGGCTTCTACGGAAGAGTGAACCGGAGCGACCTGCGCTCCGGAGAGCGCGCCCGCCTCGCCCTGGAGGCCGAGAACGAGGAAGGCGAGGAAGACGATGGCTACAGCATCGCTCCCGAAGCTGAGCTACGCGGGCAGTGGCTGGCTCCCTTCATGATCTCGCCCCATAACCCGCGAATCCTCTATCACGGGATGAACAAGCTCTTCCGGTCCATGGATCGCGGCGAGGGGATCGAGGCCATCAGCGCCGACCTCTCCCGCAACGACCCTTCGGAGCTCGGAGACATCCCCTACCAGACCATCACCAGCCTCTCAGAGTCGCCTCTGAAGTTTGGGCTGCTGTACGCGGGCACCGACGACGGGCGGGCGCACTGCTCTCCGGACGGCGGGACGACCTGGATCGAAATCACGGCCGGCCTCGCGATCGAGCGCTGGGTGAGCCGGGTGGTGGCCTCGCGCTACGACGAGAACACGGTCTACCTTGCCCAGAACGGCAAGCGCTGGGACGACTTCCGCACCTATCTCTGGCGCTCCACGGACCGCGGGCAGACCTGGCAGCCCATCGGCCAGGACATCCCCTGCGGCCCCGTGAACGTGATTGCGGAGGACCCTAAGGACTCTGAGGTGCTCTACGTGGGCACGGACCTCGGGGTATACCTCAGCGTCGATCGCGCCCGCAGCTGGCAACCCCTGGGAGCGAACCTCCCCACCACCTACGTCCACGACCTGGTGGTGCACCCTCGCGACGACATGATCGTGATCGCGACCCACGGCCGAGGCATGTGGGTCATGGACGCGCGCCCGATTCAAACCTGGGGCGATCCGGTGAATGAGGAGCCCACCGCGGTCGAGCCGACTAACGACTAGCCCAGAGCAGTACCGTTCCGCGGTAGCGATCGCTGGTAAAGCTGCGGGAATGAATGGCGGTACGGTGCTGCGGCGATTCGACACGGTCGCCCTGGTTCATTTCGATTCCTGGCCAGGCGCGGCTCAAGTTCAGCCCTCCGCGAACGCGATGAGGGAGCGCGTCTATGCTCCCAACAGGTGTTCCGGAAGGAACCGCACTCGTCCTGCTGGCCCTAGCTTGCGGGTTCATCATCTTCTCTGAGCTTGCGCGGCGCCGACTGTTCGCGCAGCTCGCGCAGGTGCGTGATCAGCAGAAAGACGCATTGGGCGGCCCAGAACGACACCCAGAAGGACACCCAGGCGACTATCCGGACGAGCGCCTTCGAGAGCTCAGTGCCAGGGCCAGACACCTTGCTGAGATCATCCGCGCCGAGCCAGAGTGCGTCAAGACGCTCGATGCGGACGCACGACTGCTCGAGATGAACCCAGCCGGAATCCACCTCATTGAGGCGGATTCCCTTGAATCCGTCCAGGGCGCTTGCGTGCTCAGTCTCGTTCATCCGGATTGGAGAGAGGCGTTCGAGGAGATGCACCGCGCGGTCATCAGCGGGGAGTCCCGCACGCTAGTCTTCCGCCTGGTCACGCTGAAGGGGACCTCGCTTTGGATGGAAACCCATGCCGCTCCCTTCGTGAAGGACGACGGCTGTGTTCTGCACCTCGCCATCACACGCGACATCACGGGGAGCAGGAAGCGGGAGCAGGAGCTGATCGAGGCAAGGGAAGTAGCAGAGTCCGCGAGTCGCGCGAAGTCCGAGTTCCTAGCGAACATGAGTCACGAGCTTCGCACGCCCCTGACCGCGATTCTCGGCTACTCCGAGCTGCTCGATGATCCCGGCCGAAGCCAGGACGACCTGAACGATGGCCTCGCCACAATCCGAACCAGTGGACGGCACCTCCTCGGGCTGATCAGTGACATCCTCGACATGACGAAGATCGAGGCCAGCCAGTTCCAGCTCGAGAGCGTTCCGTTTAACGTATCAACCCTGGTCACCACCGTCATGGAGACGCAGCGTTTCCAGGCGAAGAGTGCAGGCATTGAGCTCAACGTGACGGTCCCCGAGCGAGCCGTACTCGTGCACGCGGACCCCATGAGCGTGCGTCAGGTCCTCATTAATCTGGTGGGCAACGCCATCAAGTTCACGTCGGAGGGGTCGGTCCAGGTCAGTCTTGCTTCCGCCCCCTGTGACTCTGGGGTGCAAATCTCACTCGAAGTCTGCGACACCGGAATCGGAATGGACGGTGCAACGGTGGAGAGAATCTTCGCTCCGTTCGCCCAGGCCGACAGCTCAACCAAGCGTCGCTTCGGAGGAACCGGGCTCGGCCTGGCCATCTCCAGGCGACTCGCCGAGCTACTGGGCGGAACCCTCACTGTGGAGAGTGAGGTCGGCGTGGGGAGCACTTTTAGAATGGACGTCGAGCTCGAGGAAGCAACGGCCAAGGAGCTTGAGTCAGCGGAGACCGCGGAGCGACCGAAGGTCCAGCAGGACTCCAAGCCCCTCGCCGGTCGCGTGCTCTTGGTCGACGATCTCGCGGTCAACCGCAGGGTGATTGGCAAGATGCTAGCCCGCCTCGGCGTCGAGACCCACGTGGCCGAGGACGGCCTGTCTGGGATGCATAAGGCCTTGAAGGGGACTCCTGAGGGCAACCCATTCGACGTTGTGCTCATGGACATGCACATGCCGGTGATGGACGGCTTCGAAGCCGCAACGCGCCTTCGTGACGCGCGCTTCAGCGGCCAAGTGATCGCCTTGACCGCGGACGCCATGAGCGAGGACCGTGAGCGCTGCCTCGCGGCCGGCTGTAGCGACTACCTCAGTAAGCCCGTGAGCCTCGCGACCCTCCGTGCCATGCTGGCGCGGTACCTCCAGGGCCAAGAACACGACTGTCCCGCACGTAGCGCGTGACGGCGTCCGGCGACCCCTCCTGGAGTCTGCGCCACGGAACGTCGATCCGAGAGTACCGCTGGGATCCGCGCCAGCGGCGTCGCGCCCCCCATGGCGTCTCAAGTCTTCATGGCACCCTGTCCGCCTGTTGGCCCCGTCGCGCAAGCCTCTTCGTCATCACCACAACGTCCTCGAGTACCAGGTAGGCGACCGGCACCAGGATGAGGATCAGGAGCGTCGCGAGGCTCAGGCCAAAGAAGATGCTGATCGCCATCGGCTGAAGGAACCGCGCCTGCCCCGTCGCGAAGAACGTCAGGGGCATGAGTCCGAGCATCGTCGTCACGGAGGTCAGCAGGATCGGGCGGAAGCGGAGCTTCCCCGAATCCATCACGGCCTGCATGAGCTCGACGCCCTGGCGCCGTCGCTGCCCGATGAAGTCCACGAGGATCAGCGAGTCGTTCACCACGACTCCCGCGAGGGCCAGCAGGCCGATGAGTGACATCAGCGTGATCGAGCGATCCATGATCGCGTGACCGAACACCATCCCGACGCCCGCAAAGGGAATGATGAACATGATGACCAGTGGCTGCAGGAAGCTCTGGAAGAGCGTGCCTAGTACCAGGTAAATCAGCAGCCCGGAGATGATCGCGGCGGCGCCAAGGCCTGCGAGGGACTCTGCCTGCTCCTCCGCCTGCCCGCGCACGCGCACTGAGTACGCGGGCTCCCCGTCGAAGAGGCCCGCTAGCTCCGCCTCCAGCGACCGGAGAATCCGGGTGGAGTTACCCACCACTTCGTCCACGTCTGCACTCACCACGACGCTGCGCAGTCGGTCCTCGTGATGGACCGACGCAGGGCCTACCGACTGCTTGAGCGTGGCGACCTCGCGCAAAGGCACGCGGCGGATGGCGCCACCCGCTTGGGTGCCCGGCAGCGCAACGCGCAGGTCCCCGAGAACCCCGGCGCGCGAACGATCCGCCTCAGGGTGCTTGACGATAATGTCCACGTCGTCCGTCCCGCGACGAACGCTGGCGACCTCCACCCCTTCAAACGCCGTGCGCAGCTGCCGCGCCAGATCCGCTTCGGAGAGACCGACCTGCCGCCCCCGCGCGTTCGGCATCACCTCGACCTGGCCCTTGCCGTTCTCAAGATCGATGCGCACGTCCCGCGCGCCCGCATAGGTGGCGAGGTCCCTCGCCAGCGCCTCGGCTTTCTCCCGCAGGACGTCGAGCCCCGGCCCCCGAAGTGATACCTCGATGGCCCGCCCGCTCGGCCCTGTCTGCGGCTGGGAGATCTCGTGGCTGGCCACGATGGGCGGCAGCGCCACAAGCTCGGCCCGCAGGGCCTCGATCACCTCAGCCGTCGTGCGCGTGCGCCCTTCTCCTTCGCGGAGCTCGACCCAAACCTGGCCGAGGTGCGCGCCGAGTTCGAAGCTGGCGACGTCGGAAGCCGCCACGCCGAGAAGGGTGTGCGCCGACACCACGTCGTCCTCGGAGATCCGGTTGACGAATTCCTCCACCTGGCGGCAGACCACCTCGGTCTCCTCGATCGACGAGCTGGGATCCAGTCGTAGCGAAACGTAGAACAGCTTGCTCTCGAAGTCATCGAAGAGCACGAAGGGGATGCGTACGCCTCCGAATGCGCCGATCATGGCGCCGCCGCCCAGGGCCATCGCCATCGTTGCGTAGCGCCACTTCACCGCCAGGCGCAGGAGCCGCAGATAGCCGTCCAGGAGCGGCGAGTACCAGCGTCGCACCTCGCCCCCGGCCGCGCGCGCCGTGCGCGCACGCGCCTGCATCTCCTTGACCGCGCGCCGAGAGGTCCAGTGGGCCAGATGGGACGGCAGCACGGTGAACGCCTCCACCAGGGAGATCAACAGGCACGCCGAAACGACGATCGGTAGCGGGCGCATGAAGAGGCCCGTGGTTCCGGAGAGGAGCAGAATCGGGAGGAACGCGGCGATGCTTGTGAGGATCGTGGCGAAGACGGCCCGCCCGACCTCCACCGTGCCCTCCACGGCCGCGGTCTCCGGATCTTCCCCCTCCTCCATTCGGCGATAGACGTTCTCCCCCACGACGATCGCGTCGTCCACAATCATCCCGAGCACGACGATCAGCGCGAACATGGCGATCATGTTCATCGTGACGCCGAGGGTACCTGCCACCAGGATGCCGCCGAGGAAGGACAGCGGGATCCCGAGCGCCGTCACCAGCGCGACGCGCGGACTGAGGAAGCCAAGGAGGGCCAGAAGCACCAGCACGGCGCCGATCAGCCCCGAGTGGGTCATGGTCTGGAGCCGGTTCTCCACGTAGACCGAGAGGTCACTATTCAGCCCGATCGCCACGCCTGCCGGCACGTCAGCGGCATGGGCCACGACGTACTCACGAACCTCGCGGGCGATGTCGATCGTGTCACCGCCGGACGCCTTGTTCACCTGAAGGTGGACGCAGGGGTGTCCGTTGAAGCGGCCCCGCGATGCGCCGCGTCGTGCTGCTTCGCTGACGCGGGCCACGCGTTCGAGAGTCACCACGGCGCCGGTCGGCGACGTGCGTATAGGAAGCTGCGCAAGATCCTCCGCCCAGCGAACGTCGCCGCCGACGCGCAGGAGCTTCTCGCGGCGGTCGACCTCCAGGCTACCGAGCGGCATCTCGGCCACGCGGCCGGAGACGGCGGCACCAATTTCCTCGAGGCTGAGCCCGTGGCGCTCCATCTCGATCGGATCAACCTCGACCCAGATGCGCGGCTCGAGGAGCCCCGTGGCCACGACCGAAGTGACTCCGGGAAGCGCCTCGAGCGCCCTGGACTGCTCCTCCGCGATGGCCTTTAGCGTGACCTCATCCGCCGAGCCATAGACGAACACGGCGATCACGGGGAAGCGGTTCTTCGATTCGGAGACCGTCGGATCGTCCGTACCGTCGGGGAGCTCGACATCCCCACCGCGCACGCGGTCGCGCGCGCCGGCCAGCACCTCGTCCAGGTCAGCCCCTGACTCCAGAGTGAGACGAATACGCGAGACGCCTTCCCGGCTGACCGAGCGCATCTCCTTGACGCCGTCGAGCCCGTCCAACACGTCCTCGATCGGCGTGGTGACGAGCCTCTCCACGTCCACGGGCGATGCGCCCGGTGAAAGCGTGAACACCTCGATCGCGTCCAGCGAGAAGTCGGGGAACACCTCGCGCGGCATGCCCCGGTAGACGAGCAGCCCGCTGACCGCCAGTGCGATCATGGCGAGGTTCGCGCCGACCGGATTGCCCACCGCCATGCGTGCGAGCCAGCGAATCATCGTGCGTCTCCAGTGCGCGCCGCGTCTTTCGCGTCCTCTTGCCCGGGCTTAGTCCCTAGCACTGGTCCTGACTCGGGCTCAGGCTCAGGCTCAACGGCGGCGCCGCCGCTAAGGAGCTGGAGCGAGTTCGTGATGATCCTGTCACCCTCCGCCAGGCCGGACACGATCACCCGGCCGCCCTCGTGAATCCCGCTCAGAAAAGCCACCTGCCGCATTTCCGCTACGGGTCCGGACTCCACCGTGCCCGGCGCCAAGACAAAGGCCACCGCCTGCCCGTCGCGGTACGTCAGCCAGGACTCGGGCACCCAGATCACGCGGCGAAAAGGCTCCCCGCGAAGCTCCACCTGGGCGAAGGTTCCGCTGGGAATCTTGGCCGCGGCCGGCAAGAGGACGCTGGTAGCCCCATCGAACGGCGACTCCACGGGGAAGAGAGCCTCCACCCGAACGGTCCGCGTGAGAGGGTCGACGCGTGCTCCCAGGGAAGTGACGTGGCCCTCAAGGATGGCCCCTGGACGGGAGAGCGGCGCAGCGAGAGCCAGGGAGCTCGTGGAAAGGGCCGCCAGGTCGTCCTCGTGAACCTCTGTAACGAGCCGCAGGGCCCGCCGGTCCAGCCAGGAGCCGATCGGGACCATGGGCATGAGCATGGACCCGACCGTCGGGGCCACATCGGCCGAGAGCCGCCCCGGGAACGGGGCACGAATCGTGGCCTTGGTTCGCTGGGTCTCCAGCAGGTCACGGCGATTCTCGGCGAGGCGGATCTCCAGCCCAGCCGCCGTGATCGAGGAGCGAATAGCGTCGAGCCCGCGGGCGGCCTCGCTCGCGGCAGCCTCTGCGGCCAGGCGCTGGCCGCGCGCGAGATCGATCCGCGCCTGCTCCGCCATTCCACGCTCGGAGAGTCCGACCCACCGATCTTCCTCTGCTCGGAGGAGATCTCGGCGCTCCTCCAGGGACACCAGGCCCTTCGAGGCCCCGTCCAGATCGGCCTCTGCCGCCGCCATCCGAGCCTGGCTCAGCTCAATCGCGGTCTCCTGCGCCGTAATCTCAGCGTCCAAGGATGAGGTATCCACCCTTAGAAGCACCTCACCCTCGGCGAAGAGTCCGCCGTCCCGGAGCCCCTCGGCGACGTGGACCACCCGACCGCCCACCTCCGAGGCGAGCATCGCCTCCTGGGACGCCTCCAGGGTGCCGGTCGCCGGGATCAGCCTCGGAATCTGAGTGAGCTCGAGGCGCTGGACCGTGATGGGCACTGGGCGCGGCCCTGGGAGGTCGTCTCCGCGACCCGTTTTCGGGGCCGAGGACACGATCCAGGCGGCGCCCAGGGCACCGATACTCAGCACTCCAACGGCGATGAGGGCCTGGATCCAGGGCCAGGGAGCGGACTTGGGCGCCTCAGAGGGAGGGTTCATGGCGGACATAGCAGGGGCATCATGGGTAATCAGCGCGCGATCTACTCTTCTAATGTTCGGCGCGACTGGACTCAGGGAGTCATGACGGGTTCAATCTTCGGTTCGCAGCCGGGTGGACCCATTCCCGGCAGGCCCGTGCAGGGCCAAGATCCGATTGAGGATCCCGCAGGGGACCCTTCTCGGGTCCAGTTTTCCACCCGATCCGACACCCCAAAACCAGCCCCCTCCGGGTGGCCAGAAGCGCCGTGCAACTCGAAGTCGACACCTCCGTCCAGACCACCGCCAAGATCTCCTTCAACGTACCCGCCGAGGAGTTCGACACCGAGGTCAAGAACGGGCTGCGGCAGGCCTCGCAGAACGTGCGCATGAAGGGCTTCCGCCCGGGCAAGATCCCGCTCAAAGTTCTCGAGAAGCAATACGGCGACTCGATCCGCGGTGAAGTCAAGGAACGCTTCATCCAGAAGGCCTACGGCCAGGCCCTTGAGGAGAACAAGCTCAAGCCGATCGCGCACCCGCGCCTGACGCCCGAGGAAATGGAACTCCAGGGCGATGGCTCCTTCAAGGTCGAGTTCGAGGTGCCGCTGCGCCCGTCCTTCGATCTGCCCAACTACCGGGGTCTAGAGTCCGCCTCTGAGCTCGAGCCTGTCATGGACGAGCAGATCGACACGACCCTCGAGGAAATCCGTCAGCAGCAGGCGACCCCCGAGGCCGCCGGCGATGACGGCATGGACGAAAAGGGCTTTGTCATCGCCAACATCGCGTTCAAGCACGACGGCGAGCAGGTCTTCGAGCGTGAATCCATGCGTATCAACACCGCGAGCGTGCCCCCGGGCGTCGACGCGGAGGCATTTGCCGCCGGACTCATTGGCGTCAAAGACGGCGAGGAGCTCGAATTCCCGATGGAACTGCCCGAGTTCCTTGAGAACGAAGAGCTGCGCGGCAAGGACGGTACCTGCGTCATCAGCGTCGCCCAGGCCATGAAGCTCGTCCCGCCCACGGACGAGACGGTGATCGAGATGCTCGGCAGTGGCGCCCAGGACGTCGAGATCAAGGACATGGACGGCGTGCGGAGCTTCATCCGCGCGCGCCTGGCCGAGAACGCCCAGGAGCGCGAGAATCAGCGCCTCGAGACCGCCCTGCTGGACCAGGTCCTCCAGGCCGTCCAGGTTGAGCTGCCGCAGTCGATGCTTGAGCAGCAGACTGAGGCTCGCCTGACCCAGCTGGGTACCGAGATGACCGAGAAGGGCTCCTCTGAGGAGGAAATCGAGGCCGCCAAGGCCGAGCAGAAGGACGCAGCGTTCACCGAGGCCGAAAAGGGCCTCAAGGCCCTCCTCGTGGTTGAAGCCATCGGCGAGACCGAGGAGCTTCTCGTCAACAACGACGACATGAGCCAGGAACTGGCGGTCATCGCACAGCGCAACCAGACGACGGTCGAGGAAGTCCAGGAGTACTACTCGAAGAACAATCTGGGCCAGCAGCTCGCGATTGAAATCCTCGAGAAGAAGGTGCGCAGGTTCCTACGGGAGAGCGCCGATATCAAGGCGCCTGAGTAGTGATCGCTGTTGTGGCTGGACTTTTTTCAGCCTCGCGCACGCTGCTTGCAGGCCCCGGTACGCCGTTCTTTGGCGTACCGGGGCCTTCATTCTTGAAACCCCCAGCCAGAACCACTAGAGAAGGCGCCATGCAAAACTACTACCCGGTTCCCTTCGTCATCGAGAAGACCGGTCGTGGAGAGCGGCAGTACGACATCTACTCGCGCCTTCTCGAAGACCGAATCATTTTCCTTGGCACCGCCATCGACGACAACGTGGCCAACGCTGTCATGGCTCAGCTCCTGTTTCTCGACAAGACCGGTCGAAACCAGGACATCAAGATGTACATCAACTCCCCGGGCGGCTCGGTCACAGCCGGCCTGGCCATCTACGACACGATGCAGCTCGTCGAGCCTGAGATCTCGACGTACTGCCTAGGCCAAGCGGCCTCCATGGGCGCTGTGCTCCTCTCTGGCGGCACCGCGGGCAAGCGCTTCGCGCTCCCGCATAGCCGCGTCATGATCCACCAGCCGCACGGCGGCATGGGCGGCACGGCTCTCGATATGGAGATCCAGGTCAACGAGATCATGAAAATGAAGAAGCAGCTGGAGGGGATCATGGCCGAGCACAGCGGCCGTACCCCCGAGGAGCTGGCTGAGGCCTGCAACCGAGACAACTTCATGTCTCCTCAGGAAGCCAAGGACTTTGGGCTCATTGACCACATCGTCGCACGGGCCGAAGGTGCGCCCGGCGGCTCCGAGAAGACCGAAGGCGACGCCCCCAAGGGCTGAGCCACCTGAACTGCGCGTCGGGTGAGGCACCCCTCACCCGACGCAGCCAGCAAGACAATTGACACGCGACGCCAGCGCATCCGACCGGTCGCTGGCGTTTCTTTTGAGTATGGTCGCGGCTGTTCGCCACGATCTTGCAATGAACAAGGGTGGACCAAGTTTGAACACTCCGCCCCAACGACCTACGCTCGTGTCTCGGCGCAGCGCAATTCGTTGCTCAAGAGGTACGGTCCTGGGTCACCTTGGAGCGATTCTCATGTTGAAGCCGCCTCGCTCCGTCCCCCGGAATAGACTCTCCGCATGAGCTCCTCTCGTCGAACAGGCCGTCAGGTCGAACGCTGCACTTTCTGCGAAAAGCCCCGCCACCAAGTGGCATCGCTGATCGCTGGTCCTCCTGGCGTCTACATCTGCAACGAGTGCATTGAAATTTGCAACTCGATCCTCCAGGAGGAGCAACGCCGGAATCCCGGCACCGCTCCAGCTGGAACTGAGCCGCGGACTGATACCGCACGGCCAGGTACCACCCACGCACCCGCGGCGATCTCCGCGGTGGACCGCCTCCCCACGCCGATCGAAATCGCGCGCAGCCTCGACGAGTACGTCGTAGGCCAGCACCGCGCGAAGAAGGTCCTCTCGGTAGCCGTCTACAACCACTACAACCGTCTGCGCCAGCAGGGCGAAACGGACTCCGACGTCGAGATCGAGAAATCGAACGTGCTGCTCGTCGGCCCCACCGGCTCGGGCAAGACGCTTCTCGCACGGACGCTCGCGCGCCAGCTGGACGTGCCGTTCGCCATGGCGGACGCCACGACGCTGACCGAGGCCGGCTACGTCGGTGAAGACGTCGAGAACATCCTTCTCAAGCTGCTGCAAGCCTCCGACTTCGAAGTCGAGCGCGCCCAGCAGGGCATCATCTACATCGACGAGATCGACAAGATCGGCCGCACGACCGGCAACGTCTCGATCACCCGTGACGTCTCCGGCGAGGGTGTTCAGCAGGCGCTGCTCAAGATCCTCGAGGGCACGGTCGCGAGCGTCCCGCCCCAGGGCGGCCGCAAGCACCCCGAGCAGTCGTACATCCAGATCGACACGGCCAACATCCTCTTCATCGTCGGTGGAACGTTCTCCGGCATCGAGGAGATCATTGGTCGCCGCGTGGGCCAGGAAGTGATCGGCTTCGGCCGAGACTCTTCTTCCAACAACGCTCTCGACAACGCGAAGCGCAAGGCGGGCCTCCAGAACGAGATTGGCGTCCCGACGAAGGTCGCCCCGGGCTCACTGCCGGCGCTGGACGAGTACGCCGCACGGGACGAATACGTTCGCTACCTGCTGCCCAAGGACCTGATGGAGTTCGGACTCATCCCCGAGTTCATCGGCCGTCTTCCGATCGTCGCGACGCTGGAAACCCTCCGCCGCGCCGAGCTGGTCCGCATCCTGGTCGAGCCCAAGAACGCGCTCGTGCGCCAGTACCAGCGCCTCTTCGAAATGAACGGCAAGAAGCTGGAGTTCGACGAGAGCGGCCTCGGCGCGATCGCGGACCTCGCTATCGAGCGTGAGACGGGAGTGCGTGCACTCCGGTCGATCCTGGAGAGCATGCTGCTCGATCTCCTCTACGAACTGCCCGCCCGCAAGGACACGGACACCTTTGTGGTGACCGAAGACGTGGTACGCGGAACGACCCAGCTCGCCCGCGGCCTGACCGCGGCGGACATTGAAGAGCAGGAAGACGAAGAGTCGCCAGAGCGCGAGAGCGCCTGATTCTTGCAGTAACGTTCCGGAACTAAAGCTGCGGGAATGAAAGCAGAAACCTCGGCCCCGCATTCGCTCCGCGAATGCCGG
>JBLIHL010000048.1:0-18040 GCA_047635895.1 Paracoccaceae bacterium | reverse complement strand
TTCTCTCTCTGATCATCATTTTGGTCATGCGAAGCGGAACGGTAGGCGCGCCGGCGGAAGCCAGCGCCCGAAGCCTCGACTCGCTACCTAACTTTCATGCTCGGCGGGTGCAGCTACCCGAGGTCGCGCAGCCCATCCTTCGCCGCCAGGCCGAGCTCGAACAAGAGCTACGCAGCCTCTCCAGCGAACTCATGCAGACGCGGTCCGCACTCGCGGCAGAGCGCACGAAGACCGAGCTCTTGAAGGACGGCTACGACGGCTTGGACGCCCGGTTCCAAGAGGTGGTTGGACTGGTGCAGTCGGCTCTGGTCGAGCCGGCGCGCGAGGCTGAACCCGCCAGCGCTGCGCCCAGCGTTCCAATGGGCGTCCCTGTGCCCATCGAAGCGATCTATGTCACGAAAAACGAGTCGTCGGACCCCGTCGACGCGTCCTCTCATCAGAAACCCTGAACATGCCCATCTCTCCACTTTCGATCCGTCTCCGGACTGCCGGAGCCGCCGTCCTTCTCGGGCTCGTGGGTTGTCAGCAGCTTCCAACGCTCGAGTCGATCAAGTATGGCTACAGCCCTTCCCGGGCAGATATCCAGCCAGAACCGCCTCGGCAGGACGACTACAACGACGTGGCTGCCGCCTGGGCGCCCGAACGAAGGCTCGCCGGATCAGCTCCGGACCAGAAGCCACTGATCGGATGGGACGGCCAGTCCACGGGCGGCAGCGTCTCGGACGGGTCGCCTGTGGGTACCGCAATGCCCGGCGCGATCATGCAGACTCAACACCCCATGAACGACGGCGTAGCAGCGGAGGCCGGCGCCGGCGGAAGTCGTGGGACCATGCTCGATAAATACCTCGCGGTGGTCGAGGAGCTGGACATCCTTCGCCCGCAGAACGAGGATCTTCAGCTCGCCGTAGAGATGTCTGAGATGCGCGCTGAGGACTTCGAGCAGCAGCTGAAGTCGATGCAGATCGCCTACGACGAACTCGGCGGCCAGAAGCAGACGGTCGACGGTCAGATCCTCGAGCTCGCCGCGCGACTTGCGACCGCGCAGATCGCGCGCTTGGAGTCGGAGCGTGCTCTCCTCGAGGCAACGCTGGAATGGCGCAAAATGAGCGCGGCCAACAACCAACCGCTCGGCTCGCAGCTGGGAGCCGGTCAGAACTCCAACGGGTTCGCGCCCGCGAACGGGGGCGCGCGCCGCAAATGATGCGGTTGTTCCCCCTCATTCTGCTGGCCGCTCTTGCAGCGTCCGGTTGCCAGACGAGCATGACGGTCCCGATGATGGGGTCCGCCAAGATCACGTCGGACTTTGACTCCTACGCGCTTCAACGCGTGGGAATCCTTCCGTTTACCGAGCTGAACAAGGATCCCATGGCAGGCCATGAGATCGGTGCGCTCGAGACGTCTTTTCACTCTGAGTTCGCGACTGCGACGCCCTACCACCTCGTGCCGCTTCGCAGTCAGGACCTCGCCGAGGTCCTCGCACCCGATCCGTTCCGCGAGGGCTGGTATGCGCCGGCGACCCTTCGCACGCTTCGTGACCGCTTCCGACTGGACGCCGTCCTCGTGGGAACAATCACATCGCGACGCGTGGTCACTCCCCAAGTCCTTGGCGTCCAGCTCGACCTGGTTTCCTGCGAGACGGGCCAGACGATCTGGTCCTCTGACCTGCAGCTCGATGCGTCGAACGAGGAAACCCGCGCGGCGATCGATACCTGGGCCAAGGGCACGCTCGGCGAAGCCCACGGCGCGCGCATGACGCTCCTGTCGCCGAAGAAGTTCGCCAGCTTCGCCGCCTTTCAGATGGCTCGCCTGCTGTAGCGTCGCGCCATGTCCGAGGTACCCCCAAAGCGCTGACTCCACTCTGTTAGCAGCCTTGAGGTGGGAGGCAAGAAGCGCGTGGCGCCCGACCTGGCCAGGCGCATACGCAGGCTAGGTGTCGAGCCTGAGCTGCTTCACTTTGACGCTCCCAGCGGGCCGGCCGGCGAGGAATTCGATCCCGGGGACGTGCCGCGGAGCCCCATCGAGCGCTTGGCCGACGTGCCCGCGATCCTGCGCTCGGCCGACGTGTTTGCGGTGGTTTTCGCATCACGAGGTGGCCCTCGCGGAGCTGGCGGGGTCATCCCCAGGCCAGGAAGGCGCTGGGGCACCGTGCCCGAGCCAGGGCCGTCGACTTCAGCTCAATCCGTGAATGGGGCGAGCACGTCGCCCTTTGGACGGCCGGATCCAAGTAGTCTTTCGGGACCGCCCCTCCCGATCCCCTATCGCCTTCCAAACTGGCCTCCTTCCCGCTTTGGGCACGACTTCGACCATCTACCGCTTCCAGGTGGAGCTCTCCGACATCGACCGCGGTGTTTACGAGACGCTTGACCTGCGCGTCGCCCGTCACGCCTCCGAGGACGACGAGCGACTCGTCGTGCGCGTGCTGGCGCGCGTCCTCGCCCACGAGGAAGGGATGGAGTTTGGGCGAGGGTTGTCCAGCCCGAACGACGCCGGCCTCTGGGCCCACGACATCACGGGTCAGGTCACGACCTGGATCGACATCGGACTGCCGGCGGCCGACCGCCTCCACCGCGCCAGCAAGCACTGCCCGCGGGTGCTCGTGTTCACCCACAAGCCCGTGGACACGCTTCTCAAGGAGTGGCGGAGCCGCAAGATCCACCGCTCGGACAAGATCGAGATCCACCGCTTGCCGGCGGACTTCATTGGCCAGGTGGCGCGGAGTCTGGAGCGCCGGAACAGCTGGTACGTAACGGTCCACGATCACGTGCTGACCGTAGGCTCGGGCGATGAGATTTTTGAGGGCCACGTCGACGACACGGACCTCGAACGATTCATCAGCACGGCCGAAGGCACCTGATCCCAGCTGTGGGGAGCTTCTCCATTCGCGGAGGCCATAAGAAGGTCCATGCGACCGACGGTGCGTCAGTCGAAGTGGTGCTGGAGGAGCGCTTCGAATCGGTCAGGTGAGTGACGCTTGATCGCGGGCCCTCGCTCCTGTGGTCCTGGAACCGTCGGCATTCGTTCTGAATGGGGCCGTGCGGCGGGCGTATCACCATCCGATGATGCCCCCCGTTGGAACGAACGGCACCCTATTGCCTCGCGTGCCATGGCCGCCTCGTGGGTGCGTTCGATCTTTCGAACGCCCTGAGCCGGGGCTTCGAGATGGATGGGGGCAAGTACGCAGCCGTCGCCGACGCGGCCGGCACGTCGGAGAGCGACACTCGGCGCGCCCGCGACTATGGCACCGAGATCCTTCGGTCGCGGCGGCGCTACCTGCGGCGTCGACGGCCTTCCGTTTTCTTCCGCTCGATGGCCGGCAGCTCTAGATCGGAACGGATCGCGTCTTCCAGCTCGTCCGGGCTGAAACCAAACGGGCCGCGGTCGCCGGCGTAGCTGATTCGGCCGTCCTTATCGACGAGGTAGAGCCGATCCGGGTGCCCGGAGTAGGCGGCGCCCGCGGTGTTCTTCATGTCGTCGATGAGGACCTTCATCGGCGCGAGTCCGAGGGCGATGTCGCAGCGCTGCGCCACGGCTCGTCGCTCGCCAAGCGTCGTGGGTTCTTCGACGAGCGGGCTGCCGTCCGCTCCGCCTTTCGGGCTGGCCCCGTCGAGCGCGTGGGCCTCGGTGATATAGACCACGAGGAATTCGACCTTCTCACCGTACGCAGCTTGGAGTTCCTTCAACCGGTCGACCGACCGGCGGAAGGGGGGTCATGTGTAGCTGCCGAAGATCAGCGCCACGGGCTTCTTACCCTTCAGCGAGGAGAGCTTTACGCGCTCGTAGGTCGGCGGCGTTTCGGCCTTCGAATCAGGCTTCGTGGCGGGCACCTTCTTGCCATCGCCCTTCGTGCCAGCCTCCTCCGGAGTCGGGGTGGTCGTGGCCTTTGTTGGGTACAGGGTCTCAAGCTGGAAGTCTGGCGCCGCGGACCCTTCTGTGGGGGCCTCCGCGGGACGCTGACCACCTCCGCGGCGGCCGCCCCGGCCCCTTCCACCCTGCTGCTCGGTATCGGCCTCCTCGATGAAGCCGTTCTTGTCCTTGTCGAGACGTTCGAACTGACGGGTGCCGCGCGAGTATTCGTCCTTGGCGATCTTTCCGTCTCCGTTGGCGTCGTAGCGGCCTGAGAGGTACTCCCAGACGGTCTTCGCCTCGTCAGGCTCGATGGCTTCCTTCTTGGCTGGCTCATGCTTGCCCGAGGCTCGACTGCCCGCGTCCTGTTCAGCGGAGTCTTGCGGTCGCGCGGCTGCCTGGGTTACTTCCTGGGGAGCGGCCCAAAGGAAGGGTGCTAACCCAGCGAAGGCGAGGACGGGCAGGATATGGGGATTCATGGTGGCCTGTGCTGCGTGTGAAGAGGAGCTGCGGGTCTGGGTAGAACCCCTTCAATGACGGAGTGTTTCGTGGTGGTTGCCACGTTGGAGTCACCGGTCGAATCCGGGTTGCCAGCGGTCCATTTCCAGCGTAGTGAGCCCGTAGGGGAACGGTCCGTCGACGGAACCGATGCCCTCTCTTGCACGGCGTTCAGATGAACGTAAGGGCCACGCCATCGGAGGTGTTGCTCGTGGCGACGCCTCCGATGGCGTCGCGCAACCGGCACGTTGTGCTTCACCGTGTAGGTGCGGTCGAGCAGCTGTCGGTTGTGGGCCGGCCATGCACCGCCGAGATCCGTTCCATAGACCTTGGCTCGCGCTTGGAGCTGGTCCGGCGCCCGGGCGTAGACGTACACGCTGTAGTGCCCGGGCAGGAGGTTGCGGACCTCGAGGTCAAGCGTGCCGTTGAATCGACAGAAGTCGTCCATCAGAGCGTCTTTGTTCGAACCTGGGGCCGGCTCTGGCTTCAGGCGTCGACTCGAGGACCTGGGAGCCACCTCCGGCGCAGCGACGTGCATTAGCGCGGAAGACCGGTGCGTTCCGGATCGACGGCTTGCAGGCTCGCTCCTGTCGGCTGCTGGCGCAGGAGCTGGGGACGCTCAGCGGGATACGCTCTGCGCCGATTGAGGCGGGGCAATCGGGCGTGCAACTAGTGCTTGACCGAAGCCAGCCCAGCGGTCCCGTGGCCGGGCGCTTTCGAATGGCGGAGTCTTCCTATGAGGACGCCAGGCTCACCGGCTTCGGAGGCGTGCAATTCGAACTCTTGAACCTGTCGCTGGCAGAGCTTGGCGATCCGCTCGAGCTCGAGCTCGTGATCTCGCGGTGCTCGCCGCTCAGCGTCGAATGGAGCGCCGGCAGACCGCCCGGGGACGCGCGCTCGCTGCGGCTCGAGGCTAAGAGTGGCGAGGATGTCATCATGCTCCGGCAGTACGGCGACGGCTTTACCAGCATCGGCGAGTTCTCGATCGGCGGGCCGGCGACCCCCGTGCACTACGTGCGCGAAGGGAGCTACGACGTCGTGCTGCTGCGCGGAGACGTCGAAGTGGAGCGTTTTTCCGTGGTGCTCGAAGGTGCTGGGCAGCAGACCATCGTGCACTGATCCTGGCAGGCCTCCTGAAATATAGCGATCCAAGCAGCAGCGCTCGCCGGCCCCGACTCTGCGTTGAAGTAACGGTCCAGAAGCTAGCGGCGCTTCTGCAGTTCGATCTCGCCGAGTCCCGTGCAGTTGGGTGCAGCCGGTTCCAGGAACCGAATCTCGAGCGATCGGACGCGCATCGTCTTGGGCAGTGTCACCACCGTCTTTTCGCGCACATCCGAGACCATCGTTCCGCTGATCGCGTCCTTCGGCTTGTCGTTGATGACGATCTCGTAGCGACCGAGCAGCGTTCCGTTCAGCTCGCCGTGAGAGAGGAGGATCGTGTTCGCGCTGATCGGCCGCGACGGCTCGAGCCGGATCCAGGGCGTCGGGTCCTCGGGGAGCGGCTTCCAGCCGAGACCGACGAGCCCGTCGATTACGTTGATCGCCTGCGCGCGTGGTCCTTCATTCGCGCTCGACGCCGTGACCTTGACGTCGATCTTTGCATCAACGAGGACGTTGCGCTCGTGGTCCGTGCTGTACTCGTTCCAGGTGTCACGCTCACGCATGCCGATCCGGACCTTCAGCGGCTTGGATTCGAGGGGCTTGTCGCGTCCTGGCATAAACACGCGCGCATACACCTCGCAGGTCCGTGGTCCCGTCAGGTCGCTCTGGATAGCGAAGCGCTTTCGCAACCCCTCGGCGGGGTCATCGATTTGGAGTGTCTCGAGTAGCTGGTTCTCACCCCCTGGCACGACGAGCCAGTACTCGACCCGTTCGACGGGAATCGGGCCTTTCCCGTCGTCGCCGCTCGCGTACTTCGACTCTGTCTCTTCGCCAAATGACGAGATCCAGATCGTGAGCGCAAGCCGTCCGCCCGCGCGGAGGGACACGGCCTCCTTGGGGTTGTCGCCGCCGAACGTCCAGCGCGAAGAGGTCGCCATGTTGCCGCCCGACGCCGGTCCGAGGGAACCCGTGGCTCTGGAAAGGAACAGGAGTCCGAAGGCGGTGTCCGACTGCCCTCCCCAGCTCCCGTCGTCCTTCTGCAGCGTGACCAACTTCTCGGCGCCGAGCTGGTACCACGGAAAGCTGCCGAGCTTCTCGATGCCGCGCAGCGAACCGACCCGCTCGATGCCGTACAGGAAGTAGTACTGCACTCCGCTGGAGCCGTTCTTCGTCGTCGGCGACGGGTTGTGATCGACGGTGAAGTTCTCGCCCAGCCAGGAGATTCCGCGCTTGATCCCGCGCCTGTGATCGGGCTTGACCCTGCGCATGTGCTCGGCGCAGATCGACAGGACCGCCACGCCGGCTGCCGTCATGCTGCCAGTAGCGTGCTCATGGCCCGCTCGATAGAGAAATCCTCGCGGGGGTGACCCGCTCGCCGCTGATCCCGACTCGGGGACCAGGCAATCGAGCGTCGACTCAACGAGTCGTGACCAGACCTTCGGCGAAACGGAGATTCCGCGCGCGACCGCCGCGCGCAGCGCAGTCGCTGCGAACTGGGTGTTGGAGAGGTCCGGCGCGCCGGCAGGGTAGCCCCAGCCGCGTGAGTCCTGACTGCGGACGAGCTCCTCCACGAGCTCCTCGATCCATCTATCGTCCTTGTCGTCACCGCGGGTTGCGAGCGCGAGGATCACGGTCGCGCGGGTGTAGGTCTTGGTGGCATCCTGTCGCTCCAGGAAGGCGAAGCCACGGGCGACGGCTGGATGCTTAGGAGAGAGTCCCGACTTCATCAGCGCGTACAGCGCGAGGCCCGTCATGCCGGGGCCGTAGCCCTCGATCTGCTGCGTCCATGAGCCGTCGAGCGCTTGGCGCGTGAGCAACGACTCGATGCCGAGGTCGATGGCGTTGTTGATCTTCGCCTGCAGCCCAGGTGGGAGCGTTGGTCGCGGCGCGGCAGGCTGCTTGTCCTGGGCGGTTGCGACTCCGGCGAAGACAATGAGCGCGAGCAGGAGCGGTGTGATTCGGGACAAGGCAGTGTGGGGCGTGGCCATCGACGACTCGGTGGAAATGGAATCCAAGCTGGCTGTACTACGAGGGCTCGGGGAAGGTGATCCGGCGAGGGGGACCATCGAGTTCCCTTGGACTGGCAACCAACGGCCAGCTTGCAAATCCTATCCGTCGAGCGCGCCGTAGAGCACCGCATTTGAACCGTTCAGGGTTCGAGCGGACGCAAACCAGTCAGCGCCGCCCGATACGCCCGGCTAGCTGATGCGTGATGCCGATGAGAACGGGCAACGGTTCTAACCTGCCGTTCTGGAACATGGTGAGCGATGCGGGCCGACGACAGAGATGTGCCGAAGGATCTATTCCTTGACAGTCCAGGTGTGGGCCTCTATCCGGCGCTGCACAAGATGGAGCGCACGGGCTGGATCAAGTCCAGCTGGAAGCCAAGCCCCACGGGGCGGCGTGCGCGCTTCTACGCCCTGACGGCCAAGGGGCGCAAGCACCTTGCTTCGGGTGTGGATGAGTGGCAGTCCACCACCCTCACCACCATCCTGCTCGCCGCTGCCGCGGTTCTTGGTACGCGCTCACTGCAGGCGGACGCGGCCTACGAATCTCGCCTCACCGAGCTAAGTGGTGCAGTCGAACGCTTGCAGGCGGCTCCGGCGGTCGCGGTACCCGAATCCCCTGACCTGCCGAAGCGAGTCGGAGCGTGCTTGGTACCGGGGTCAGTCCTTCGCGAGCGTAGCGCGCACTGACGGGATCGTCGGATCGGTGTAGTACCACTGGCGGATCACGTAGCCAGGATCGATGGGCGTTGACTCGACGCCATGGATCTTCTGGGAGACCGCGAACGTGTGCGGGAAGTTGAGGCAGAAGAGGAAGGGCTGAACCTCATCGCGGACGTGGCGGTGAAACTGCTTCCACAGCTCCATGCGGCGGTCGCGGTTCACCTCGCGCTGAATCTCTCCAATCAAGCGATCGACCTCTGCGTCGACGACGCCCGCGATGTTCGAAGCGCCCCCTGCTTCGTCCTGGCCGCGGCGGGAGTGCCACAGCTGCTCGGGGTCGGACTCGAGTGGCGGAATGAGGTTCAGCGAGAGCGCTTCAAACTGCCGCTCTTTCATACGCTCCAGAAGGCTTCCAAATTCCAGGGCGACGACCCGAAACTGGATGCCTACCGCGCGGCCGGCGTCCTGAACGGCTCGCGCGAGGATCTTGAAGGTTTCGCTGCCAGCCGGGAAGAGCAGCTCGATCTCCAGTTCGACGCCGTCCTTGTCCGCGATCCCGTTCCCGTTGCGGTCATACCAGCCCGCTTCTTCCAGCATCGAGATCGACTTCTTCGGGTCGTACTCAAGCGCCCCCGCGTCCACGGGGTGGCCGTCCGAGTCGATCCGAACCGGGCCCGTTACGATGCGACCGAGTCCTTGGTTTTGCTCGTCGCGGTAGGCTTCGAGATCGAACGCGTGGGCGATTGCCTTGCGGACCGCGAGGTCGCTCAGCTTCGGGTTGTGCAGGTTCCAGGCCACGAAGACGTAGTCGCCGAGATAGAAGACTCCCTTGCGGTAGCTCTGGTCGAAGAGCTTGTCGTTCGTTCGCTCCCCGAAGTAGTCCGCGGAGCTGATGCGGTCCACAAAGTCCAGCTCGCCGTTGCGAAGCGCCGTCAGCGCTTGCTGGGCGCCGGGAACCGCACGCCAGCGGATGGTGTCGACGTATCCTGGCCGCTCATCCAAATCGAAGTAGGCCGGTTGACCATTCCCATCGACGAACCGCTCCGCCTCTAGGTACTGGGACTCGAACGCCGTGACCTGGTAGGGGCCGACGCCGACCCAGAGCCGGTTGTGGTCGTTGACGTTGACGTGGTCGGCCCGCTCGGAGAGAGTTGCTTCACCGTTGTGGTCCGGGCAGTCCGGGTCGGAGAGGTTGTAGATGTGCGACGGCAGAAGCGTCATCGCGTTCGCGAGCCCATTGAGCGCGAACGCGCTCTGGCCCGCGCCAAAGAAGCGCACGGTTCGTGAGTCAATGACGCGGCAGTCGGGGAACGCCTGGAAGCGAAAACGATGGGCGTCACACTCGATCTGCGGGTTGCGGTAGATGTCCCAGCTGAAGTACACATCGTTCGCATCCACAAACTGGTCTTCGGTGCGCTGCCTATCAGGACCTTCGTAGACGAGGGATGTTTGCCAGCGAACGCCCGCACGCAGCTCGAACGTGAAGACACAGCCGGTTTCTACGCGCTCCACGCTGGAGTTAGGAATCGTCACGGGCACTCCTAGGTCAGAGCCCGGTGAGGCCGCGCGAACTGTCAGCGACTCAGGTCCAGGCGTTGTGGCTCCGTACACGGCGCGACGGGGAACCAGCTCGCGGTCCTCGGTGGAGCGAAACACCTGGACCTCTACCTCACCCGGAGTCGTGGGCGCGTTGTCCTCGAGCAGGACGAGGTCTTCCACGTGCCATGCTGAGGCCACGTTGGGCTCAAGGCGAGTCGTTTGGGGGTCGTAGCGCAGGAGCGATTCATGAACCTCGTTATGAATCTCACGGACGACGCCCGCGTTGGTGAGGGGGTAGGACAGGTGCGGCGGAAGAGCGGGTACGTGGACGGTGACGCGCCCCCCAAAGAGCGGCTCCGAGGATGAATTGCCGGGGGCAGGCTCTTCGGGCGCCTGTCGAAGATAGAGCGCCGCAGCAACGGCCATGATCACGACGATCGATGACATCCATCCCCAACGAGTGAAGAATAGTGAGCGAGCGTGCGGGCTTGTCATCGGTAGATTGGGGGAGGGGAGGCTTCGTGCCGGTGCGGTGCGTCAGCGAGTCTACCGTGACGTCGCGAAGTGGGCGGTGGAGTCTGCGCCGCGACTCGTGAATCCGGGAGCGGTGAGGGGGCACTTCCTCGAACTGCCGGGGGCCAAGCGCTTCGCGTGGGCTCGTGGGGACGGGTAACTCCGAGCGGTGGTCGTGTTTACGCCTTCTGGAGAGTTTGTCGCATACTCAGGAATTAGGGCTCCTTCCAGCCGGTCTGCTGTGAAGAAGATCGCGTGACTTAACATGGGACGATGGGGCGTGACTCAGGGCTCGTACGCTGCGAAGAGAGGTGGGCAGGAGCCGCGCGCGATAACAACGTCGCTGTGGATATAGCGCGTTCGAGAGAGCGCGTGTACGGTCTCGGCGGCCCCTCTCTGGGGCGATGCGCGGAGCTCGCCTGCGAGGCGAGCAGCCCTCTCTCTAGCCTCTAATGGTCCTCTCATGAACGCGACTCTTCTCACGACCCTCGCCGCATTTATCGGCTCGGCTTCTCTCAACCTTGCGTCGGCCCTTCCGGCGAATGACCTGACGGTCAACGGTGGCTTTGAGCTCGGCGATACCAGCTCATGGGTTTCGTTCCCGACGCCGAACTCCACCTTCGACGTGACCATGGACGCGAACAGCGGGAGCTTCGCAGGCCAGGTCTTCAACGATGACCAGGCGGCCAGCGCGGTGATCAAGCAGGCCAACCTTGGCGTCGGAAGCGTCGCTCCCGGCGACGTTATCACGATCACGTTCGCGGCCAAGGGCAGCGGCGCCTTGGGTGGAGTTATCTTCGCCGAGTTCTTCTCGGAGATCGCCGGCGGTGGCGTCTCCGCCAGTGAGATCCTCAGCGGGGCTCCCCTTCCTCTCACCAGCAGCTGGCAAACGTTCACGTTTACGGCAACCGCGGGTGCCGACGTCAGCGGCGGCGTGACGCTCCAGTTTGCGACTGTCACCGGAGCGAACATAGGCAGCGTATCCGAGCTCTTCGTCGACGACGTCTCGGTCTCCGGGCCTGGCTTCGGCACGAACTACTGCGCGGCCGTTCCGAACAGCCTCGGTGTCACGGGCGTGATGTCGGTCGCTGGTAGCGACGTCGCCGCGGACAACAACCTGACGCTGACAGCGGATAGCCTGCCGCTCAGCGCGTTCGGCTTCTTTGTCACGAGCCAGACCCAGGGCTTCGTGGCCAACCCCGGCGGCAGCGCGGGCAACCTGTGCCTCGCCGGTGGGATCGGTCGCTACGTTGGCTCCGGGCAGACCCAGTCAACGGGAACCTCTGGCAGCTTCTCGCTCGCGCTGGACCTGACGGCGACCCCAACGCCGACGGGCCTCGTGGCCATCGCCGCCGGGGAGACATGGAACTTCCAGGCGTGGCACCGTGATTCTGGCATGGGGATGGCGACGTCGAACTTCACCGACGGTATCTCAGTGACCTTCCAGTGATCTAACCCGCCGTTCTTCGGGACGGCCAAGCATGAGCTACAAGCGCGACACGGGACTATGAGCGTGTCGCGCTTGTTCTTATCACGCGGTCCGCTCGTGCCGAGAACGCGAGCGGAGAGCGTCTCGCTGAGGCCGGGAGTGAACAGCATTTCGGGCTGCCTTCTTGTAGCCGACGACATAGGGGCACCGCGACGCGTGGATGGATCTTTCGGGAAGTCGGTCATACTCTGCTGGTTCGAGACCCCGATCCTCACTCGTCGCCACCAGGACTATCCATGACCCAGGCCAGCACGCAGACCCTCCCGGCCCCACGCCACATCTTCGCTCGAAGCGTGCCGCCGGTTCGCCGGACGCTTGGCGCCGTGGCGTGCGTTCTTGCGATCGGCTCCTCCGCGCTGGCGCAGCTCCCGAAGGAGGACGTCGTCGAAGTGCCCGCGATCGCGGACGGACTCTGCGTTAGTCAGGTGTTCCAGTCGAACATGGTCATTCAGCGGGACAAGCCGATCACGGTCTGGGGCTGGGCTGCGCCCGGAGAGGAGGTCACCGTTACGTTCGGTGATGAGACTTCGACCGCGGTGGCAGGGAAAGATCGCCGCTGGTCGGCCGAACTAGCGGCCGCTCCCGCTGCGACGGAACCCCAGGCTGTGACCGTGCGCGGTGCGACGGACACGCTGCGACTGGACAACGTGCTCGTCGGGGACGTCTGGTTACTCGGCGGCCAGAGCAACATGGAGTTCGAGGTCGCCAAGGTAGAGAACGGTGCGCTTGAGATCGCCTCGGCGAACTATCCGCTGATCCGCATCCTCACCGTTCCGTACGGCGTCGGGCCGGAGACGCAGCAGAGTTTTGCTCGCCTGGACGAGTGGAGCGATTGGTTTGGGCGGCACTTCCGCAAGGGGGACTGGGACGTTTGCTCGCCCAAGGTCGTATCAGAGCTGTCAGCGGTCGGCTACGCCTTTGCACGCCGCGTGCATATGGCTAGCGGTGTGCCCATTGGTGTGATTGACGCCTCCCGCGGCGGGACGGCGGTTGAAACCTGGCTCCCACAGGACACGCTGCGTGGGATGGAGGGTGTAGAGGTCCAGGGCAAGCTCGCGGAGTGGGACGCAAAGGTAGCTGCGTGGGATTCTGAGGCGGGCGATAAGCCTACGCCGCTCGCGGACATGAATTACCCGGGGAACGGCTACGCGGGAATGCTCGGGCCGCTGATTGGGCTCCAGGTGAAGGGTGCCATCTTCCATCAGGGCTACAACAACGCCCTTGATGGCACGCGCGGCGTGCGGATGTACCGCGACCTGTTCCCGAAGATGATCGCGGCTTGGCGCAAAGCCTTCGCGGATCCGGAGCTTCCGTTCGGGATTCTCTCGCAGTGCACGGACGGCTATCCGCAGACCGCCGACGACTACCTGGAGAAGATGCTGAACGCCGGCATTCACATTCGTGCCGAGCACTACCGGACCTTCCTTGAGCTGCGTGATCGCGGCGACGAGCACGTTGGTTTCGCTAGCTCCTACGACCTGCGCCGGCGCTGGTACCACCCCCAGGTCAAGATCCCGGCCGGTGAGCGGCTTGCTCGCTGGGCGCTCTCGACGCAGTACGGCTTCGGTAGAAAACTGCTCTGGGAGCCGCCCAAGCTGATCAGTTACGAGGGCCAGGACGGAGCGCTCCTACTGCGCCTCAATGCCGACGTGAGCGATCCAGAGGACGGCGAGATTGTTGGCTTCGCGATCGCGGGATCCGACCGCAAGTTCCAGCCCGCAAGCGCGGCCTACCTCCAGGTGGGGGAGAACGATCGCGGCCAGCCCAAGTTCGACCGCAAGCAGCTTCTGCTCACGAGCCCGCTGGTGGCCGAGCCGATTCACTTCCGCTACGCATGGGGTCGCAATCCACTGGGGAACCTCCAGGTCACCGGCAACAAGGACCTGCCCTTCGCCACTCAGCGGAGCGATGACTGGGACATGGGGACGGTGCCGCTGGGCGTGCTCGACGAAGAGATCGACGGCAAGCTCTCAAGGGCCCAGCGGAATCGAGTGCTTCAGGCGCTTCGGAAAGAGGACGAGCGTCGGCGTACCGCAGAGGCCCGCGAGGTCCTGGGCGGCCGTTAGTCGCTGGGGCCGTCGTCCCCGGCGACGACGGGTGAACCGTGGAATCGGTCATGGTTGCGGACTTTCTGAGTCGTCACGTCGAGCTGGGCGCACTAGGCCTTGGGCGGCTCGGGGTTCGGGTCGCACGTTCCCGAAATTCCCTCAGGAAGTGAGATCATGGTTCACCAATCTTCGCGCTACAACATCGCATTGTGGCGGCCCCAACTCCATCGCCTTCCCATGGTCGCGGCCGCGCTCGCGGCGACGCTATTCACAGCGGTCACTGCGGCACCCCAGGACCGCGTGGTTCCGGCGCCAGGTGGCGGGTCGTTCCTCTCTCTGGTGGAGCCGGTCACGCTGAACAGTGTGACTCGCCTCGTCTTGGAGGAGATCGACCCGCTCGGTGACCGCTACGCCACCTTCTACAACGTCGATGGAGCGGGCGCCGCGATTCTGACGGCACGCCTTCCCGAGAGCGTCTTGCGTGGACCGATCAAGGCGTTCACGGGGGAGATGCTCCTGAATGAGAGCGGCATCGGCGCCAGGTTCTTCTCGCTATCGAACGGGCTCTGGACGCCTGGGCCCGTGCTTCCTCCGGTCGACCTCGGCGCGCCGCTGGACCTCGAGCGAACGACCTTCGCTTTGTCGGAGGGAACGACGGTGTCGATGTACGACGTGACGTCCTCAAGGACCCTGCAGTTCCGTACCAACCTACCCCTGCCTGGGGTCAGGGCCGTTGAGAGCCTGGAGCTCGCCAATGGAGCCATGGTGGTCTCCGCAGCGGGGAACGATCCCAGGAAGCTGTACGTTTCCGCGTTCAGCGGATCGTTCTGGCCGGCCTTCACTGAAATTCAGCCGCCCCCAGGGGTCGACTGGGCGTCCGGCGACCTGAAAGTCGATGTGGACGCTGACCACATGATCGTCGGGCTCACCCACGGGTTGAACCAGCCGGACCGCGTCATGATCTTCGAGCGCTCTGGGGGCACGTACGTTTACGCGCAGGATCTCCTGTCCCAGGCCGTAGTCCTGGACGGCTCGGGTCCGGCAACCCCGTTCGGCGTCGATGTGGCGATCGATTCGCAGGTAGCGGTGGTGCAGAGCGAGTTCGGGAGCGTGATCGATCGGTTCGACCTGGTGAACGGAGCCTGGCAGGCAGCGGCGCGCCAGGCGCAGGTGGGGACCTTCCACCTCGAGGGCCAGGACGTCTTCTACCTCAAGGGCGGGGAGCTGCGGATCCCCGTGCGCACGGGCGTGAGCTCGGACCTGAGCGTGGTTTGCAGTGCGAACGGTCCGCCCGTTGCACTCACGGGCGACTGGGGCCTCAGACTGGAGGCAGTTGACGTGGAGGAGCCGGGCTCGCTCAGCCTCGATTGGTCCGTGGACACCAACACTAGTCTGACTCAGCTTCACCTCTTGGTGGCCGCGCTTGAGCCGGGCTACCGGGTCCTTGGGCCGTCGAGTGCGCTCTGCTTCGGGGGTCCCATCGCGCGAACGACCATGGAGGTCGTCGGGGGATTCCTTGCGACCAACGCGTTCGCCACCTTCGATCCGGCGGTCATCGGTGTCGGCGCCGGCTCCACCCTGTACTTCCAAGCATGGCGACCCGAGCCCGGTCTCTCGGGAGGCATCACGTCGTCCGCCCTCAAGGTGACGTTCGCTCCCTGATGGCGTGAACGGCGGTACCGCAAAGCCCTCCGCCATCAGTCATCACGGCTACGCCAATGACCTCCAAGCTAATCGTCCAGGCCGGATCCTCACACGATCCAGGCGCCGTCCTTGTAGATGACGTCGTCGTCGAGGAGTACCCGCTCGGTCACCGCGAAGACGTCCACATGGTGCCTCGCGGTCTTCTTGCGGATTTGGTCCGGCTTGTTGTACATCGCGTGCTTCGAGCCGAGGGAAACGTGAACACCGCACATCCGCTCGAAGGAGCCGATGTCCAAGACCGTGCGGTCGTGCGTGAAAGCGCGGTTCATCCCGAGGCCCAGTTCACGGAGCCAGACGACTTCGTCGTCTGCGCGAATGTTCGCTAGCACCAGGTCGAACTCTGGCGTGGAGTTCTTGGTGCCGGTGACCTGACCCGCTTCGATGATGAGCGTGATCGGGTGCGGCGGGCGGTTGAGGTTGAAAGACGTGTCGCCAAAGAACGAGATGGTGAGGCAGCCGTGGACGGCCTCCAGATCCTTCGACTCCGTGAACACCTCGCCGATCGGGAACTGGCCGCCCGTGTTCTTCATCCCGGTGTAGTCACCGATGTTCATCTTGGCGGGCTCGAAACCCGCGGGGAACGTGAGTCGCTCGGCGGCGCCCTCTCCAGTGCTTTCCACGACCCCTACGTTGGCTTGGTCGAGCCGCGCCTTGAGTGCGTGGCCCACGCCGCGGAAGTACTCGGGGTCATACGCGAGCGAATCGATGTACACCAAGACCTCGTCGCCGGTCATGCGGGCCAGGTGCGGGTGCTCGATCACCTTGAGGGACCGGTTGAACAGCTCGATGCGAATCCGGAAAGCGTCCAGCCGGAAGCTCGTGGACTGGATCATCACCACGAGGTCGCCTGGCTCGAGCTCTTCAAAGCTCGCCAGGATCGACGCAGGCTCTGCCTGGTTGAAGTCGATGAACGTCGCGTCGGGGAGGCTGATCCGGTACGCCGCAGCGAGCGCCCTCGAGAGCTCGCTGTTGCCGTCCCAGACCACCACCGCCGTAGCCTCCTCGGTGTGGTCGAGGGCCAGGGTGACGATGTCGCGAGTGTTGTCGACGGCCTGCTGCTGGGTGGCCTCGCTAAGAGTGGTGCTCATTGCCCAGCAGGATACTCTCCGCAGCTCAGGAGCTGTACTTCCGCATGCTCGGCTTGTCCCTGCGGGCCCGCGTCTCACTTCTCGCCGGATTCGATCGCGCTCTGCGCCTGATCTCCGCCGTGAATCAGAAGCGTCGTTGTGCCGCATTGCTCGCGGGTCATCGAGCTGGAGAGCGACCGCTCGACCGCTTCCCGCGTGCGCTCCACGGTGCCCTCATGAACGACGACTCCGTTCCAGGTCACGGTCAGCGGGCGATCTAGATCCACGAGTCGATCAAGGAGATGCAGGGTCAATTCCGTCACTGGGTGAGCGGCGCCAGGGTCGGTCGCGATCGTGATCGTTTGACCATCGACAGTGGCTTCGACTCGCTGGCGGGGCTTCGCCTTGGACTGCTCGACCTCGAGCCAGTAGTAGCGCGCGTGCACGACGTCGTCCTGCAGCCAGATCACCCGCGACGGCCAGGCGTCCCGCGTGCGCTTGGCCATCCACGGCAAAGCCTCGCGATCCTCGCCATCCATCCAGTGACCCTTGCCAGGATAGATCCTGACGAGGTGGTCGTAGCCGCCGGGGTCCTCCAAGCGAAGCTGGGCGAGCGATACGCGCCACTGGGCCGCGATCCCGTTCCGGTTGTAAGCTCCGTCGTCACCGCCCATGAACAGGGCGAACGGCAGGTTGCGTAGCCCGTCTGGCCGCGTTTCGTTGGGGTGACCGGCCATCATCGCGGCGGCTGCGAAGCGGTCCGACATGCGCGGAGCCAGCTGGTAGACGCCGTCGCCACCGGCGGAGTACCCCATGATGTAGACGCGGTCCGGGTTCACACCTCGGCAGGCCACGAAGGCCTGGATCATCCTGTCGAACAGATCGTCCACGTGGCCTTGGTGCCAAAGGTTCCAGCTGTCGGTGGGGGCGCGAGGAGCGACGTAGTAGCCCTCTTCTGGCTCGTAGAGTCGGATCTGATTCTCCCACTGCTGATCATTGACCTTGGCGGGCGCGCCTCCGCCGCCGTGCATCGAAATCCAGAGGCTGTGTCCGCTCCGGGGCGCCTCACCGAACTTCTTGACCTTAATGCGTAGCTCGCGATCGCCGACGCGGAAGGCCTTCGCTTTCAGCTCCGGCTCGAGCTCCTTCGCCAATGCCGTTCGCTTCGTTTCCCAGAGCTCCTGGACCACGCGCTGCGCGGCCTCCTCACCGAGGGCCTCGCCGCCAGCCCCGAGCTCTGCCAGGGCCTTCGAGCTGCCTTTGAGGTAGCGCGCGGTCACCTCGACGGCGTCGACACCGTCGTAACTCCGGTTCCAGACAAGCGGGAACGTGTGACCCGTCGCGCGCCAGGATGTCGCCCAGACGGCGTGGTTCACATCGCCCTGGGCGAGCGGCTTGGCCTGGGACGCATCGCTCACGAACCAGCCGCGGTCGAGGCCCTTGGCGTCATACTCATCCGCGCCGGTGAAGCGCCAGCGCTTTCCATCCCAGATCTCCGGCCACGTGTGGTTGCCGCGGTCGTCGTGCCACTGGGCTACCCCGGCGGCTCGCGCGGGTATCCCGACGGAT
>JBLIHL010000047.1:0-18060 GCA_047635895.1 Paracoccaceae bacterium | reverse complement strand
CGCTGATGCTAATGAAGCGGCCAAAAAGCCAGCCCAGCCCGCCGCCGATGATGAGTCCGAGGGCGAGGCCCAACTGACCCATGGCAGCGGAGCCGAGGGCGGCGCCGATCGCGCAGCCAGCGAGCGTGCAGAATGCAATCCAGAGGGCTCTAATCATCGAATTGAAGATAGTCGCAGGAAGCAGGAATGTGCCTGAGGAGAATTCGATTTACGTCCATCAGCGCTCCGTATCTTTCCGTCGAGCGCGGGGAGACGCAGGGGGCGAGACCATCGGGCGAGCGGTCGCGCGGCCCCGCAGAGAGGCGTCTCAGAACCGTAGTACGGGGGAGCAGATCACGCTGGTCGTCGCAATGGTCCGTCCAGAACGGCCCCCGATACCAGGGTGGCTGTCTCCTCTCCTCGCGGTTCATTCGGCCCCGGGCAAGTACGGGATCGTACCCGCCAGGTCCGACCCGTCGACGACGTGGAACCGGCTGATGCTCCCGGCCTGCCGCGCCCTTGCGTGCGGTGCGTACTCGGCGTCCTTGCTGAACGCCGTCACCGCGTCCTTCGAAGGAAACTCGAGGATCGTCAGCAGCGAGGTGTCAAGGCCCTCTCCTTCGATCGTCTGAACGTTGCCGCTGCGCGCGAGGTACTTCCCCCCGTACCTCGCGAAAATATCGTGTACGTGGGTCGCGTACGCGGGAACCCAGTCTTCGTTGGTCAGCTTGATATCGGCGATCAGGTAGACAGTCATTTCATGGTCTCTGATGAGGGAACCCCGGCGTGGGGCGCCACGAATAGCGACCCTAGGTGGCTGCCTGACGCCCCGGCTAGTTCAAGAACAGAAGCCGGCCGGTTCACTTTCTCAACTGGCAGGGCACGGGTGCCTGCAGCTATGGTTCGTGGATGGGACAATCCAGCTACAAGCAGTTCTGGCCGGTCGCCATGGCCGCTGAGTTGTTCTGTACACGATGGACGGTCGTGACCCATTCGTCGAGCGGCTGATCGGGAGCATCCGGCGCGAGTGCACGGATCAAATCATCCCGATGGGGGAGATGCACCTCTTGCGAACCGTGTCCGCCTACGCCGCGTATTACAACACCAAACGGCCTCATCAATCGTTGGATGGGAATGCGCCGCGACCGCGTGCTGTCGAGGAGGTCGGTGACGTCGTCCCAAAGCCAGTACTCGGCGGCCTGCATCAACGCTACTCGTGGGCGGCATAGGCCGAATCGCTCGTCGGCCCGTAGAGAAGGTGTATCGTCGGGTCCACACTGCGACGTTCATCGCGGTCAACATTGCGTTCGGACGACCGCTTCGGACCGCGTACGGTGTCTTCGGCAAGGACAACCGTGGACGACGTATTGACTGCCCGTTTGGAATACCTATTCGTTCAGCCATGCAATCGCTGTGATGTGTCGCTAGCCCGGACTCGTGACCAGGAATCACGCGTCCGCATCAATGGAAGGTCACGCTCAACGCATCAGTGAGATTCGATGTGCTCGTTGGGTTTGCATCTCGATACCACGCCTGGAAGCTCCAGGTCTCCCCCGGCTGAACGGTGATGCTTCCCGTCGGCTGCGGAAACGAAGTCAAGCTGACCGTGAGCGAAAACGACCCGGCTGTCCCACTGTTCATCACCTGCCCCGCGCCGCGGAAACGACCGATCGCTCCACCGAGACACAGGTGTCCCTGGCTACCACCAACCAAGGGGACAAAGTCCTGCGTCTGACTCGTGAGGAAGAAGCCAAACGACCATTGCGGAATCTGCCCAGCCGCCAGCGTGAGATCGTTCGCCGAGACGGCATTGCTGCCGATCGCACTCACGCTCGCTGACAAGGTCGTTGAATTTGCCATCGCCGGAGCGCAGTAGCGTGTCGTGGCCAACCCCCCGTCGTAGCGAGCCATCCAGGCGTCGTAATTACCCGCGTTCTGCCCGCCGAGGCTACCGTTCGTCATCCCGCTCACGAACACGCCCCCCGATCCGGCCGGCGCGATGTCAAGTCCGTAGTCAGCGGCCGCCGTTCCGAACTGCCGAATCCAAGTCTGCGCCCCCGCGGCGTCGAAGCGCGCGAGCCAAACGTCGACGCCTCCCGAACTCGGGCCACCGAGGCTGCCGCCCGTCCGACCGGCCACGATTGCACCTCCCGATCCGTCGGACGCCACACCGGACGAAGCGTCCTGGGCGCTCGTCCCGAGCGTTTGGATCCAAGATTGGTTTCCTGCGCCGTCGTAATGCGCGAGCCACGCGTCGTAGGGATCAGTTCCCGGCCCAAGAGGAGTCGGGTCCGTTGAGCCACTCACCCACACGCCGCCCGATGCTTCGAGCGCGAGCCCGGACACAGACTCGCCGTCGATCGTCCCGAGTTGCCGGATCCAGCTTTGGTTCCCCGCGCCGTCGAAGCGCGCGAGCCACGCGTCGGTATACCCCGCGTTGGGCCCGCCGAGGCTGCCGAACGTGTAGCCGCTCACGTACGCGCCGCCTGACCCGTCGGGCACAACCGCGTCCGCCGACTCTTCGTCGATCCCCCCGAATTGTCGGATCCAAGTCCGGTTGCCCGCGGCGTCGTAGCGCGCGAGCCAGGGGTCATTGATCCCAAAGCTCGGTCCACCGAGGTCGTCGCCCGTCAAACCGCATACGAACACGCCACCCGACCCATCCGGTGAGACTCCATTCGCGTAGTCCCAATCCGTCGTCCCGAATTGCTGGATCCAGCTCTGGTTTCCTGCGCTGTCGTAGTGCGCGAGCCAGGCGTCCGCGAGCCCCGCGTGCGGTCCAGCCAGGCTGCCCCGCGTGAATCCGCAAGCGTACACACCGCCCGCTCCGTCGGACGCCAACGAGGACATCGAGTCCCAATCGGTCGACCCAATTTGGCGGATCCAGACCTGGTTTCCTGCTCCGTCGTACCGCGCGAGCCATACGTCGTTGTCGCCCGCATTCGAGGCACCGAGGCTGCCGCTCGTAACGCCGCCCACGTACACGCCACTTGCTCCATCGGACGCAACCGCGTTCGCGCGGTCCTGGGCAGCAGTGCCGAGCTGTCGGATCCAGATCTGTTCCTGCGCACCCGCAACCGATGCGAGCGCGGTCGAAAGGAGAGCCGCAGCGAACACCTTCCGCCCTACGGCCCCAGCCGGCGTATCGCTGCATTGGGTCCGGGTGAGTGTGGCTCGACGTTCTTCGAGGCCGGTCAGCTGATCGGGAGTGAGGCGAGAAGTTTTCATGAAGGGTGGGGTGCGCGTCGAGATGCCGAGGAGACCTCAATCTTGATCTCGCGTCTTCGAGTAGCGAAGGGGCTGAAGCGGGCAACCGGCAGTGATTCAGTTCGTAGGGCTGGCCACCTCCGGCCCTTGCAGACCTCCTGCCACGGCGCCCGCCGTCCCGAACACGCCCCACGCAGCGAGTTGGCGGTCTGAGAACCCGATCCGTCAGGGACGTGGCGCTCCCGATCCGCCGCCCAACGTCGCTCGCCAACGCTGAGTGGGAGTCGTCAGGGTGGGCGGACCGGCCCCTTCGCTCGACGCCGCCCGGCAGCTAGCCGCGGCCGCCAACGCGTTCAGCCGCGACCAATGCGGACCGGCGCGAGAGCCGGATGACAACCTCTTGCTCTCGCCGTACTCGATCGCCTTCCGTGCGGAGGAAGGCAAAGAGTCAGGCCAGCGCGGGGATGGGGGTGAGGGAGACGGGGGTTCGAGGGCCCAGGGGCGCGCGCCGCGGCGTTGGTGCACGAATTCCGCCCCTGGTGCGCTCCAGGGCAGCTCATGTGCCAAATTCAACTCCGTCCGGCACCCTTGACGGCAGCGGCCTTGCGATGGTAGCGGGAGGAGAGTGGGCTGCAGCCAAACATGGCGGCAACGGGCGACGTGGCTGGAGGAAGCTGCACCTTGGGGTCAGCGCATCGGGAGAGATCATCGCGCAAGTGCTTACCGAGAGCAGCGTCGATGACGGAACCATGGGCGTAGCGATCATCAAGACCTGGAGTCGACCCATTCGCACGGTCACAGCAGACGCTGCATACGACACCAAGCCAATCCTTGATGCTGCTAAACACGGGAGAGCGGAGGTCGTCGTGCCGCCCTCCAGTACCGCGAGCACCTCAACTCGACGACGAAGGTCCAAGGCGCGCAACCGAACTGTGAGGCGAGTAAGGGAGATTGGACGACCACGATGGAAGAGGGAGTCCGGATACCATCGTCAAGGGCGCGTGGAGAACACGTTCTACCGCCACAAGACCCTGATCGGCGGACGCCTTCGAGCACGGACGCTACAGGCGGATGCAAAGTGCTGAATCGAATGCGTACGCTCGGATGGCCGAGCTCAGAGAAGATCGCTTGTTGACCCGGGTGGGGATGGGGGACTTACGTCGCCACCGAGACTTCATGCACCAACGCCGCGCGGCGGGGTCCCCGGGGGTGATAGCGGTCCTGGAGTGATAGGCGGGGCCGGTCATAGTCCAAGGGCATGCAGGCTGAGGAGCGTCGCCGCTGTTCCATACGCGCGGCCCATGATGGGCGTGTCCTGGTAGCTGCCGTCCGCCAGACGGGTGCCCATCAAGAGGTCCAGGAGGCTGATGCGATAGCGCTCTCGCTGGCCTTTGGGCAACTCGGCGGAAGCCCGCGCGGCCAGCATGTAGTCGAACATGGGATAGTGGCAGCCCTGGGTGCTCGCACCGGCGTGCATGAGGGCCTTGCCGACCTCGGCGGCCAGGGCGGGCGCGTTCTCGATGAAGAGGTCGAGGGAGGCGGCGAGGCGCTCTTCGCTGGAGCGGCCCCCGAGCAGAAGGGCCAACTCGCAAGCGGGGCCGCGGCCAGCCGATCCGGGGGCGGGGTTGTGGGTCGCGCGGTTGCCGGGGTGGTGCAGCATGTAGGCGTACAGGCCGGTCTCGGCGCGCATCGCTTCAAGACAATCGAGCGCGTTTTCGATCAGGTCCTCAGGAACATCGATCCCCGCTTCCCTGGCTCGAATGAGGCCGATGACCGCTGCCGCCGTGGTGAAGCTGATGGACTGTTCGACCGCCGCGGAGCCATCGGCGTTGCCCGAGAGGTAGTAGCTCCATCCTCCATTGCCGCGAACTCGCTCCTGCAGATCGGTGACGAGGCGCGCCCCGAAGGCCCGCAGGGGGCCCTCGTTGTCGGGATTCTCGGTGAGTGCGTCTGCGATCAATTCGAGCTGGGCCCAAGAGGCCCAGGCCGTGTAGTCCATGTAGACAGCCGGTAGGTCGAGGGCGCGCCGGCGTTCGTCCGCTTGGAGCAAGAACGCAATTCCCGACCTTGCGGCGTCCGCATGGTCGTCTTGGCGCTGCATGAGGGCGCGTGCTGCCAGGGCGTCGATCGCCGCGCCGATCGCGCCTGGTGGAAGGTCGGCGGCTTGCCGCAGATCCGTGGAGGATGGCCATGAACCATCCTCGCGCTGGTGAGTCATCAACCAGCGTAGAGCCTCGGGCGCGGCCTTCTCGCCGTGGGCAGCATCCGTCGGTGCGGCGGCGGGCTCGTCCAGGAAGGCTAGCACCTCCGGGCGGGGCCATTCGAACGAGCCGCGTGACTTGACCGCTTTCAACAGGTCTTCGTTCTCTAGCCGTACGGCGGCCGCCCACGCCCAGCGCGAGTCCGGGTGCTCATTGGTGAGGCGCACCCACCAGGGGTGCGCTGCGTCCACGCCGTCGAGGAATTGCACGATTGTGGCCAGGAGGAAAATGGCCTTGGGTAGGACCGGTGCGCCGTCACGCTCGATGGAGTCTTCCAGGAGCTGACGTGCTTTCTCGGGCTGCCCTTCGCGGAGGAGCACAAGGGCGCGCTCGCAGTCGATCGTGGCTGCGCCGTCGGGCCACGCCGCGCGTGCTATCCCGAGGGCTGACAGGGCCTCGATCCCCTGGTGTCGCAGGCGGTGAAGTCGGGCGTAGAGCATCCATGCCCGTGCCCTGTCCTGGCTCCGTGCTTCCGCTGGAACACTGTCCAGCACTTTGTGGGCAAGCTTCAGCTCGCCACGATCCAGGTGCAGCTTGGCCTGGGCCAGGGGATCCTCGACCTCGGGAATGGGTGCAGGCTCAGGGTGTCGCTCCAGTTGAGCGCGTAGCCACGGCAGGCAAGCGTCCGGATCCACGTGGGGGGTGTCGGCCAGGACATGACCGTCTGCGTCCACCAGGAGTAGCGCCACGCCGAACGTCGAGGGGCTCATGCCGTAGGACTCGGGGCCGCGAATGGGGGCTGGTGCGCCGGTTTCCAGGCGCAGGGGAATCAGCCGCGTGCGGACCAGGGCCAGCACGTCTTCGTCCATGAACGTGGAGATCGCGGTGCTGTCCGGAATGTCGAAGCCTGGGTAGGAGCGGACGACGACCAGAGCGTGCCGGCCGGTCGCTTTGGCCCGTCGCATCGCATCATCCCAATCGGCGGCCCAGGCCGCCTCGCTGCCACACCTGGCAGCAAGTCGCGGAAGGGCCATGGCCGCGTGGTCAGCGGTCGTGGGCTCGACCAGGCGGAAGGACCTCATGCACGCCTCCAGGTCGGGCCAGTGCTCGTCCCACTCCTTCAGTGGTGCGTGGGCCTGAAGCAGGTACGCGCGATCCTCTGCGACGAGGTAGCGCTGGACGATGCTGATGCGCCCAGTCGTCACTGCCTGCCATTCAACCCGGATCCCTGGCGCGGTTTGACCGTCGAAGAGCGCGTCTGGCAGGACCTGGTGCTCGAGGTACTCCTCGTGAGCGGGCAGCCCAGCGATGCTCTTGTCCAGCAGGCTGGCGGCCTGGCTCCCCTCCGGGACGGGGAGCGTCATCACAGAGGCAGCCACCAAGCCGCCCGCGTCTCGAAGTGCCACGTTCACTCGAAAGCCAGACGGGGTCTCCGCTCCGTCCTGGACGATCCACGTGGGACCCGGGGTGGCGATGGAGAAGCCCTGTGCCGGAAACCGGCGGGCGACCCCCAGGTCGCCTTGGGGTTGAACGAGGGTTGCCGCGACGGCCAGGAGGGGAATGAGCATGCTGTAGCCTAATGGACTTTTCCGGTTCCGCTTACAGCTGGTTCCCAACTGAGTGCCAGCGGTATGCTGCCCAACGCCATGATCACCCTCGGAGCACAATGAGCGGCACGGACCGCAGACGTCTTGGGACGCTCTCGCTCGGGGCGCTTATCTCAGCCAACATGATCCAGCGCGGGGAATGGTCGTGGGGGAGACGGGTGTTCGCAAGACGAGGGGCGCGCGCCGCCGGCCGGGCCTGGAGAGCGAATGCCGAAGCCGCCTCGTGAGCCGCCTCGTCAGCCGCCTCGTCAGCCGCCTCGTCAGCCGCCTCGTCAGGGGCGGCTGGACTTCGGGAAGCAGAGCGCGGCGGTAGAGCAGCGTGCGGGCCGCGGGGTCCGGTGGAATGGGAACAGCCAGCACTCCCCGGGGGGGGCGCTGGCTGCGGGCCGTTCGGTTGCAAGTCTTGGGTGGGCTTCGGAGGCCGCGCCGGATGGCTCGAGAGTTCTCACTGAAGCGCATAGTCGACGGTGCGCGCTGTGTCGGGTGCCGTGAGGGAGGGTGCCTGCCGGAAATGGGTGCCCCAGGTACCGTGGGCGACGTATCGACTGCCCGTTTGGAATACCAATCCGTAGAAGGCCCTCCTCGGCACAAACGCAAGCAACCTCTTCCTGCGGAGTCCTACCAGTGCGCGGAGACCTGGTAAGTCTGGCCGCTGGTTCGATCGTGGAAGTAGCTCGAGCCGGAGCCGTTAGCCGCGGTGCAATGAAATTCGACCAGCTCCGCCGACCACGTCCAGTCCCGCTCGGCGCCCACGTGATCCAGCGCCCCTGGGTCGTGAGCGCTGGGGTTACTCTCCCCAAAGTACTCGTCGAGGAAGGCGACGAGGTCCTCCTCGGACACGATGTAGGTGGCGCTGTGATCGAGGAAGAAGTCGCGCCGCAGGATGATGTCCGTCGCGGTCGGCGGGGTCAGATCTCGCACCCGGCCCGGCAGGATGGTGCTGGCGGTCTCGTGGTGGTGATCGACGCCGAAGAACCAGAACAGCGCCCCAGCGAACAGGGCCGCCAAGGCGAGAATCAGGCCGATCCCCTTCAGGAGGAGTCCGCCGAACGGGCGCGCGGGGGCGTTGGGATGGATGTCAGGCATCTGGGCTCAGGAGTGTGCGGATGGCGCGCGGGACTAGATCGCGCGCGTGCATAGCATACTGGCACTCACGACGCCGCCAAGGCCTTAGCTGACCAATGGGACAGTACGGGGTCTTGTACTTCGGATGGACGCGTGACTTCATGCACTAAGGGGGCACAAGGGAATCGAATCTGGCACGCCAGCCGCCCACTTGGATCTCCGGGAGCGACGTTCATGCACCAACGCCGGAAATCGGGCCCCACGCTGCCGTGGGCCTCATGCCGACTGGCAAGTGGGAATTCCAATCCGTCTTCTCGCCGGTTGGCTACCGTTGGTGCAAATTGCGGCCAAGACGTAAGAGGCTCACGGTGAGCCGACGGCGTTTAACTTGTCGATGCAGCAGGCGACGCTTAGCGTCGCAGCCGTTCGACCAAAGACTTTGGACAGACTGCGACCCTCGAAATGAATGCTCTCTTCGGCTGGATGTTCTTGGTGTCTGCCGCGTTCGGCACATGGAGTGCATTTCAACATGCAACGCGCAGGCGCCTCCCAAGTTACTGGGCCGGTTGGTCAGCAACCGGGCAAGCCTGTACGAGCGGCGGCTGCATCGGGATGGCCGCAATACTGGCTCTCAACCCCGAGAAGGGGACGCCGCTCGAGTGGGGAATCGGAATTGTCAGCGTTGCGACGTTTGCGCTAGGCCTTCGCCTTGAGCAGCGTGCGAAGCGTGAGGCTGGGCAACGAGTCTCAGCAGCTGACGGCGCTGTGCACCGCAGCTGTGAGACCAGGCCTCCTCGACTCAGGCGAGGTCGCCCGCGTCCACCGTGACGTGATCGCCCGCATCCGCCGTGTGCTGGAGCGGTCTGGCCTGAACCCGCTGCAGCTCGGCCTACCGCCGCGCCGCGGAGAAGAGGGCACAGACGCGAGCCTCGACTCATCCGAGTACGAGCAGCCGCTGCTCGACTTCGGCGATGCGCGTGACGGTGCGTTCTTCCCAGGCCTGAAGTCAGCGTCAGTCAGCTCACTTGTCCCATTCGGCCCGCGTGCAGGCCTACCGTTGCAGCGTCTCCGCGACCCCGACTTGGCCCGGGCTCATCAGCCATCCGGCTGGTCAATCCAGCGCGTCTCTCCATTTCTGGCCCGAGAACTCGAACGGCTTCTCGCTCCACGCGGCCACGGTGGTTCCCAAGGGGGAGCGCGATTGGATGGAGAAGCTCTGCCGTTACATCTCGAGGCCAGCGCTCTGTCTGAAGCGCCTTGAGGTCCGTAGCGACGGCAACATCGTCTGGTCCCTCCGCAAGGTGTGGCGCGATGGCACGAAGTCCTTCGTGTTCACGCCGCAAGAGTTCATCGCGAAGATAGCGGCGCTGGTGCCTCATCCACGCGAGCATCAGCTGACGTATCAAGGGGTGCTGGCGCCGGCGTCACCGCTCCGGGACCCAAGTGGTGCCGCGTCCAGTGATCGTCAAGGAACGGAAGGAGGTCGACGCCTCGGACTCGCAGGGCCCAAGAGAGGAGTCCTCGGGATCAAGCGCGAAGGGGCCTACATACATTCGCTGGGCGGATCTTCTGAAGCGGGTCTTCGGGGACGACGTCTTGAAATGCCCTGGTGCTTCCGTCACCGCCTCTTACAGCTCGAGCGCAGCCCCCTCGTTGATCCTGCGTTGCGCGCGATCTAGACTCGGAAGATCATGAACGAGGTCAGATGAGGAAAGCGGTCGGGGCTCGGGCGGCCTGCGCGAACGGCGATTGCGAGCAGCGCGGCCGGCACGACGCTGGCAACGTCGCCCTGCACGGCTTCTCCAAGGTGAAGGGCGGAAGGCGCCGACGATACCGTTGCACAGCATGTGGCAAGACGTTCGGCGCGACGACGGGCACGCCCTACAAGCGGTTGCAGGACTCCATGCGGCGCTTCGACCGCGTCGCCGCGCTGAGCGTCGAAGGCGTCAACAAGTCGGGCATCGCGAGACTCGAAGGACTCTCGTGGAACATGGTTGCTCGCTGGCTGGAGCTGGCCGCGGCAATAGCTCGCCGCGTCAACGCCAAGCACCTACGCGACCACGACCTTGTCGAGCTTTAGCTCGACGAGCTGAACACGTTCCTTCAGAGCCGCAAGCAGCAGACGTGGGTCTTCGCGAGCATCGACGTCTGGTCGCGACTGTGGCCTGCGACTCTTGTCGGAGCGCGCACGTATCGGAACACGAGGCAGTTCGTACGAAGAGTCGCCAATACGAGCCGTGGTGGGGGAACCCCGTTGATCACGGCCGACGGATTCAAGTCCTACGCGCCCACGATTCGCCGCGTGTTCGGCCCCGGGTGCGTGCTCGCCCAGGTCATCAAGAAGATCAAGCGCAACCGAGTCGTGCGCGTAGGCACGAAGCTGATCGTGGGGTTGGAGTGGCGGCTTGCCGATGCACTGGAGGAGTCCGAGGGCTCGACGAAGCTGAACACCGCGTTCATCGAGCGGTTGAACCTCACAATCTGTCAGGGCTCTGCCTACCTGTGTCGCCGTTCCCCGTGTCACGCGCGAAAGAAGCGGACGCTCGATGACCGCCTGGAACTCTTCCGCGGATTCTACAATTTCGTGCGACCTCACGGTGCGCTGAGGTTCGGCAAGGTGACGCGGACGCCGGCGATGCAGGCGGGCCTCGCGGCGAGACAACTCAGATTTCGGGACATCTTCGCGGCGCGCGACGTCGCGGCCCGAATGGCTGTAGTCAGATTCAGCGCGGTCCCGTATCACGAACCAATTGAGGGCTTCAGATGCGCCGTGTAGCAACAGCGGATGAAGGAAGCACCCGTCGTGGTGACGGGCACATCGACCTCGCGGGGAGGTCAAACCACCTTGGCTCTTCGGGCCAGGTCGGTGGACCGACCGAAAGGCGGGTCGTTCCTTATGTGCACTTAGTCTCGGCTGGATGAGGCGTCGCCGCAACCTGAGTTCGTGTCATCAGGAAGAGCCGTGGCCCGTCTCCCGTTGAGTCGCGCCCCGACACTTGGGCGGGACCCGCTACCCCGATGCTGATGACACGGAACGGGTTGGATTTTTCCAGGCTCGCTGCCGATGCTCCCTCATCGCCATTGCGTGACCGGACTGCCGGCCGCAGCGGCCACCCTACGTCCCTTTACCCACAAGAACCTCGGAGCCTCGCACCATGAGCTCGTCCTATCACCTCTCTCGTCGCACCTTCCTGCAGGTCGCCCTCGCGACCCTTCCTGCTGCAGCCCTACCCGGGGGCGAACTCGACTGGCTCTGGCCCGAGTCCGAACTCGATCGTGAGGTGGACGATCCCTGGGTGCTTGCGCTGGACGGTGAGGTTCTATGGGACCCCGCATTCGATGTCGGCCCGCGACGCGTTCCGACGCTCCGCGTCTATCTGGATGACCGCTATCCGGGCATCGCGACAGCCCAAGGGAGCGAACTCGATGCCCTGATGAAGCAGTACGTGGCCAGGGAAATGGGCCTGGACGAAGACAGTGGAGAGGCCTGGCTGGATGCGCTCGACGATCTGAGCTTCACGCTCGACAAGGGGCTCGACACCTGCAGTAGCGAGTTCGAGAACTGGATCGAGGGAGAGTCCAACGGAGAGGCCTGGACGACCTGGATGGAGCTGCCTGAAAAGGTCCGAGAAGGCTTCGATATCCATCTCGTCGAAGGAGATTGCCCAGGCTACAACCGAACTTACATCAGGTACACCGGCTGCGTCGATGCGCTGAACGATGACCTGGCGGCTGCCGGCCTCAACATCGTCGTGATCGACGAGGAGCCGAGTTCTGGCCTGCTCTTTCCCGGCGCTCCTGGCTATTGACGGTCGAGGGCGTGGTGCAGGTGGAATGGCAGTACGGCACCACGTTCGTTTGCGCCACTCTTCCTACGCCCAAAGTACCGAGTTGGGCTCCGCCACTCGCGGCTTGCCGGGCTCATGGGGAATGGCGCAAACGAACGCGGTACCGTACTGCCAGAGGCTACCCGCTGCCGTTCATTGCGGAGGCTTGATCCGGGCGGCGGGCTCCGGGTACGCTTGAGTCCCGCTGAGGTGTGGGCACGATGGATGAACCGTACAAGGGCACAGAGTTGGCAGCGTCGCTGGTCGCGGCCTACCGGGAGACTCTCTACGAGGTCGAGGGTGATCACCCTATGGTCTTGCGAGTGGGGGAGCGGAGCGAGCCGATGTCGCGGTTGATGGAGGCCGGGGGGCACGTGGGGGCGGTCTACGTCACGGCCTGCAACCCCTTTAGCCAGCCTCTGGGCGACGCAGAGAACGGGGCGCTCCAAGAGGAACTGAAGGAGGCGCTGGCTGGCGAGGGGCGGACCTTCATCGAGGGGCAAGGGCGCCATCCGAGCGGAGGCTGGGCGCCGGAAGCGAGCCTCCTCGTGCTCGGCCTCCAGCGCGATGAGGCGGCCGCGCTCGGCCGTCGTTGGCGGCAGAATGCGGTGCTCTGGATCGGTCGAGAGACCATCCCGGAGCTCTTGCTCCTGCGGTGATGGACCTCTCATGGCAGTAGATGGCGGTACCGTACTGCCAGGAGACCGTCTGTCGGGTTCGAGGTCGACACGCCGGGTTGCTGGTCTCGGAGCCAAGCCTGGAAATACCAACTCGAGCCCGGAAGCGCCTGCGTTGAGCCGTTCGGCAACGAGAGGGGCATGGACGATATCGGCCCCGGCGGCTGCATTGATAGGATGGCTGCACTCCCTATTGCCCCTGCCTGACTCCCCATGCGCTACCTATTCGCTCTCGTCGCCCTCTTGGTCGCCGCCGGCTTCGGCTGGTTCCTCATGGCGGACCGGCCCGCGCCGGACCCCACGTCGGTCGTACCCGTGACCCAGGACGAAGACGCTGGGTCTCAGACCGATGCGACGGACCTCGGGTCGGTCTTGCCCACGCCAACCGATCAGCGGACGAGCGTGACCTCCACTGGACCGGCAGTCTCGGGAACGGCGGGGGCCGTCGCGGACGAAGGTGATCATCCCTGGGCCGAGGATCTCTCCGGCGTCACAGGGCGGGTGCTGGAGGCAAGCGGCGAGCCAGCCGCAGGCCTGGTGGTATCACTCTTGGAGGTGTCCTCGGACACCTTGCTGAACACGTCGACGGTGGCGCTCCCCCATGACTCGATCGAGGTGGGTGAGGCCACCACGGACGCGGAAGGACGATTCTTGATCAAGGGCGCCATGGCCGCTGCCATGCACGGGATCGGCATCGACCTGGGAGGTCAGCGCGCCACGGTGCGCGTCGTGGACGAATCGCTCGACTACGGCAAGGTGACTGATATTGGGGACGTCGTCATGTCGGAGTTTGGCACCGTGTTTGGGCTCGTGATCGATGACGACGGAGAGCCCGTACAGGGCGCACGCGTCCGACTGGCGACACTGCCGGAGATCGCGGTGCAGATGGGATTCCTCGACCTGCACAGCGACTCCATCATCGCCGTCCCCGAGCAGAAAGGATTTGTGGTGGCCGACTTCCCGGCGTGGGGCTCTCCGATCCTGGACCGGCTCCCCGTGTCGACAACCCACACCAACGCCGAGGGTGAGTTCCGCTTCGAGGCGGTCCCCACGGGGCGCGTGTGCGGCGGAGTGGACCAGGCTGGCTGCGCCTCGACGATCATCCCTGGCTTCGACCTGGCGGCCGGAGCCGAACACGACCTCGACGAGCTCGAGCTGCTCGAGGGTCGAATCGCTGAGGGTCGCGTCATCGACACCCGTGGCCTTCCCGTGGCGGGCGTGAAGATCTTCGCCGGCGTGCTCTTTCCGATGCTCGACTCGGGCTTCCTCCAGCCCGGCCCCACCACCGGAGAAGATGGACGCTTCTCGGCGCCAGGCGTGCCGGAGTCCGGCACCGTTGTTGTCGCCGCCCGTCGTTCGAACCACGATGCCTGGGTGACAGCACAGGCGGAAGTCGTTGCTCGCGGCCTGGTCCTCACACTGCCTTCGGCGTCTGCAGCCATCATTGAACTCGTCGATGCCGTGACCGGCGAGCCTCTGTCCGGAGCCGATATTGCCGTCCGTCCGTTCTCGAACGCCGACGACTTCGGTTTCGCCAAGTTCATGAGCATGATGCACCGCCAGGATGTACCTCGGGCAGGAGTGCAGGCAGGTGATCCGGGCCAGTACCACGTCGCGGGGCTCGCCGATGGTGAATGGACGGTGATAGTCGACGTCCCTGGCTACGGAAAGGCCGAGGAGCTAATCACTCACAGTGACGGCGTCGGACCGCATCGTATCGAGGTCGAGCGCGGCATGATGCTCCACTATGTCGTCGTCGATGATGTGACTGGGGCGCCCATCTCCCGCGCTCACCTCTCACTGATGACGACCGGTGGCGGCATCCACGGACTGGCCTCCGGTTGGAGCGACGAGACAGGCGCCGCCTCCATGGGGCCCCTGCCCTCAACCCAGGAGCTACCCACCAACCAGGTCACCGGCGGTTTCGCAATGGCGCGCGGCAGCGGACGCATCATCATCCAGCACCCCGAATACGGTCGCTCCGGGATCGTCTACGAAGCGCCCAAGCCCCGCGCAGCCGCCGACCCCGCGCCTGAGCCGACTGAGATTCGACTCGCGCACCCGCTGGTCGTATCCGGCAAGGTGACCTGGGCGGGTGCGACGCCAGGCTTCCGCTACATGGTCGCCCTGGAGCAACGTGATGACGAGCTGGCTGACCTTCCGCGGATGACCGTGACGAGTGACGCGGGAGAGTTCGCCCTCCGAAACGTCGCACCGGGGAGCTACCACATCACCTTGATGGAGCGTTTCCTAAACGGCGACCCGATGAAGCTGCTCGCCGAGGCCGCCAGCTTTGGCCGACCGTCGTACCGGGAGGCACTTGTGGTCGTCGCAGGCGTGGACCCTGTGGTTCTCATCCATCTGGATGGAGAAGGCGCAGCGAAGAAGGGTTGGATCGAGGGCAGTATCCGCGTGGATGGCCAACCAGTGGCCAACGCCGAAGTGCACGTTGGTCGCGACCATGGGACACCGACCTACACCGACGGCGCCGGTCGATTCCGCACCGAGGATCTCGACTACGGCATGAAGTACCTATCCATCAACGCGGCCGCCGTGCCTGACCCTGACGGGGGCGAAGACGCCAACGGGGAGCAGCTCTACACTGGCTACATCGACATCCCCTCGGGACGCGCGATCGAGGTGGACGTGGACGTTTCCTTCGCGACCGTGGCGTTCACCGTGCTGGATGCGGTGTCGCTCGAACCGATTGAAGGCGCGGCCATTCATGGTCCATCGGGCTCGGCACAGCCAACCGACGCCGAAGGCAGGTCGACGCTGAAGATGCGCGATGCTAAGGGAGCCCCCTCTGCTTCGCAGCGCAACTTCATGCTCGCCGACGAGGGCGTATCCGTGATCGCGCCGGGGCACGTGCGTCAGGTCCTGGACAAGGGGCTCAACGAACTCATTGAGATGGGCACCGTCGAGGTGCTGATGGTTCCTTCCGTCCCATGCAGCGGCACCGTCGTGCGGCCGACCTCGGCGGACGCGACGGAGAACAGCGGAAGGGTGTGGATCTCCTTGCAGAAGCTCGACGGCGACGCTTCCCAAGTGGATTGGGTCCAGTTGGACACTGTAACTTGGATGTTCGAGAAGGACGGGCTTACCAGTGGGCGGTACCAGGCGACCTACGGTGGATTCGGCGGCGATGGACCGACCGCGGAATTCGACCTGCCAGAAGGGGGCAGCACCGAATTGGTACTCGACTTCTCAGGGCAGTAGTCGCAAGGCCAACAGCACGCCTATATACACATGAATTCGTCCCGGTATCAATCTGTGTTAGGCGCCAAGCCTCGACCTAGATAGACGACTGCCTGGCGGCCCGTAGTGTCCCACTGGTCAGCCGACGCTCTGACGATACCTAAGGAGCATGTAGGATGCCCATGTGCTGACTGACTGTCTGCCGCTCCGTGTCCTTCTACTCTCCGTCGTTGGTTGCGTCAGCCGCGAGCAGCAGCGCGACAAGGCGTACAGGAGTCATGGGCGAGATCCGCGCATTGGTGGTCCGCTTCGCCAAGGAGAACCCGAGCTGGGGCTACTCGAGGATCCAGGGATCGATCGGAGACATCGGGCATCGAGTAGGGCGCACGACGGTCGCCCGGATCCTGCGCAGCGAAGGTCTCAAGCCCGCTCCCGAGCGGCCGTCCTCGTGGAGCACCTTCATCAAGGCCACTTGGGGCAAGTGCGCCGCGGCGGACTTCTTCTCGGGCGGAAGTCTGGACGGCCAGAGGGCTGACCACATTCCACACGCTTGATGTGATCGACTTGGCCACCCGCCGAGTGTGCATCGCAGGAGCGACGCGGGCGCCCAACGAGGCATTCATGGCACAGGTCGGCCGTAACCTCACAGATGCGGATGATGGCTTCTTGGTGGCGCACAGGAAGCTGATCGTCGATCGCGACACCAGGTTCACACAGGGCTTCCAGGCGCTGCTCACGAGTGGGGGAGTTGAGACCGTCTTCACCCCACCGAGTTCGCCGAATTGCAATGCGTACGCCGAGCGCTTCGTCCGATCGATCAAGGAGGAGTGCCAGGGCCGGATGATCTTCTTCGGCGAGGTGTCGCTGAGGGGGCGCTCCGGGAGTACGTGATCCACTTCAATGCGGAGCGCCCGCACGAGGGCATTGGCAACCGAGTGGTCGATCGGTCGGCCGAACCCAGGTCCACATCGCTCCGCTTTGTTACCGGGCATGAGTGCCCGGGGGGCCTCCTGATGCACTGCAGGGCTTCGTCTGAGCGATGGGACACTACGCCCTGGTCGTGAGTCGCCGCCCACCGCTCCCTCGATCCGTCCGTCATCTCCTATCCAGGCGTCCGCGGCTCGCCCGGCGCGTGGCGGCGAAGGCGGTGTCGTTCTCGGGGACGCGGTCCATGCCGGCCTTGGAGTCCATCCCGGCGCCGTATCCGGGCACGAACTCCACGCGGATGGTCCCGATGCCTGCCTTGGGCATGACGGTGCGGAATCGGAGCCGTGAGCGGCCCGGCGGAAGTTCGACCGTGCGGGTTTCGAGCATCCTGTTGCCGCGCATCAGCCGCGCGCGCCCGCGTGGATCCAAGCCGTGACGAGGAAGGGCTCGCCGGTGAAGACCTCGGGCGGCAGCTCGACGCGCTCGATCGAGGTGTTGTTCACGCGCAGGCGACCGTTCTCGCAGAGGCGTTCACGTGAGGCTCGCCTTGGCGATCATGCGATACGCATCAAGGCTGAATTCCATCCAATCCTCTAGTTGGTCTGGACGCAACCTCAGGGCCATCTGGATCCTGGCTGGCACGACCTCGCACGTCTGGAGAGGTTCCTCCGAGGCGACGCTGTGCGCGAGCCTATCGGAACATGCCACAAGAGCAGCAGCGCGCGCATCCTTGGCCGCGTGGATATCGTGGTGATGGCCCACCGCGTCTACGAGGGCTGCCGGCAGTCCCCACACTTCGGCGATTCGAGCCCCTGCATCTTGGTGGGAGAAACCAAGCGACGTAATCTCAAAGTCATGGGCGGCGACCCCTCGATGCTTGGCTTCTTCCAGGAGGGCCAGGTACTCGGCTCCGAGGGTGTCAATCAGTGCCATGCGACCAAGGTCGTGCAGCAGTCCGAAGTTGTAGGCGTCCTCTGGATGTGGAGCCATTGAATAGCCACAAGCACTGGTCAGTCTCTTCGTGAGCTGGCCAACCAAGAGCGCGTGTTTCCAGATCGCGTCGATGTCCACCGTCGTCGCCCACCGCAACTCGTCGTACTCCTCGAGGACCGACGCTTGCAGCACGAGATTGCGGAGCCGGCGAGCTCCTAGTACGGTCGCAGCCTCGGCAGCCGTTCCGATCGTCCGTTCGAGGCCGTATATCGAACTGTTTGCCATTCGCAGAACTGCTGCGGTCATCGGTGCGTCTTCAGCCACGGTATCGCCGATTTCCCGAATTCCCGTGCCTTCATCTTCGACCATTTCGCAGACACGGGCTACGACGCTCGGCAATGACGGGATGTTTATGATCGAGTCGAGAGACTTGAGTTCG
>JBLIHL010000046.1:0-18113 GCA_047635895.1 Paracoccaceae bacterium | reverse complement strand
CATAGCTGAATCCGAGTAGCGGGCCCCCAGCTTCCGGAGGCTGCGTAGCCCCAGCACCCCTGGGACTACTGCCACGAGGGGTGAGGGAGCGCCTTGCCTCCGAAACCTGGGGACCCACTACTCGAATCCATCTATACGCGACACGCTCCTAGGAGCGTGTCGGTACCGCGGTTCAGCGAAGCAGTCGTTATCGGTAGGGAGGGCTTTGCGGTGGGATTCAGCCAGGCAATCAACCACCGCAAAGCCCTCTTGCCTCCTACCCCTTCAGTGAAGCAGCGTGCCAGTTACCCGACCTGACCGGTTGAGCAGTCAACCGTACTGCCGTGGTACCGTGTGGCCAGAATGACCACGTTTGCCACGATCCTCCGCGGGCTGAAGAGCCCGATCAACGTCGGTTCGATCGTTCGTACGCATGTGGCGATGGGCGGCGGGCCGCTCGTCATGGTCGGGTATGACAAGCCCTGGAGTTTCCGCAAGGGCTCCCAGGCTTTCTCCCGCAAGCTTGAGAGCCAGTGCGAGATCACCTATCTGGCCGAGGACAGCGCGCTCTTCGAGTGGTGCGACGCCGGGGCCTGGGCGCCCGTAGGCATCGAGATCCGACCGGAGGCATCACCCATCCACCAGATGGCCTGGCCCGAGCGAGTGGCACTGGTGCTTGGGAACGAGAGCGTCGGGCTCTCCGACGAGTTCCTCGCGGCCTGCTCAAGCGTCGTCCGAATTCCACAGTTCGGACCCGTGGCCTCACTCAACGTAGCGATCGCCCACGGCATGGCGAGCTACGAGCTGCAGCGTTCTCAGCAGGCCTCGATCACACCCGTGGCGGGCAAGTACCCAGAGCTACGCCCAACGTCCGTCACCCGCCCAGCGCCGCATGACCCCTCAGCTGGCGCTTGATCGCCACTTCGATGTCGATACGAGCGACCCTCAGGCCGCGATGAGGTAGATGCCCGCCGCCAGCGCCGCCGCCATCGGGAGAGTCGTTACCCACGCCAGGAGGATCCCGCGTACGACCGACCAGTTGGTCGTCTGCTCTTCACGGGTCGCCGCGCCAATGCCGAAGATCGAACCGCACGAGACGTGGGTCGTCGAGACTGGGACGCCCCAACGGGACGCCACGATGACGAGGAAGCTCGTGACCACGTTCGCTACCAAGCCGCGACCGTGCTGAATGTCGGTGATCTTATGACTCATGGTCTTCGCGATGCGGTGCGAGGCCAGGAGGCCGCCGGCCGCCATGGCCACCGCGGCCATGTAGGTGAGCCACATCGCGTTGAGCTGGCTGGCTACCAGGGCCACGCCCACGATCTTGGGCGTATCGTTCAGGCCGCGGGCGAAGGAGACCGCTCCGCTGGAGGCCACGTGGGCTGCCGTCACGAGGCTCTGCGCCTGAACGCCCAGCACGCGGCCGTCGTAGCGCTGGATCTCACGGCACTCCTCGGCCTCGGCTACGAACCACTCCGGCCGGCTTGCCTGCAGCATCACGACTCCGCCGGGCGCGGCGACGACGCGACCGCTCGACAGACAGACGCACGTTTCCTTGCCAACGCTCAGGGCCCCGCGGGCTGCGGTGGTCACTCGATAGAGGAGCGCGGCCAGCGCGAACGCCACAAAGGGGCTCGCCACGAGCGGCCAAAAGAAGCCGCCCAAGAGCGCGCCCCAAGAAATCTGCCACGACGTCGCGGCAATGCCGGCGCCCGTCAGGGCGCCCACCAGCGCGTGGGTCGTCGAGATCGGAATACCCACCCGAGCCGCCAGCATCACCGTGATCGCAGCTCCCGAGATGATGGCCAGCGTGAAGGCTGGGTCGGCCACGAACGCGTCTGGCACGAGTCCCTTGCCGCTGAACAGCTTCGCCAGCGAGGCTGACAGGTAGGCCGCCGTCAGTGATCCGGCCAGCGTCGCGATCGTCGCCCAGGCAAGGCTCGCCCGCCAGGAGAGCGTACGGCTCCCGTAGAGCGTGGCCACGCCCTTGAAATTATCGTTGGCACCATTCGCGAACGCCAGGAACAGCGTGACCGCGAGAATGAGAAGCGTCGTGTCCATGGTCACCGGGAAGGTCTACCCCAGGGCGACAGGGTACTGGCAGCGCCTGGCGCCGGGACGCGGGGAGTGGTTGGACCTGGCCCTGCGGTCGGACATCGCCCCTGTGACGAAACTAGTGACGGAACTCCAGGGCCCTGCCGCGAATAGCGGTTTCCGGAGGACGGCAGCACTGATAGGCTCCGTGGTCACGACTGGCCGCACGCGGCTGCCAGCTTGACAGTCAACGAGCAGAGACATGGCAAAGAACTTCGAGCGACATCGCCAGGCCTGGACCAACAGCGAGATCGGCAAGCTGCACATCCTGGTCAGCAAGGGCATGAGCCTCAAGGCCATCGCGCAGTCGCTCACCCGCAGCGAAGAGTCTGTCAAGACGCGCGCCAAGGTCGACAAACTGAATATCTCCAAGATGCGCTAGGAGCCCGTCGCGGAGTGACCCCAGGGAAGAACGTCAGTCGTCGGAAACGGCGCTGTAACCGATTTCCTTGGCTTCACGCAGCTGATAGGCCGTGGCCGCCACGGGCTCGAGGCGCTCGCCCTGGTAAGCGCCTTCGGCCAGCGTGCGCTCGAGGGCGCCCTGCATCGCCAGCACGCGCTGGGGTTCGGACTCCGCCAGATTGTTGAGTTCGCCGGGGTCCGCGTCGAGGTCAAAGAGCTCGGTGGCCTTGCCCCCCACGATTAGCTTGAAGCGCCCGTCGCGCCACGCCGTGCGCTCCACCTGGAAACGATCGGTGTAGAGCGCCACGTCCCGCGGGCGCGCGAAGTGAATCTCCGTGAGGACGCCGTGGGTTCCAGGCTGCCGGGGAAAGGCTTCACGCAGTGCGTCCCCCACCTCGCCCGGCACGTACGCCGCGACGAGCCCAGGCACATCCACCAGCGAGGCGAGTCGGTCGCTGATGACGCGACCTTCGGACTGCCCGGGCGCCTTCACGATCAGTGGCACCGCGACGAGCGGCTCGTAGACATCCTTTGCGTGCTCGACGATCCCATGGGTTCCGAAAGCCTCGCCGTGGTCGGAGGTCACGATCACGATCGCCCCTTCCAGCATGCCGCGCTCCCGCAGGCCATCGAGGAGCCGGCCGACCTCGGCATCGAGCCCGGTCAGCGCGCGGTCGTACATCCCAACCACCTTCTCGCCCAGCTCACCGGCCGGCAGGTTGTCGTTCATCACGCGGACGCACAGGGCTTCCAGCATCTCGCCGGGGCGCTCCTCTTTGGGCAGCCGCAGCGACTCCTCGGTGCTCATCCCGCCGTAGGGGCGGTGCATGTCCATGTAGTTCACGAACAGGAACTGCGGGACTTTGGAGCCCGCCACGTCGTCGAGATACTTCAGCGCCCGGTCGGTGACGGCGGCCGCTGGCTGGCGCTTTACTTCGTAGGTATCGAAGCCCTGATCCACCCCCCAGCGCATTGCCAGGTAGACGGTGTTCGCCACGAATCCCGCCGTGGCATAGCCCGAGCGACGAAGCTCCTCGGCGAGGGTCGTGTGACCGGGGTGCAGCGGATAGGCGTTGTCCACCATGGTTTCGACACGAAAGCCATGGGTGCCGTGTTCAAAGGGGTAGAGCCCGGTGAACATCGATGCGTGGGACGGCAGCGTCCAGGAGGCGGTGGCTGTGCACGAGGTGAAGCGATCCGCGCCGGCTGCCAGGGCGTCCAGCGCTGGCGTCTTCGCCCCGGTCGCGATCGCAGCGCCCGCCGCAGTCCCCCCCATCTGGGCGTAGCATCCGATTCGATCCGCCCGAAGGGTGTCCAGCGAGATGAGGATGACGTGGGGAGCCGGCGGCGCGTCTTCCTTGCCGCCACACCCCATGAGGCCCGCGATGGAGGCCGAGAGAACGAACGCTGGCAATTGGCGAGAACTCATCGGGACTCCTTCGTGTCCTTGGACTCCTCGTCCTCGCCAGCGTCCTCGCCCTCGGCCTCGCCCTCGTCAGGGTCCTCGTCTGGGTCCTCGTCTGGGTCCTCGTCTGGGTCCTCGCCGCCGCTATAGCCCATCGAGTCCATCACCGCCCGATCGTTCGCAGTGAGGGGCGCCCCCGGAAGCTCAGGCTCCCCCTCGTAGGCCGTCGCTCCGTTCAGCTTCGCCTGCAGTTTCTCCATCAGACGCCCCGCGTCCGCCGCGGAGCTCTCCGCCAGGTTGTTCAGCTCTTCTGGGTCGATCGCGACGTCGTACAGCTCCAACGAACCGTCGGACCCGGCGATCAGCTTGAGGTTCCCCTCGTAGAGAGCCCACCGGCGACGCCGGAAGCGCTCGCCGAACTGTTTCAGGTCCTTGAGGCGGCTGTAGTAGTTCTCGGAAAGGACCACCTGCGGCAGGCGGCTCGGCAGCCGCCGGAAGACGCTCCCCAGCGACTCCGCGCCCGTCCCGGCAAGCGCCGCTCCAATCAGGCCGGGCACGTGGACCGAGGACGCGCGCCCTTGAACAACCCGCCCTTCCGTTTGACCGGGCAGCTTGACGATCAATGGGACCCGAAGCGTGTCCTCGTAGACGTCCTTCGAGTGCTCAACGATCCCGTGGGCGCCGAACGCCTCACCGTGATCCGAAGTCACGATGATCATGGCGCCGTCGTAAAGCCCGCGCTCCTTGAGACCCTCGAAGAGAAGACCCAGGCTGGCATCGAGCTTTGTCACGGCCTTCTGATGGAGGCCACGGACGGTCTCGCCGAGCTCGCCGGGCTCCTGGCCAAGCCGCATGACGTTCAAAATCAGCTGGTCGAGCTTCTGAGCCGGCTTATCCCCACGATCACCCGTGAAGTAGGGCCGGTGGGCGTCCATGTAGTTGAGGAACAGGAACGTCGGTCGCCCCCCGCCCGTGTTCTTGTCGAGCCACGCGAAAGCACGCTCATTCACCCGGCTCGCCGCGCCCCTTTCGACGTCCCAGTCGACAAAGCCCTGCTCGAGACCGAGCATCGGGCGCAGATAGATCGCATTCGACACGATGCCACCGGTCCGGTAGCCACGGGCCGCCAGGGCCTCCGCCACGGTCTCGATCCGACCACTCAGTGCGAAGACGTTGTCACCCTTGGCTCCCTCTTCCGGGAGAAAGGAGTGCGCGCCGTGCTCAAACGGATAGAGGCCCGTGAACATCGAGGCGTGGCTCGGCATCGTCCACGGGGCGGCGCTGACGGCGGTTTCGTAGCGATCTGCCCCCTCGCTCAGCGCGTCCAAGACCGGCGTCGACCCCGGAGGCGCGCCATAGACCCCCAGGGAGTCAGCCCGGACGGTGTCCAGAGAGATCAGGATCACCGGTGGCGGAACGCGATCCGAGCCGGATTCAGCGCCGCAGCCAGAAAGCAGACAGAGCGCGACGAGGCCCCCAAGAGGACCGGCGATGAGTGGTACCTGAGTCATGACAGCCAAGGCTACGGCCCACCCGACGGATCGCGAGCCTCGGCCCACCAATTACCCGGCTCCAGGAGCGACGGATCATGTCGATGCCAATCGGTCCACAGGTTCCATCCGCACCTCACCCTGAGTACGATGGTCGCCGACCCAGCAGGCAGGGAGCGCGCCGTAGCCGCCCCGCCGGGACCACCTGACGCATCCTGATGAGCCCCAATCAAATATCCAGGGATGTGAAGCTCACGACCTGCTGCCTGATCAACCACTACAACTACCGTGAATACGTCGCGGAAGCGGTGGCATCGGCGGTGAATCAGACGCATCCGTTCGACGAGATCATCGTCGTCGACGATGGCTCAGCCGACGCCGACCTGGAAGAGGTCCGTCGCATCTGCGCCGAACACGAGTCGGTGCAGCTCATCGAGAAGGTGAACGGCGGCCAACTTTCCTGCTTTGAGACGGGCGTCTCCGCCAGCACGGCCGACGTGGCCTTCTTTCTCGATGCCGACGACGTCTGGGATCCGGGCTACGTAGAGGCCGTCATGAAGGTCTTCGGCGAGCGGCCCGACATCGAGTTCGTCGCGACCAATGACCGGCGCTTCTTCACGGACGGGCGGACTGAGATCACCGAGCGATCCAGCCGAGATCTCGGCTACTCCGTCGTGCGCGCCCTGAAGAACGGCGGCGCCTTCGTCGGCCAGCCCACGTCCTGCCTCGCCATGCGCCGGCGGGTCCTGAACGACATTTTCCCGCTCGATCGCGCCCGCGGCTGGCGCACCTGCGCGGACGAAGCGCTGGTCTACGGCAGCTCCGTGGTGGGTGCGCGGAAGTATTTCATCGGGAAAGCGCTCGTCGGCTACCGCGTTCACGGCACGAACCACTGGTTCGGCAAGAAGTACTGCGCGGCCGATCGACTGCTCCGCGGCCTGGAGGTTCAAAGGCTCGTCGAGGTGCTACGGCTGCGTCAGGGGCTCCCTGGCTCGCTGGCCAACCTCGCCCACCACGAGTTCCGCACGATCGACGGCGCCAACAAGTACGACTACCGGGAGTACCAGCGACTGGTCAGCAGCTCACACCTGAGCCGCCGTCGCAAGATGAGGATCAAGCTCGCCATCCTCGCCTGGTATCGCTTCGGAAAGCGGATCTGAGTGCTTACCCGCGCGGGATTCCCCCGAACGCGACTCGCAGCCCACGCGGCTGCTTCGTACGGCAGGACTGAATGATGACACAGCCACAGCCCGGAGTATTTCGTCGCCGAGTTCAGAAGGCCGCCGCGCTGATGATCGTGGCGGCATGCTGTGGCTCCACCTCCTGCGGCTCAGGTTCCGGCGACCTTCCGCCCCAGCGCCTCCTGGTCGTCGGGTGGGACGGCGCGACGTTCGACGTCCTGGACCCGCTTATCCGTGAGGGCCGGCTCCCCCACCTCGCCGCACTGATCGCGGCCGGACGCTCGGCCACCCTGGAATCGACCAAAATCCCGATCAGCAGCGCCGCGTGGCCCACGATCTCGACCGGCAAGTCTCCCGGCGAACACGGCGTCTACTCGTTCTTCCGACCGCTCGAGAACAGCTACGACGCTCGACTCATCTCCGCCAAGGACGTCGACGCGCCACCGATCTGGCGCACGCTCGTCGCACGCGGGCACACGGTCCACGTCTGGGGCGTTCCGGTCACCTTCCCGCCCGAGGCCGTTCGCGGCACGCTCGTCGCGGGGATGCTGAGCCCCGAGGGCGCCGAGTACGCCCACCCTCCGGGCTTCACCGACAAGCTGCGGAGCGAGGGCTACGTCCCCGACATGGGCGTCTGGCGCCAGAATCAGGCGCCCTACGACATCGATCGAATCGAAGCACAGATTGCCATCAAGGAGAGGCTGGTCGTGGAGCAGCTGAGCGCCCGAGACTGGTCGTACTCGATGGTCGTCTTCAAGTCCCTGGACGTCCTCTGTCATAGGCCCGTCCAGAACCTGCGGCGGCCCGACGTCCTGCGCCTGATCGAGCGCCTGGACGTCGCGCTCGGCAAGCTGATCGAGGCGGCCGGTGACGACACGACCGTCATGGTGCTGTCCGACCACGGCTTCGCCGAGTACCGCAGGACGTTCAACATGCACCGCTGGCTGATGGACGTCGGCTACAGCGCACCCAACGCGGACGCTCGCCTCGAAGCGCTCCCCCAGGGCTCACTCGCAGAGTTCAAGGCGTCCGAGCGCGCCGCGCGACTCGGCCAGCTCGATCTCGACCAGACGCGGGCGTACGCCGTCGAAACCGAGGGGCCCTTCGCCTCGATTCGCCTCAATCTGAAGGGGCGCGAGCCCCAGGGAATCGTTTCGCCAGCCCAAGCCGGCAAGGTCCTGGACGCGATCGCGCAAGATCTCCTCGCCCTTGAGTTCCCGGACGGAATCGCTGTCGTCCAGGCCGTGCACCGCGGAGCGGACCTGTACCCAGGTCCCTGGTCGGGCACGGGCGAGCTGACGGTCGTTCCGGATCTGATCGTGGAGATGGCACCTGAATGGCGCTGCGTCGCCGCGACCTTCGGCAAGGCGATCACCTTTGGCGAGCCTCCCTTCCCCGACCACGCGCTCCAGGGCATCTTCGCCATCGCTGGCAAGAACATCGAGCCGTCCGCCGAGCGCGGTCAGCTCGAGCTCCTCGACATCGCGCCGATGTCCTTCCTGCTCGTCGACGAGCCGATCCCGACGAGCCTGAACGGCAGCGCCCACTCTGCGTTCACGCGCGGCGGGGTCCTTCCCCGCCGCATCGCCGACGCGGAAGACCCAAGCCTGATCCCGTCCGAAGAGGCGTACCGTGACAACCGGGTCGACCTCGAAGCTCTCCAGGTCGAGAGCCAGGTCAAAGGCTTCGGCTACGGCAAGTAGCCCTCTCCCCCAGCTTCACCCCCATGCCCAACGTGCGCGCCCTCGGGCTGTTCTTTCTATGCCTCCTGGTCGCCGCTCTGCTGTACTCCGGTGCGGGCGACGGCGCCCTACTTGGCTTCGACGGCTACCCACTGATTGCGGCCTCCCGCGTAAGCGGTCCGGGGGATCTCGCGGGAGTCTTGGGCGGCGAGCTCATGGGCGGCCGCTACCCGGACGGCGCATTCTACCGGCCCCTCGTACACCTCTCGTTCACGGTGAACGACTGGCTCGGCGGCGGTTCGCTCGACCCCGCGCCGTTTCGCTGGACCGACGTGCTGATCGCAGCGATCGCTGCGACGATGATCGGAAGCATCGCTGCGCGCCTGACGGCTCGCATGTCGGATCAGAAGGCCCCCGCCGTGGTCGCAGGCGTCCTGGCTGCGCTCGTCTTCCTCGTTCACCGCGCCCAGCTCGACGTGATCCCTTACGCCCCCCGCCGGGCGGACGCGCTGTGCGTGCTCTTCTTGGCCGGCGCGGCCCTCTCCGCACTCAGGGGACGCCGCCTTTGGCCCGTCGCGCTGCTCTCACTCGCGGCCTTCTTCTCCAAGGAAACCGGCGTGATCGCCGTGCCGCTGGTGGCCGCCTGCGCGTTCTTCCGAGGACGCGAGCCTGAAGCGCCCGAGGCTGAACTCAAGACCCCACCGCTTTGGGCCATCATGGCAGCGTCCGCCAGCGCCGTCGCCGTCGGCATCGCCGTGCGAACGGCGGTTCTGGGCGGCCTGGGCGGACACGCCGAGTCAGGCACCTCGGCAGCCGCCGAGGGCGCGCTTTCGATCACCTGGACGCTTTGGCAGCTCCTCGCGGCCGGGGTGCCCGGTGGGGCCGGGCTCCTCCTGGGACTCACCGCGGTGATCGCCGTAGGCCTCAGCCTCACGAATCGAGAGGGTCGCGCCACCGCCGTGATCGCGCTCACCTGGGCCCTCGCTGCGCTCAGCATCACGGCGTTCTCGGGACGTGCGCACCTCTGGTACGTCATCGCGATGCTGCCGAGCGTCGCCATCCTTGCCGGCACCGCAGCGGGGGCCGCACTCGCGCTCAGGCGACCGGCACAGGTCGCCGCAGGCGGCGCCGCACTCGTGGTCTCCGGGCTTCTCATGGGTGCTGCCTCCAGCGGCCCCCAGACCCAAGGACTCGCCTACGCAGGCCCCGTGGCCATCGACCAGGTGGAACGCTTCACCCAGCTCGTCCAAGGCATTGAGCGCGGCAACCGCGTCCAACTGGATCCTTACGTGCTGGGCATCACGGCAGGGGAAGGTGCACCGCCCGTCTTCCTCCACGCGTCCTACAGTCTACAGGCCCTCGCCGACCTCCTTCGTCCCGAGCTCCCCATCGCGGTGCTGGCTCCGGGACAGACCGCCCCAAGCGGTGCGATGGCCGTTATTGAACTCATCCTCGGACCGCCCCCAAGCGGCGTCCTACCCCACTGATTCGCTCCCCCACATGCTGATCCCTGCGCTGCTCCTTTTCGCCCTCCAACCGTCGCAGGAAGCGCCGGTCTCGCCCGACCTGCGCCCCATCGAAGCGATGGACCTCTTCCAGCTGGAAGGCGTGGGTTCGCCACAGGTTTCCCCCGACGGACTCACCGTGCTCTACCTCCGGACTCTGTTCGACGTCATGAGTGACTCGAGCTATCCGGACCTCTGGATCTACGACGTGAAGACCGGCGACAACCGTCCGCTCATCACCGCGGTCGGCGGAGCCACGTGGTCGCCGGACGGAGAGCACATCGCCTACGTCAAGATGGCTGGCAAAGACGGCGCGGAGATCTTTGTCCGCTGGATGGACGACGGCACCACGCACCAGGTCACGCGCGCGTCCAAGTCCCCCGGCTCCATCGCCTGGTCGCCGGACGGTAAGAGCCTCGCGTTCACCATGGCGGTCGAGCGCAAGGCCAAGCCCATGGCCCAAATGCCGAGCGCGCCCAAGGGCGCCAAGTGGGCGCCCGCGCCGAAGGTCATCGAACGCTTCAGCTACCGGGGTGACGGCCAGGGCTACAAGGAGAACACGGACACGCACATCTTCGTCGTCGAGGCCTTCGGCGGCACCCCGCGGCAGATCACGTCGGGCGAGAAAGACCACGGCGGGCCGCTGACATGGATCGGCGACTCCACGGTCGCCTTTAGCGCGAATCTGCGCGACGACCGCCGCGCCAACCCGAACGACTCGGACCTGTACGCACTCGACGTTTCAACGGGCGCGCTCACCCAGCTCACGAACCGCGAGGGCCCCGACAGCAACGCTGTCTACGACGAGGAAACGGGCGCTCTGTACTGGATGGGATTCGACGATCGACGCCAGGGCCACCAGCAGGCCGAGATCAGCGTGCGCGCGGACGGGCTCAACCCCGACGCGGAATCGCGTGTTCTGACCGGAGCCTTCGATCGCAACCCGAACCAACCCAAGCTCGACGGCGGGAAGCTCTACTTCACCTACGCCGATCAGGGCGATACGTTCCTCGCGAAGCTCGGTGAGAACGGCATCACGAAGACGACCCTCAAGCTCCACGGACTAGGTTCCGGCCGCCCCTACACAGGCGGAAGCTACGACGTCTCCGGCGGGACCCTGGCCTACGTAGGCGGCGATCAGGCCTGGCCGGGCGAGCTCATCATCGAGCGAAACGGCAAGTCCACCCAGGTCACGAACGTCAACGCGGACCTGCGCAGCACGATTCAGCTCGGTGAGGTCACCGTGCAGTGGACGAACTCGGGCGCCGATAACCTCATGGTGCAGTCCTGGATCATCACGCCGCCCGGCTTCGAGGCCGGTGCGATGAACGAGGACGGCAGCCCGGTCACGTACCCGACGATGCTTGAGATCCACGGCGGTCCCTTCGCCGCCTACGGACCGCAATTCTCCTTCGAGCTCCAGCTCTTCGCGTCACTCGGCTACGTCGTCGTGTACGGCAACCCGCGCGGCAGCACCAGCTACGGCGAGACCTTCGCCAACAAGATCCACCACAACTACCCCTCCCAGGACTACGACGACCTCATGAGCATGGTCGACGGCGCGATTCGCAAGGGGCTCGTCGACGAAGACCGGCTGTACGTCACGGGCGGCAGCGGCGGCGGCGTGCTCACCGCGTGGATCGTCGGCACCACGGACCGCTTCACGGCCGCCGTCGTGGCCAAGCCTGTGATCAACTGGATCTCCTTCGCGCTGACGTCGGACGCCTACGACTTCTTCTGGCAGTACTGGTTCCCAAAGGCGCCTTGGGACGCGTTCGAACAGTACTGGTCCCGGTCCCCGCTGAGCCGCGTCGGTAACGTCACGACGCCGACGATGCTTCTCTCGGGTGAAGCCGACTACCGCACGCCGATTTCCGAGTCCGAGCAGTACTACCAGGCGCTCAAGATCCTCGGCGTCGACACAGCCTTCGTTCGTATCCCGGAAGCCAGCCACGGCATTGCCCGCCGACCGAGCCACCTCATCGCGAAGGTGCTGCACATCGACGCCTGGTTCTCACGCTATCCCGCCCCCGACCCGGAAACGGAAACGGAAAGCGCCGACAAAAAGTAGAGCTACTGCTTCTTCTTGTTGCCGAAGTCCGGCGGGAAGCGGCGGACGGGAACGGGGGCGTCGAGCGCCTCCAATCGGGCGTCCAGCTCTTCCACGAGAGCTGGCGCTCCTTCCGCAGGGCCGGCTTCCAGCATTTTGGAGCGTGCGGCGAGGAGATGCTCGCGTGCGCGCTCCTTCTTGCCCTCCATCGCATCGATCTCACCGATCTCCCAGAGGACCTGACCGAGGGACTTGGCGGCGCGTGCGGAGGGCTTGCCGATGTAGATGCTGTGCGCGATCGCGTTCGTTTCCTCGAGCAGGTCGCGAGCCTCTTCTAGCTGGCCCGACACCCGCAGGCCGTGGCCGTACGCCCAGTCCGCCTGGATGCGGCCGAGTCGACTGATATCCGCGCGACCCGTGAGGTCCCGCGCCTTCTTGAATGCCTCGAGGGCCTCCTCTGCGCGCCCCCGATCATTCAGGAGCCAGGCATGGCTCGACCAAAGCGGAGCCTGCCACTGGACGTTGCCGGTCGTACTCGCAGCCTGGATCGCGCGCATGCTCCAGTCGAGCTGCTCCTGGCCCTGGCTCGACTCCGATGCCAGCGTCGCCGCCTGGATGGCGCGCGGCGTAAGTGAGTTGAGGAAGCAGAAGTTGTAGAGCTCGATGAAGGTTCGACGCGCCGTCAAGAGGTCGCGGTTCTTCAGGCGCTGCATGCCACGGGCCAGCAGCACGCGCGACCAGGACCGCTCGGCTGATGGCTCAGCCTTTTCCTCGGCGCGCTCGAGCCACAACTCAGCGTCATCGAGCCGGTTCAGCATCGAGAGGGAAGCAGAGCACTGGGCCGCGGCCTCGGTGGCCTCTCCGTCGTAGCCGCGAGCCTCGGCCGCCAGGTAGATGGCCTCGTAACGCTGGCGAGCATCATCGAATTCCTGCTGACCGAAGAGCTCGTCGGCATCGTCGATCTGGGTCTGGAGCTCGCGGCGCGGTTCGCTGATCGAAGCCGTGGAGGCCGGACCACCGGAGCCCTGGCAGCTTACGAGGGTGGAGCCTCCCAGGGGCGCGAGGAGGAGCAGCCCGAGGATGGCTGAGGCGGAGGAAAAACGGCGAGTGTTTCTGTTCGGGACACACATGATGGAAGAATACCGCAGTCGGGGGAGGGACGTCGCGGCTCCTTCATTCCCCTTTGGCAAGATCGTCGACTTGAAGCACTCCAGCCGAATTCCAGTCCTGGTGGCCGTCGTGACCGGCGTCTTCCTCGTGGCCTTCGGCCTTTTCCAATCCTCCGGGAAGAACGACGGGCCGGCGCCAGCGACCATCGGGCAACCCGAGGACGGTGGAGGCGGAGCGCTGACCACCACGCCTGCCGCAGAATCCGACGGCAGCCTGGACCTGTTGGGCCCGCGGATCGCGCGAGGCGATGTGGATGCCGACGCGGATTTGCCGCCCAGCGAGGTGCGCGAGACGGCTCTCAGTGTCCTGATCAGCTACACCCCAGACGGCGCGCCGGTCGTCGGCCTGCCGACGAGCCTCTGGCGCCAGCAAACGGGTGAAGGCCCTTCCTTCCGACCCGCTCGCCGGCTGACCGAGCTCGTGACCGGGGATGATGGGCGGGTCCGATTCATCGTCACGCCCGACGCGCCGCTAGAGATTCACGCCGGGGCGAGGGGCATCGCGCGCGCGTCAAAACTCCTGATCGGGCCGCTCCGGCCTGCAGAAGAGCGCTCCGTCGTCCTCCAGCTCGAGCGCCCCCCTGACCCAGTGGAGCTGACCATCCGTGACTCCGTCACGGGCGATCCGATTGCAGGCGTCGCGGTTCGCAGCGTCTCCACGGACCCGACTCACCTGGGGCTTGAGGACTTCCCCGGGACCACACAGCTCATCAAACGAACCGATGCCGAAGGCCGCGCGAACCTCCCTGGCGCGGTACGGGAAGCGCACTGGATCCTTGTCGATGCGGCTGGCTACTCACCCACCGCCCTGAAGCCCAGCTCGCTGGAGGGCCGATTGTCCGCCGGCATCCAACTCGAGCGCGCGGCAAAGCTCAACGTCGAAGCCGCCGACCCAACTGGCGCACCATTGCACGACGTCGAGGTCGCCTGCGAGGTCAGCCTCGGTGGCTATCGAACCACGTTCACGATGAAGACGAATCGTCGTGGAGAGGCGTCCTTTGCCCGCGTCCCTGCCGGGGTCCCCATGGTCCTCAAGGCAACGCTTTCTGATGCCGTCCCCACCCTGTTCGACGCCGTGACGCTGAAACCCCTAGAGGAGCGCACGGTGCGCATCGAACTCAGCCGTCAATAACGGGCGCCCGGGCACGTGCATGGCCCCACAGGCCGCAGCCGCGAATGGGTAAAACGAACTGGTCCGGCTTGTGAAACAAGCCGGACCAGGAGGGCGCACCAGTCAGGTAGAGCTAACTGCGGCAGAAGCCCAGCCCCGACGGGCTCAGGTCATACCGCGGACGGCTCAGGTCACGCGCATCCAAAGCTTCCGGCAGAACGTCGACACATTCGACTTGTCCCGCGATAGAAGCCCGCTGGATTCACTGCTGACGTGGGTTTCAGAGGAAGGAATCCCATCGGGGCCCGAGACCGTGATCACGATCTTCGAGGTGCCTCCGAGGAACCCGTTCTTCTTGGTGACGTGGACGCTAAGTCCTTCGTCGTCCACCGACTCAACGTCCCAGCCATCGAGGTCTTCCAGCAGCTCTTTCACCGTGCTGAACACACCGTCTTTGGCCGAAGGCACAGTGACCGGGCACAGCCACTTCGAGCTCTCTTTGGAGCTTGTTTCGAATCGTCCCATGGTCAGAGGATCGGCAGCCGGCCAGGAGACGGAGTTCGAACCTTATAGACGCAGAATCGAGCAGGCCCCCCGAAGAGAGCCAACCGAATCAGCCGTTCAGTTTGCCGATGTGGCTGTGAAGCTGAGCCTTCTTACGCGCAGCGGCGTTGCCGTGGATGATGTTCTTCTTGGCGGCCTTGTCGACCTGCTTGAACGCGGCCGGAAGGGCTGCCTCAGCGACTTCCGTCGTTTCGGCCGTGAGGACCTTCTTGACGGCGGTGCGCATGGAGGTGCGGACAATTTTGTTGCGCATGCGACGAAGATCGTCGGTATGCATACGCTTGGTCGATTGCTTTGTGTTGGGCATGTCTAGGTTCGGTTCCGGGCCCCGCGGGATATCCGTGGCGCACCGTTGATTCGTGGTCGTCTTCGGTCGAGCGCGCGGGGTTCTACCGCAGCTCTTCCATCTTCTTCGCAACGTCGCGGAAACTGACGTCTACCTCGTACACCTGGGCGTAGAGGCTTTTGGCCAGCTTGAGATCGCTCCCTGATTCCGCTAGAGCGGCGAGACTATACAAGATCTCCCGCCGGCGCTGGTCGTTCTCTGGCATCCCATCTAGCACCTTTTCGAACTCCTTGGCCGCCAGATCGCCGAATCCCTTGGCTTCGAAGCACTGGGCGAGCAGCAAACGGGCGTCCATGGCCTTTCTAGGGTCTGTAAGGGCTTTTTGGAGCTCAGAGGCCGCCCCATCGAGATCGCCATTGGTGAGCAGAATCTGCCCCAATTCCAGCCGCAGGCCCCCGTCGCCGGGGTGAATCGCGAGCCTGCGACGCAATTCCGAGACCTCGTGCTCCTGGAGCTTGGCCTCGATCTTGTCGGCCTTCTCCTGATTTCCGCCCTTCCCAGCCTTCGCCAGGGCCCGTTTCAGCGCCTTTGTGCGGACCTTGCCTATCTTCTCCTCGAGCTCCCGATCGCCCTTGCGATAGCTCAGAGCGCGCTCCAGTACGTCCAGAGCAGCCTCTGGGTCCCGCATCTTCTCGTGGATCTCGGCCAGGGCAAGCATCGTGTCGACGTCCGATGGATCGTCCGCGTACTTGGCCTCCAGCCGGTCTCGATCGGCTTCAAGCTCCTCAGGCGTCCTGTGGATCCGCCTCGACTGCTCGAGGCGCCGGGTCTCATCGACATCCACGAGCTGTTCACGGCTGTGGGCAACCGTGTCGTAGCGGGCCGTGTCCAGCGCTGCCTCGGCTGCCAGGTCCTTCCGAGCCTTGAGCGCGTCCCGGTCGCGAGGATCGACTTCCAGGGCCCGCTCGTAGTAGGCGAGGGCCTTGGCCGCCTCCCCCGTGCGCGCCATCATTGCACCGGCCCGTTTGAGCCCCTCGGCGTTCTTGGGGTCGATCTCGGCGATGAACCCGAAGACGGCAAGCGATGACTTGAAGTGCCCCGCCGCCTCCAGCGATGTCCCAAGAAGCATGTTCGCCTCGACGTCGAGCGGCGCCGACGAGAGGTACGTCTCGACCGCCTTAGCGGCTGCGTCAAACTTGCCCGCTTTCGCGAGCCCCTTGGCCATGGTCAGCGGTCCGGCGCCCTTCATGAGCTTCATGAACTTGCCGCTCTTCTTCGCCTCATGTCGCGCTTTCAACGCTCGACGGAGACCCGCGCGAGCTTCGCCCTGGTCCGCTTCGAGCTCCAGGATTTGCTGGTAGAGCTGGACCGCAAAGTCGTAGTTGCGGCGCCGGGCGGCCTCTTCGGCCTTCTGGATGTGCTTGCTGTAGTCCACGGAGAGTCCGTCAGGGGGAGTTCGGGTCGAGTGTGCCTGGGCTATGATACCCGCGAAGGACACCGGGGTTTCGCCCCCAAAAGTCCATTGCGCGCCATACGAGCACGCCCGTTCGATACTTCCAGAATCATGACCGAGCCCAAAACCTTTGACGTCGTCCTGTTCCCTGATCCCGTGCTCCGAAAGGAGACCGATGACGTGGCGGAGTTCGATGACGAGCTCCGCGCGACGGTCGCGGGCATGCTCGAGCGAATGTTCGAGAGCCAGGGGGTAGGCCTTGCAGCCCCCCAAGTCGGTCTAACCCAGCGGCTCTTCGTCCTCAACGACGAAGGCGATCCGGAGCAGCCCGAGCGCAACATGGCGCTCGTCAACCCAACCATCAAGAAGACGTTCGGCAAGAAGACGAGCATGGAGGAAGGCTGCCTTTCTCTTCCCGGCGTTAACGCCGACATCCTGCGCCCAGATGGCTGCCTCGTTCACGCCTTTGACGAGCACGGGAACGAGTTCGAGAAGGAGTTCACCGGCTTCATCTCGCGCATCATCCAGCACGAGTACGACCACCTCCAGGGAGTCTTACTCGTCGACCGCATGACGCCGGCGGACAAGATGCGCAACCGCGACTCTGTGGAAGAGCTGAAGGACCAGTACCGCGAGTTCAAGGCCCAACGGGCGGCGGAGGCCAAGAAGGCCGAAGCCGAGTCGTAGTGCCTCACCGACTCAAGGTAACGCGCGATCGAGCCGCGCTCACCCCGAGTGAGCGCGGCGCCGTGACGAGCGTGGGCGTCTTCGATGGCGTCCACCTCGGGCACCAGTCGATTCTACGCACCAACGTTGAGCGCGCCTTGACGCTGGGCGCGGAGCCCACCGTTGTCACGTTCGCCGATCACCCCAAGGCCGTCCTGCTTGGCAAGGCGCCGCGAACGCTCACGACCATCGAGCATCGCTTGGCGCTCTTTGCCCGCGCAGGCATCGAGCATGTTTGCGTGCTGACCTTCGATGAGGAGTTGCGCGACACGAGCGCCGAGGACTTCACCGCCAGCATCCTCGAGACCGGGCTCGGTACGCGCGCGTTCGTGCTTGGCTTCGATAGCAAGTTCGGCAAGGGCCGCACGGGTGGGCCCGAGTCACTGCGGGCGCGCGGACACAGCGTCGAGATTGCGCGCAAGGTCGTAATTGGGCAGCGCGCTGTTTCGAGCACGGTGATCCGTGAAGCCGTCGAGCTCGGCGACCTCGAATCCGCGGCGTCCATGCTGGGCCGTCCCGTCACGATTTACGGCGAGGTGGTTCACGGTGAAGCACTGGGCCGCAGCCTTGGCTTCCCGACCGCCAACCTGGACCTCTTTCACGAACTGCGGCCGCCTGACGGAGTCTACGCGTGCCGCGCGCACGTCGTTCCGCCGCCGGCTGCATCGGGCGCACCCGACTCGCGTGAGCGTATCGGAAGCTACGACGCGGCATGCAACATTGGGCGTCGCCCCTCCGTCGCGCAGCCCGACGCCGAAACGCTCGTCGAAGTGCACCTCCTCGAATTCGATGGCGACCTTTACGGTCAGCGCGTCGAGCTGGAGTTCGTGCGGCGGATCCGCCCTGAGAAGAAGTTCGCCAGCCTCGATCAGCTGCAGGCAGCGATCGGCGAGGACGTCGAGACCGTTCGCACCATCCTCAAGACGACGTGACCCGAGGACGCGGTACGCCGCGCTGAGATTGAAATGAAACGACGGCGGGTTCCGCAGTGCCAAGCACTGCGGAGCCCGCCG
>JBLIHL010000045.1:0-18422 GCA_047635895.1 Paracoccaceae bacterium | reverse complement strand
GACCGCGGACGGGGTTATCAGCTCTTCACGGCCGTGAAGCGAGATATCGCCGACAACGCGGCGAGCAGCCTACACGTTCCGCCGCGTTTCGAGGTGACGCCGTTCGACGAGCCAGACGGGGCGAGGCGTGGCGTTGGTCCTCGGCCCCGGCCTGTACGACCTGGCGCGTATGGGGTTCAACGACAGAGTCTCGTCAGTTCGTGTGCGCAGGATGGAAGACGGGGAGTGATGCGACGGGACCCTGAGTGCGTTGGGGCGGGTCTCCTACGCTCACATCAGTCAAACGTCACTTCCACAGCGTCGGTGAAGTTGGACGTAGCCACGCCGCCTATCGTATCGCGGTACCAGAGTTGGAAACCCCATGTCTGACCGGGCTGTACTGCGATGGGGCCGGTCGGGCGCGGGAGCGTCGTCAAGTCAACGTTGATCGATACGCTACCGGAGGCTCCTGAGTGCACCACTTGTTGCACGAAACGCCCGTGGGGTGCGCCAAGGCAAAGGACGCCGATGGAGCCGCCCGGCTGCTGGATGGTGGCGCGCGATGGAGAGACAAGGAAGTATCCGCTCGATTGCTGCGGGAGCTCGCCTGCTACGAGCGAGAAGTCGCTGTCGCTGATCGTGCTGGACCCGAGTGCAGCGATGCTTGCAGAAGACCCCGTGGAGTTCGCGATCGCCGGGCCGCAGTAGTTCGTCCCGAGCGTTGGATCGAATACGAGGATGTCGCTCGCGGAGAAAAACACTTCGCCGGCAGGGTCGTCGCGCTGCCATGTGACCCAAAGCACGTGGTGGCCATCGCGATCCGCGGGAACGGCGACATCGAACAGATAGTGTCCTCCCGAGAGCGTGACCTGCGGCCGGCCGAGATGCTCCATTTGAGCCCACGTGAGGGGTTGGTTCGGCGTCCAAGTGGCGCTCGTCATCCAAACGTCCCACACGCTTGGCTGATGAGTCGCAGTCGCAAGGAAGTCCACCGGCAACATGGCGCCGGCGGTCACCGGAGTGGTCGGCCAATCCGTGCTCACTTGATCGAGACCGGCGTACGTCCTGGGGTACTCCGATGAGCTTGGATCAATGCGTCCGCCACTCGCAATCGCGCCATCTGGCAGCCAGGGCGAATAGTCGAAGCCCGGCGGAAGGCCCGCACTGACGGCAGCTGGGATCGTCCGCGATACCTCATTCCAGGTGTAGTAGGACAACTCGCCATCGATCGCCACGGCCTGCTGTGCGAGCGCAAAGCTCGGATTCGACGGGTTGCTCTGGTACACGCGGTAGACCCTGCTGATGGGCGAGACCACGGTCCCATGCGCGCTAGCCGGAGACGTACTGAGGAGAACGAGAGCTGTGAGGAGGCAATGGGGGCGAATCATGCCCCCGAGCCTAGCCCGCCCTATTCAAGAGATGAAACCACCGGCACGCCTAAACGACGTTTTGGCTGCGTTAGACGTCGGCCTACGGTCTCCGCCCGCTTCGCGGGTTCGATCACAGCGCGCTCACCGGGCCTACGGGCCCGCTTCCGCTCCGTTCGCGACTCTCCCTTGCCTCAACGCCGTTTAGACGCACTGGTGGTTCCATCTCGTGAATGATGCAGGCTAGCAGGGTTTCTGAACAGGACTCGGCTCCTCGAGGGACCGCTCGGCCCCGAGGCCGTGCTGAGCTATTGGTTGCGTGGCGTGAGCTGAGCCGAACGGGGAGGCGTTCTCTCGATCACCTGCGCGGAGACCAGTCCCTTTTGGAAGCGTCGGTGGTCTTGGAAGGTCCAGAAGGCTTTGCCCTTCGCGTCACGCTCGACGAGCTGGGGGAGGCGCGGACGCCCTTCCTCAGGTGGTTCCCCGGGGGCAGCGGCGGCGGCCGGCCTATGGGGTTGGAGCTGGACGGTGGTTCCGCTGGAGAGGGTTTGGGCGTGACGTTCGTTCGTCAGCTCAAGCGCCGGGAATTCTGCGACGGGCCTGGTCCTTGCGACGCCGGCCGCGTCGACGTCGACGAGGTAGCTGGAGTCTCCCCCTGAGGAAGCGAGGATCAGCGTGGCGCCCGTGTCGCGGTTCCGGTGGAACCCCAGGACCCGGCCGCCGATGCGGCGCTGCCAGACGATCTCGTTCGTGCGCGTCTCCACCTCGATGAGGTGGCCCGGCCCGTCCTGCATCAGGATCCGTCCGTGACCGTCGCTGAGGGCCGTTGAGCCCGGGGCCTCTCGGCGCGGCGTATCGCCCAACCACTGAATGACGCCGCACGATGCGCTTGGGTCGGTCGGTGAGCGCTCCCAGATGAAGTCATGGGAGCCAAGGCCCGCCTCGCGCAGAAGGAACACCTGTCCCTTGTTCGCGCCGATAGCGAGGATCCTCCGCGGCTGCTGGCCCCGGAGCGCGGCAAACGGGGCGGCTCGCTCGGTAACGTCAGCCGCGGTGTTGAAGGTGACGAGCTCTTCGAGCCCTTCGAGGCCGCTCACGATCTCGTGGAGGTTCGCCGACACAGCCGTGGAATGAACGTTGAGGTAGCGAAGGCCGGGGGCCCGCTCGATCAGCGTGGCCACGCCCGCGTCCGTGAGGTTCGTGCGCTCCAGGTGAGCGCGTCGCAGGGCCGGCAGCATGGGCAGCTTTGTGAGCAGCTCGTCGGTGATCTGCGTGCCGGCCACGCTGAGCTCCACCATCCCGCTAGCGACCGGGGAAATCAGTGCAATCTGCTCCTTGGTGGGGACCGTCGGGCTGTGACTCCAGCTCACCCGCACGAGGCCCGACTTGCCGCCGCCGAAGGCTCGCACCGGCTCGATGACCGCCCCGCTTGCCATGGCGGTCGAGTCCACCATCTCCACACGTCGTATCGACCTGGAGAGGGCCTCATCGATGCGCTCCTGAACGGGAGCCTCGGCAGCGCCCTCTTCGATCCAGCGCTGGATTCTCTTGATCGACTCAGCGGAGACGCGGGCGCCCTTGGGCGGCATGGCGTCGCCGTCGTCCGCTGGAAGCTGCATCCGGTAGAGAAGCTCGCTGTCCTCGGGACTGTCCGTGTCGACGTTCTCGCGCCAACCCATCACGTCATCGAGACGTAGTCCGCCCTTGACGTTCTTGTCCGCGTGGCACTCGTAGCACCGCGTTTGGAGCTCCTCGATCGCGCGGGTCAGCGATTCATCGAGTGCGGCTGGGGCGGGCGCCTCGTGAATCAGGGCAGTGGAGGGGGAGCCGGCCAGGAGCAGCCAGCCAAGGGCGAGAGCGCTCATGCGATGACCTGGTGAATGGGCTCGGCGCCTTCGACGCCGACGAGCTTCTGATCAAGGCCGTTGAAGAAGTACGAGAGTCCGTTCGGGTCGAGCCCCATGAGGTGCAGGATTGTCGCGTGTAGGTTGCGCACGTGGAAGCGATCCTCGACCGCCCTCGCGCCCAGCTCGTCCGTCTTGCCCACGCTCGTGCCGCCCTTGACGCCGCCGCCCGCCATCCACATGGTGAAGCCCCATGCGTTGTGGTCGCGGCCGGTGCCTTTCTCGTACTCAGCGGTGGGCTGGCGACCGAACTCGCCGCCCCAGACCACCAGGGTCTCGTCGAGGAGGCCGCGGCGCTCCAGGTCTACCAGGAGCCCAGCGATCGGCTTGTCGGTGCGACCTGCATGTCGAGTGTGGTTGAAGACCAGGTCCCCATGGGCATCCCAGTTGTCGTCGTTGTGCCCGCCGCCGGAGTAAACCTGGATGAAGCGAACGCCGCGCTCGACGAGCCTGCGCGCAAGCAGGCACTTCGCGCCGAACTTCGCAGTCTTCGACTCGTTAAGGCCGTAGAGCTCGCGCGTCTCTTCGGGCTCAGAGGCGAGATCGACCGCTTCGGGCGCGGTGGACTGCATTCGGTAGGCCAGTTCGTACTGCTCGATGCGGCCCGCGAGCTCGGGGTTCAGGCGGCGCGGATGCTCGTGGGCGAGGTTCTCCTGCTTCAGGTGATCGAGGAGCGCGCGCTGGGCGCCATCGGACATGCCCTTCGGGCGGTTCAGTCCGAGGATGGGCGTGCCCTGCGTTCGAACCTGAACGCCCTGCAGCGACGCGGGCATGTAGCCACTGGTCCAGTTCTTGGCGCCGCTGATGGGGCCGCCGGACTCATCGAGCATCACGACATAGCCCGGAAGGTCCCGGTTCATGCTCCCGAGTCCGTAGTTGACCCACGATCCAATGCTCGGGTGCCCGGAGATGATCCGGCCGGAGTTCATGTTGAGGAGCGCCGATCCGTGGATCGGGCTGTCCGCGTACATGGAGTGCAGGAACGCGATCTTGTCGACCTGGGTCCCAAGGTGCGGGAAGAGGTCGGAGACGTGCTTGCCGCACTCGCCGTACTGGCGGAACTTCCACTTGGGTCCGACGACGCGGCCGCCCTTGCGCTTGCCCTGCCGACCGAACGTCTGCAGGTCGATGGTCTTGCCGTCGAGCTTGTAGAGCGCTGGCTTGTAGTCGAACGTGTCGACCTGGCTCGGACCGCCGTACATGAACAGGAAGATGACGTGCTTGGCCTTCGCCATGGCGTTCGCCGATATCGGGCGCGCGCCGCTCTGTAGCGGATTGGCGCGCACTCCGTCGGCCGCCTGGGCGGTCGACTGCAAGAACTCTGTGCCGAGCATGCCCGTTAGGGCCACGGCGCCGAAGCCGCCCGCGCTCTCACTCAGGAACTGACGGCGGTCCATGCGGCAGGCCTTGCCTTCTTGGTGGGGGAGTTGCATCAGTCGATCCAGAGAAATTCGTTGCGGTTGAAGAGTGCCAGTGCAAAGACGGTCAGGGCGCGCGCGCCCTGGAGCTGATGCTCCGCCTCCAGTTTCGCGAGGAAGTCGAGCCCGCGGTCGACCTCGTCATTGCTCGCCTCGCGGCCTAGCGCAGCCGCGACCATCGAGCGGATCGCTTCGGTGGGCTCGTCGGTCTTGACCAGCGTCGCTTCGGCGAACGCGGCAGCGCGCGCGTTGACGAAGGCACCGTTCAGGGTCAGGAGCGCCTGGGTCGGTACGTTGGTGGGAAATCTCACCGGGCAAGGGAGGTCCGGATCCGGCTGGTCCAGCGCAGCGAGGAGCGGCTCGCGTAGGCTGCGCTTCACGTGCACGTACAGGCTGCGGCGCCTGGCGTCGTCCTCGCTGCCATGGCCCCAGGCGTTGCCCGGTTGGGACGATGTGGCCAGGACCTCCGCGGCCAGCGGCGGGAAGACCCAGGGGCCGAAGAGCTCATCGCTGAGCTCGCCGCTTGCCGCGAGCGTGGCGTCCCGGTATTCCTCGCCGGTGAGTCGCCGTGGATCGAAGGCGCTGTAGAGGTCGTTCCGCGGATCGCTCAGGTAGCTCACCGAGAGGTCACGCGTGGAGGTCATCTGGTACGTCTGGCTCTCCATGAGCCAGCGCTGCACCGCGCGAACGCTCCAGTCCCGCGCGATCAGTTCCTGGGCGACGCGGTCCAGAAGCTCGGCGTTGGTGGGCATTTCGCCCAGGCGGCCGAAGTCGCCGGAGGAGCGGCAGATGCCGCGGCCGAAGAGGAACTGCCAGATCCGGTTCGCCTCCACGCGCGCGGTGATGTGAGAGCCGCCGGTGAACGCCCAGTCCGCCAGCGCCCTGCGGCGCAGACTTGAGGGCGCGTCCGCGCCCGCCTTGGGAAGCGTATAGGCGGGGGCGTCGACGGGCTGGCCGACAAGCCATGCTGCTGGCAGCACCGGCTCGACCTTGTCTCCCCGTGCATGCACGCTGCCGCGCATCTCGACGAACTGGTCGGGCGGCACCGGTCCATTTTCGAAGGCGACATGCGCCGGATACGGACGCGACACTCGCGCGCCGAGGTGGCGTCGCCGCTCGATCAGCAGCCTGCGCAGGGGCATGAGTCGGTCGCTGCCTGCAGGCTCATTCGCGACCGCAACGCGAGCGGACTCCAAGAGGCCCCCGTCGGCTTCAATGTCCCAGCGCGTGCTCAGGCCGACGTCGATCGCCTGCCCGCCCGCGGTTTGGGAACACTGCACCGCGAGAACGTTGCGTCCCACGACCAGAGTGCTCAGTGCCTCGGCGCCTAGCTGCTGCTCGCGGTAGATCCCCGTGTAGCCGCCCCGTTCGTGGATCAGCTGGCCGTTGAGGTACACCTTGACGTCCTCATCGTGGAGGTAGGTGAGCAGGAGCGTGTTCGGGATCTCCTCCAGGCGGAAGGTCGTGCGCAGCTGGATCGTGGGAGTGGTCCACGTGGATCGGATGTTGGCACCGGCCGTGCCACGCTTGCCGAAGGCCGCGAGGCCCCGTTCCCACCCAGCATCGTCGAACGCCGGCGACGGCCAGCTGTCACCTTCATTGGCGTCCTCACTGGCGTCGGCCGTGCGGTACAGCCACTCATGCTCGCCTTCGCGGGCGTCGGGCACCAGCGTCGTGGATGGGCCAATCTCCAGGGGATCGTGCACATCGCTTTGCGCCGCTTCGCGCTCGATCAGGCTGCCGAGCTCGGACAGGCGCGCCGCATGGTCTGCGACGGTCCAGACGCCGTTACCGGGTCGATCGGCCAGAGGGCGCGTGCCCTGCTTGCTGTAGCGGGTGACACCGGTGAAATGGGCCGTCAGGGAGAAGTACTCCTTCTGGGTGATCGGGTCGGCCTTGTGATCGTGGCAGCGCGCGCAGCCCATGGTGGTCGCAAAGACGACCTGGCTCACGGTGTCGACAATGTCGGCGCGTGCGTCGGAAGCGGCCTGCCCGCGATCCGCGGGTTCGTCGTCGAAGAGGCCGATGCGATAGAAGCCCGTGGCAATCTTCGCGTCCGCGATCTCAAAGGGATCGTCCATGTCCTCCGCGTACTCATCCCCAGCGAGCTGTAGCTGGATGAAGCGGTTGTAGGGCAGGTCGTCGTTGTACGCACGGATGATCCAGTCGCGGTAGCGCCAGATGTTCTGCTTGGCGGAGTCACGCTCGTAGCCGTCGGTCTCCGCATAGCGCACGAGATCCAGCCAGTGCCGCGCCTGCGCTTCGCCGTAGTGGGGGCTAGCGAAGAGCTCATCGAGGAGGTCCGCCCAAGCGGCTTGCCAGCCCAGCTCCTGGACGGCGACCTTGAAGTCGGCACGCTCGGTGGGAGTCGGCGGGAGCCCGGTCAGCGCGAAGGTCGCCCGGCGCAGGAGCAATTCCGGAGCCGCGCGCTCGGCCGGGACAAAGCCGCCGCCGTCCAGACCCTCACGGATCCAGGCATCAACGGGGTGTTCGCTCCAGGCTTCACTCTCGACCTCGGGCTTCTGACCCGGGTCGAGCGGCGCGTACGCCCACCAGGAACCGTCTGCCGTTACGTGGGAGGTCTCGAGTGGGTGGGCCGCAGGGTCAGCCAAGCGCCCGGCGTCGCCCTCGGGCCACTCTGCACCGGCCAGGATCCACTGCCGGAGCACCTCCACCTGGTCGTCGGGAAGCGCACCCGACTTGGGCATCGCGAGCTCCGGATTCCCGTACTCAATGACCTCGAGAAGGCGGCTCTTGCCCAGGTGGTCGAGGTCCAGCACGGCGCCGCGCGCGCCGCCTTCGCGGAACGTCTCCGCCGTCGCGAACGACAGCTCGCTCTTGCGGTGCTGGCCGCCGTGGCATTCGAGGCAGCGACTCTCGAGGATCGCACGGATCGGAGCAAACTCTCCGCCGGTCTGCGCGAAATCTCCGGGGTGCTCAGGAGGGCCGCCAGGAACTCTCCCGGAAGCGGCCGCGGAGAGCAAGAGAGTGAAGAACGCGAGGGACGTCGTGATTCTCATAGGCGTCGGTCTGAGCGGCGGAAGGCCGCGCATTCCCTCAGTCTACGCGCAATTTGGAGAAGCGGCGATAGCTTCTATCTCAACAAGACAGCCGTGGTTCAAAGCGCCACACGGAACCACGATTCGGGCGGGTCGGGAGTCGCCCATGAAGGCGGCATACACTTCGTTGACTTGCGGCCAGAACGCGACGTCCGTGACGTAGATGCGAACCTGCACGAGAGCGCCGCGGTCGGTACCCGCCGCGGTCAGGATCCGCTCGATGTTCACGAGCGCCTGCAGCGTCTGCGCCTCGATGCCGTCCGGCGTGGACTCCGTGTCGGGGTCGATCGGAAGCTGGCCGGAGAGGTAGAGCGTGCCCGCATGCTCGACGATCGGTGAATAGTGGCCGGCGGGCGTCGGTATCGATGGGTGTTCCGGAATTTGCATCGCCCCATTGCACGCGAGCTGCCGCGCGGATGCACCCTCGGCGGCGGGAATCATGCTGCCCGGCCGCCGAGTGCGGGGCTACTTACCGCCGCCCGTGGGCTTGGGGCCCTTCTTCCTGCCGTCTCCCTTGCGCTTGCTGTCGCCTTTGCGCTCGCCCCTCTTCTTGCCAACGCCCTCGCCGTCGCCCTTGCGCTTGGCGCGCTCAGCGGCGATGTGGGCGCGCAGGGCCTTGCGCTCGGCTTCGTTCAGGGTGCCGTCGCCGTCTGCGTCAAAGCGCTTCCTCAGGGCCTCGCCGCGCGCTCGCTGACCCTTCTTGTCTCCTGCCTCGCCCTTGCGCTCGCCACGCTTCTGGGCGCGCTTACGCTCGCCTTTTACCTTGTCCTTGTCTTTCGCCTTCACCTTGTCCTTGACCTCCTTCTTCTTCTCGTCCTGGAGAGCGAGGGTCAGTGGGGCAGGTGCGGCGACGGCCAGCGCGACGACGGGGGCGGCGGGTGCTTGGGAGATGGACAGTGCGAGTAGGGCAATAGTAGAAATCATGTGGGTCGTCCTGGTGGTTGGATGAACGGGTCTGAGCGACGGGCTGGTGCCGCGCTTCGACTCACTGAAACCGGAGACGGCTCGGTAGGTTCCGAACGACTGTGCCGGCAAGGAGTGAACGGCTAGAGCCACGTTGGGACCGGAGGGGGTCGCCCGAATTCGGGCGACAATCCCACATCGGGATATGGCTCGACGGAACCGGCTGGGACGCTTGGAATGGGTGGGAGCGCGGAGTTCTGTACCTTGGTGCCATGCTTGCGCTTCTTCCCGTTCTCCTTCTGGTCCTTCCCACGTCAGCCCTTGTGACCGGGCAGACGGCCGCCTTGCCTGAGGACGCGGAGCCGCCGAGACCCAACGTGGTCTTCATCTTCGCCGACGATATGGGCTACGGCGAGGTGCACGCTCTCAATCCAGAGCGGTGCAAGGTGCCGACGCCGCACCTTGATGGCCTCGCAGGCGAGGGCATGACGTTCACGGACGCGCACACCACCTCGTCCGTTTGCACGCCCTCGCGCTATAGCCTTCTTACCGGACGCTACGCCTGGCGAACGAGGCTCCAGAAGGGCGTGATGACCGGCGACTCGCCCCCGCTCATCGCTGAGGACCGCGTCACGCTCGGGGGGCTGTTTCAGAGCCAGGGGTATCGAACGGCGATCCTCGGAAAGTGGCACCTTGGCTATGGCTATGAGCCGGCCACTGGGCCAGAGGGGGCAGTCGCATCCGTCAAGACCAAGACGCTCCTGCCAGCCGCGTTCCCTATCGGATCCAAAATTGTGGGTGGGCCCCTGACCAGGGGCTTCGACGACTTCTATGGGTTTCACCACGCGCGCGAGATGAGCAGCATGGTGGAAGGTGACGTCATCACGGAGGAGCTCCAAGTCGTTGAGATCCTGCCCGCCATCACCGAGCGCGCGGTGGACTACATCCAGAGCCATGCCGCCGAAGCGCGCGCGGGGAAGCCGTTCTTTCTGTATCTACCGCTCAGCTCGCCGCACTCGCCCATCGTTCCCTCGAAGGGATGGCGGGGACGGAGCGGCATCGGAGCCTACGGCGACTTCGTGGCCCAGACCGACGGCGTGATAGGGGACGTTCTTGCGGCCCTTGAGGCGAGCGGTTTGCAGGACAACACGCTCGTTGTCTTCAGCGCTGATAACGGCACGTCCAGGATCGCCGGGCTGAAGAAGCTCGCCGAGAAGGGCCACTTCCCCAGCGGACCCTACCGAGGCTCGAAGGCGGACCTCTGGGACGGAGGCCACCGCGTACCGTTGTTCGTACGCTGGCCAGGGCGAGTGGAGGCTGGATCGACGGCGACGCAGCTCACCTCGCTCTCAGACGTCCTCGCTACGGCGGCGGATCTGCTCGACGTGCCGCTGCCCGCGAAGGCAGGCGAGGACAGCATCAGCTTTCTGCCCGTGCTGCTCGATCAGGCAGCCGTGGCGCCGCGGACCACGGTGGTCCATCACTCCATCCATGGGCACTTCGCGATCCGTCGCGGGCCCTGGAAGCTCCTGCTTGCGCCCGGCTCCGGCGGATGGAGCGCGCCCCAGGATGCGGCCGCGCGCAAGGCGGGCCTCCCGGACCGGCAGCTCTACCACATGGGCAACGACCCGGCGGAGCGGGAGAACCTGCTGGCTGAACACCCAGAGCGAGCCAGCGAGCTTCTCAAGGTGCTTCAGTCGCTCGTGAAGCGCGGCCGAAGCACGGCGGGCGAAGCGGGTTCGAACGACGCCCAGGTGGACCTATGGAAGGCGGGCAAGTAGGCGTCCGCCCCGCGACTTAGTTGGCCGTACCGCGCAGCGTAATGTCGAATGGGTCCGGTGCGTTCGGCGCGTCGTGGTTGAAGCGCAGCGTGGCGCTCTTGGCTCCTGCGCCCGAGCGCGGGTCGAATCGCAGCCTATAGCGAATTTCGTCGCCTGACTGCATGAGTGCGTCGCCGAGGCAGCTGTTCTGTACTTCGGTCCGCATCACGTCGGACACCACAGGGTGAAAGTAGAGGTCGATGTTGTTCATGCCCCCGCAGGTGTGGCAGTAGCTCATGATCGTGCCCTGGCTGCACTGCGTGTTGGTCACGCACGACGCTGCGTAGCACGAGTCAAGCGGCGGGCAGTACTCGTGGGTGTGTGACGCGCCAAAGTTGTGGCCAAGTTCGTGGGCCATGACGACGAAGTCCCAGGTGAAGCTGCCGGCGCTTCCGGTCCATGTCTGCCAGTTGATGCTGCCGGCCAGGTTTCCGCTGACGCCGAACCCGTACGACTGGTTGCAGATCACGTCGATGTAGGCGATGCCGCCGCCTAGCGTGGCGCCTGACATGAAGTGCGCCAGGTCGGCGCTGACGGGCCAGCTGTTCGCGCCGGTCCACGCTGCGCGGAACTCGGCGAGCATGTCTGAGGTCGAACCTGGGGTGTCGGGCGTGGACCAGCCGTCGTTGCTGTTGGTATGGATGCCGAGGTAGGCGATCGAGAGCGTCGTCTGCGTGTCTTCGAAGTACTGGTCGCTGATCGCGGCGATGAGGCTCGTGACGTAGTCGGTCAGGTCCGAGCTAGACGCGAACTTCTGGTAGAACTGATAGTCCGTCTCGAGAGCGAGGCGGCAGTTGGCCACCAACGTGGATCCAGTGCCCGGTGCGGAGCCTGTGCCCGGCCCAGCGCCTGCGTTGAGCGCGCCGAGTAGTGGGGTCAGGCCCATGGCGGCGAGGTCGAGGTTGGGTGCGGCTCCGGGTGCGATCAGGTTGCCGCTGCAAAGGTCGGGGCGTTCAGAGGCCGGAAGGCCGGCCAGTTCCGATTCGCGGATGATGCGGCTTGTCGCGGGGCTGGAGCCAGTGGCTGGCTCTTCGGACGCGATGTGGATCATCGAGTCCTCGCCGAACGGCAGCTTGATGTAGCCGCGCGCGCCAACGCCCGTGTTGAACGCGAGGAACGCCGTGCTGCCTGGGATCTCGACGGCGTGACCGCGCCAGGTCGTGAGGTCCGAAAGGAGCGCTCGCGGCCCTCCGGCGACGGGGACGCCGTCCACCACGACGAGGGCATCGCTCGCGATGGGCAGGTCGATGCGCTCCAGCTCGAGCGTGATCTCACCGATCCCGTCGGGCATCGGGAAGCCGTGGAAACGGATGCGGTCCACGAGGCTTAGGTCCGTGAGGGCCGCCTCGTCGAGGGTCACCGACAGGCCGAGGCCTCCGCTTTCTGGCGGCGGGTTCCCGCCCGCGCCGGGAGCCGCTAGCGCGGCGGCATCGCGCCGTACAAAGGGCGCGCCGAGGTCCACGAACTCAGACGGGGGCGTGAGGCTGGAAGCGGCGCGCATGCCGCTTTGAAGGGACGCGCTCTCGACCTCCACCTTGAAGTCGGTCTCGTTAGCGCCCGAGAGTAGCGGCTGGCCGAGGGACATGGCTTGGCCGCCCGCATTGGTGACGACCAGGAGGCTACCGACGTTCGGCCCGGCATTGTTGACGCCGAAGCCGAGCTGGAGATCGTCACCCGCGCCTGCGTGCGTGATCTCGGTGCCAGTGGGGCCGCTCGTGGCCGACATGGAAGCGCTCGGGGAGCCCTCGTCGTCGGTGATATTCACGATGTGGCGCGTGGGGCCGCTGCGCTCGAGCTCGTCGAGGCCCAGGCCCGTGATGTGCACCGCGAAGAACTCCATCCCTTCGGTGTCGGTGTCGTCGATGACTTGGACCGTGATGGTTTGCTGGGCGCCGCTCGCGGTGCCGGCCGGGAACTGGATCGGCGTGGACGGGACCGCTGCGTAGTCGGCGCTCGATGTGGCGGTGCCCGTGCCGTCGTCCTGGAGGACCGTGTCGACGTCGAAGCCGAGCGTGGCGCCCAGCGAGAGGTCGAGGCTGACGGTCAGCTGGTAGCTGCTACTGGACTCGTCGGGGGTAACGGTGGAGCCCGTTGCGAACGAAAGCGACGCTGTCTGGGAGTCCGCGATCTCAAGCCGCGTATCTCCATTTCCGACGATGCTAGCGTTGGCGGCTCCGCTCAGGCGGAAGCGGATCGTCTCGCTCGCACCCTCTGCGACGGTGTCCGCCAGCATCGAGAGGGGGATCGTGACCACGTCTCCGGTGACCGATCCCGCAGGGAACGTCGCCACGAAGGCGTCGAAGGCTAAGTAGTCGCTGCCCGCCGTGGCCGAACCCGTGCCCAGGTCGGATACGGTGACGCGGATCTCCTGGGTCGTCTCGGGCAGGCTCGTGGCGAGCGCGACGATGATGGCGGCCGACGTCTCCGTTCCGGCGAAGGTCGACGATGCGAAGGAAACGGCAGAGGGCGAGGTGGTGACCTCGACCTCACCGATGCCGCTGCACCCGGCCGTGGCCAGTCCGATCAGTGCTGCGATCGCAGGGCCCCATACGCCAGCCGGTCGCCGATCTCGTGCTGTCTCGTTATTGCTCGCGCCTGACGTCGCCATGGGTCACTCCGATTGCTGGCCTGGGTCTGCAAGAGGGCAGACCACATGGCCAGGATCGGGGCGCGACGTCGATGAGCTGTAGGGCCAGTCTGCGACTGGCCCCAGGCTCTCAAAGCGTGTCACTCAAAGTCGAGCGCTTCGCGTTTCAGCTCACCGAGTCGGAGGCTGAGCTTCGCGATCTCATTTTGATAGCCGGGCTGCCCGAACAGGTTGGCGAGTTCGTCCGGGTCCTCTTGAAGGTCGTAGAACTCCCACTCATCGAGCTCGTGGAAGTACATCAGCTTGTAGCGCTCGGTGCGAATGCCGTAGTGGCGCGGCACCGCGTGAGGCCCTGGAAACTCGAAGTACCGATAATAGATCGCGTCGCGCCAGCCTTCCGGCTGGGCGCCCGCGAGCACGGGGCGCAGCGAGGTGCCCTGCATATCATCCGGAACATCCACGCCCGCGGCGTCGAGCAGGGTGGGGGCGTAGTCGAGGTTCTGCACCAGGGCGTTGGAGGTGGTCCCTGGCACGGTGACACCCGGCCAGCGGACGATGAGCGGCATCTCCAGCGACTCGTCGTACATCCAGCGCTTGTCGAACCATCCGTGGTCGCCGAGGTAGAAGCCCTGATCGGAGGAGTAGACCACGATCGTGTTGTCGGCCTGTCCGGTCTCCTCCAGCCAGTCGAGGAGCGCGCCGACGCTCTCATCAACGCCGCGGACGCAGCGGAGGTAGTTCTTCACGTAGCGCTGGTACTTCCAGCGGACGAGGTCTTCACCCGTGAGATTCGCTTCGAGGAAGGCTGCGTTGCGCGGCTGGAACGCAGCGTCCCAGGCGCCACGCTGTTCGGGCGTCATGCGGGCGAGGTTGCGAAAGCCGGACGCGTCTAACGCGCGGCCACCCTTCGGCGGCTGGCTCTCGTTATCCGTCACAAAGAGGTCGTAGAAGATCTCCATGTGCTCGTCGATTCCCATCTCCGAGGCGTTCGCTCCGCTCGCGTTGTCCTCGTGCTTGTCGAAGAGGGTCGCAGGCACAGGCAGGTCCTCGTCGGCCCAGAGATCGAGGTGACGAGCGGCCGGCATCCAGGTCCGGTGCGGCGCCTTATGCTGGCACATCAGGAGCCATGGCTTATCCGGGCTCTCACTCGTCTGCTCGTCGAGCCAGTCGAGCGCGAGGTCCGTAACGATGTCGGTGCAGTGTCCCTCGACGGTTCGCTTGCCCTCGGGATTCACGAGCACCGGGTTGTAGTACGCGCCCTGACCTGGGAGGACATCCCAGTGATCGAAGCCCTGGGGATCCGTGTTGAGGTGCCATTTCCCGATCATCGCCGTGGAGTAGCCGCCTGCTTGGAGAAGCTTGGGGAAGGTCTGCTGGTCGCCGTTGAAGCGGTTGCCGTTTTGGCGGAAGCCGTTGAGGTGGCTGTGCTTCGACGTAAGGATGACGGCGCGACTTGGGCCACAGATCGAGTTGGTGCAGTAAGAACGCTGGAAGAGCGTCCCCGAGCGACTCAGTTCATCGATTCGAGGCGTGGGGTCCACGCCTGCGAGTCGACCGCCGTAGGCGCCGATGGCGTCGGTGGCGTGGTCGTCGCTGAAGATGAACAGAATGTTGGGTCGACGGGTCTCTGTCGCGGCAGGAGCAGACGCTACGACGGGGCCAGGCGCGGCGTGCGGGCTCGGCGGCGCCGCATCCTGTGCGGCAGCAAGCGTCGGAGCGGCAGCGCTGTAGATGAGGCAGGCGATGAGCGCCGTAGCACGTTCAGTTCGTTCGAGAAGTGAGGGGAGCAGCATGGCGCCCAGCGTACTATCTGTCCTGCGAGGGTAGGTGGTTCTGCCCCGAGTCCCGAGGCCGTTCGACGGAGGTTCACACTTGACTCAAGCACTCCAACCTGTACTTGACGAACATCGACAGGCTTTACGGGCAACGTTCGTGGATCTTATCGCCGCCCAACGGCCCGCAGGCGTCCTTGATCTAGGCGCGGGCGATGGCGCCCTCGTCGAAGAGCTGGGTGAATTGGGGATTCCGGCTCGCGGCATCGAACAGCCGGGCGCAGCTCTTGAGCGGGCACGATCCCTCGACCGTCCGGTCGAAGAGGGTCTTCTCGACGGTGTCTGCGGCAAGATCCCAAGCAGTCCGTGGGTGACGATTCGGCATGTGCTCCATCACCTGGAGGAGCCGCAGCGAGTCCTTCTCTGCGCTCAGTCCGCCGCGTACGCAGGTGTCGCCGTCGCCGAGCCGATTTCGACCACGGGTCTTCCGATGCATGCATGGATGCAGCGACTCGACGGACTGACGCGCAGGCTCGACCGAGAAAGCGGCATGATCCACGGCGCGGACTTCACCCCCGCCGAGCTCGTGTCGATGCTGCCAGCAGATTGGCAGATGGATGTTCATATTCATGCGCCGATGACGCGGATGCCCGCGGCGGAAGCCGAAGCGTTGATCGCGCGCGCGGCCCGTGGCCAGGTGCTCTCGAACGATGACGCTGCTGAGGCGCGCTTGATTGTGTCTGCGGCGGCCGAAGGACGGCTTGCGCCCGCTGGTTCAGTGATGGTGATTGCGACCGCACCAAGGTAGTTCACGCTGCGTGTGGCCATCTAGTCAGGGACCAGCGAGGGCCAGTCAGGGAAGCCGCGCTCGGACGCTCTTATAGAAAGCTCACAATGCGGTTCACCCGCGAAGTTCGCTATTTAGGTCGAGCCGAAAGGCTCTTGAGAACCATCCTCTGGAGGCCTAGATATGCAAGCACCCTTACTTCTCGTTCCGCTCCTTTCCATGGCCGGCGCCCCTGAGCCAGCCGTCTCTGCGATGCAGAGTCCGGGCGCCCACCATGGCACCCGACCGTTCGCGCCTCTCGTCGAGCCGCGTACTATCGATGGCACCGGGAACCACGCCGAGGACCCGTCGCGCGGATCAACGTTTATTCCGTTCCGGCGCCTGGGGTCCCTCGACTACGCCGACGGGACGGACGCGCCAGCAGGTGCGAAGCGCCCAAGCGCGCGCTTCATCAGCAACGGCGTGTTTGCCCAGCAGGGAAGTATTCCGGCGCCCAGTGGCATCAGCGACCTCTTCTGGCAGTGGGGTCAGTTCCTTGATCACGACGTGACCGAGACTCCGATTGCGGATCCGGCTGAATCGTTCCCCATCGCGGTGCCGTCCGGAGATGTCTGGTTCGACCCCTTTGGCGCCGGCGGGGCTGAGATCCCGCTCAGTCGGTCGTTCCCGCTGTACGTGGCGGGCGTCCGCGAGCAGATCAACGCGATCACCGCGTGGCTCGATGGCAGCCAGGTGTACGGCTCGGATGCGGAGCGGGCGGAGGCCCTGCGGACCCACGATGGCACGGGTCGGCTGAAAATGAGCCGCGGAGATCTGCTGCCGTTCAACGTCGAGGGTCTGCACAACGCGCCGTCGGACAGCGACACGAGCCTGTTCCTCGCCGGGGATATCCGCGCGAACGAACAGGTCGGGTTGACCGTCATGCATACCCTCTTCATGCGCGAGCACAACTACTGGGCGGAGAGGATCGCCGAGGAGGACCGTGAGTGGCGCCTGGGCCAGCTGCAGGGCGGTGGGCATGGCGGCGGCGGCAACGGCGGCGGCAACGGGCGAAGCCTGTCCCAGGACGGCTTTCGACGCGGCGGCGCACCTCCGCTGAGCGGTGATCAGATCTATGAACTGGCCCGCGCGATGGTGTCGGCCGAGATTCAGATCATTACCTACCGCGAGTGGCTTCCCATCCTGATGGGGCCGGGAGCGCTGGGCCTTGACTCGTCGTACCGTCCCGAGCTGAACGGCAGCATCTCGAACGAGTTCGCCGCGGCCGCCTTCAGGATCGGTCACACCATGCTGTCGTCGGACCTGGAGCGATTGGACCGACGCGGAAGGGTGATCCCAGAGGGCCACCTTTCGCTGGCTGAGGCCTTCTTCGCGCCTGGCGAGGTGATCGCTACCGGCATCGACCCCGTTCTGCGCGGGCTGACGTCTCAGCCTGCGGAGGCCCTCGACATGATGCTGATCGATGAGGTGCGGAACCTGCTCTTTGGCCCGCCGGGGTCCGGTGGCCTGGACCTTGGCGCCCTGAACGTTCAGAGGGGACGGGACCACGGCCTTCCGAGCTATTGCCAGTTCAGGCGTGATCTCGGCCTGGGTGCGCCGAACGCCTTCGCTGAGATGTCGTCGAGCGTTGAGATCCGCGAGAACCTGGCTCGGATTTCTCGCACTCCCGAGGGCCTGGACCTCTGGGTTGGGGCACTGGCCGAGGACGCTCGTCCAGGGGCGCTGGTGGGTGAAACTCTCCATGCCATTCTGTATGAGCAGTTCGTGGCTCTCCGCGACGGTGACCGACTCTGGTACTCGCGTCAGCTGACCCCGGAGCTTGTGGAGCTGGCGGAGGGGCAATCCATGTCGCTCATTCTCCGGCGCAACTCCGGCCTCCGGGGGAGCTTCATCGCGTCGCCCTTCCTGGCGGACGTCTGAGGACCAGATGGCTACCTAAATGGAAAGAGCCGCGCGGGCGAAGCGCCATGACCTTCTGATTCATGGCACTTCGCCTGACTTTTTGCCGGAGTCCGGTAGGGTGTCGCCATGAGCGAATCCAAGAGAGCGGCGGGTCGCCGGGCCGCTGAATTCATCGAATCGGGTCAGACCGTGGGTCTGGGGACGGGGTCCACCGTCTTCTTCACCCTGGAGCGCCTGGCCGAGCGCATCCGTGACGATGGTCTAGTCATCCGCGGCGTGCCCACGTCGGTCGATACGGAGACCAAGGCGCAGGGCTTTGGTATCCCGCTGGTGACGCTCGACGAGGTCGAACGGATCGACGTGACGGTGGACGGTGCCGACGAAATAGACGGTGCGTTTCAGATGATCAAGGGCGGCGGCGGCGCGCTCCTGCGCGAGAAGGTCGTGGCGTCACTCTCCGATCGCGTCGTGATCGTTGTTGGGCCGGACAAGGTCGTCGATCGACTGGGAACGACCTTCGACCTACCGGTCGAGGTGGTGCCGTTCGCTCGTTCGGTCGTGGAGCGGCGCATCCGAGACCTCGGTGGCGTGCCCGCCCTTCGGATGCAGAAGGGTGGCGAGGGCCAGATCTACCTGACGGACAACGGGAACGAGATCCTCGATGTCCACCATGTTGGCGGGATCGAGGACGCTGGCAAGCTCGAGCGTGCGCTCGACGAGATTCCCGGCGTCGTTGAGAGTGGCCTCTTCATCGGTCTGGCCCACGTGATGGTGGTGGGCGAGAGCGACGGCTCAGCCACCGTTCGCGAGAACTAGCCCGGACTATTCACGAGATGAAACCACGAGTGGGCCCAAACGGCGCTGTGGCGGCGTTAGACGAAGGCCTTCGGCCTCCGCCCGCTTCGCGGGTTCGCTCACAGGGTG
>JBLIHL010000044.1:0-18720 GCA_047635895.1 Paracoccaceae bacterium | reverse complement strand
GGATTGCCACGCCGCCAGTAAACCAGCCTGCACCGAGTCAGCCTGCACCGAGCCAGCCTGCACCGAGCCAGCCTGCACAGTGCCAGCCTCCACCGTGTCCGCCTCGCCCGACTCCAGCCAATCGCCTAGAACGGCCTCCGCCCCTGCAGGGTCGCCGACCTTGGCTTCCAGCTCGTCGATCAGCCAGGGCAAGACCTCGTCCTTCGCCTCGGCGCGCAACAGGCCCGGGGCGGCTGCAAGGCGCAGGTCGGACAGCGGGCTTGTGCGGAAGAGCTCTGTGAGAGCTTCGATGGGGACCTGGTCCAGGTCCATGTCACCGAGTGCGCGAATGCAGGCCACCTTGATCTCGTATGGGCAGGGCGGCTCGATCCTCTCCAGGAGCGCGGCCCGCGCCTCCTGCGCCCGAGCCGTCCCCCGCGTGACCGCGACGAGGGCTTCTGCCGCTGCGCCGCACACGGCGCCATGGGGATCGGCCAGCGCCGCCCTCAGTGAGTCGAAGGCAAGAAGCCCACGGGGGCCCATGCGCTCAAGAACCTGGGTGGTATGCAGGCGAACGTACTCGTCGTCGTCTTCCAGGGCAAGGCTCAGCTCCTCGGCCGCCCAAGGGCCGAGGTGGGAGAGGGTGTAGCGGGCATCGTCGACGCCGCGCAGCTGGAAGTGCTCGCCGGAAAGGTCAGCGACGAGCAGCCAGAGCTCCGCAAGAAGTGGGTCGGAGGCAGCGGCACGCGCTCGGCCCAGCTTGCCCATGCGCCAGGCTTCCAGCGTCGCCACAGTATCGGGCGTCTCCTCGAGAGCCAGCGCATCGCCAGCGCGCTGTAGGACGACGCCAAGCTGCGTTCTGGCCGCGTCCCCCGCTGCGTCACCGGCGGGGCGCGACGTGGTGTCGTAGAGCCGCTGGGTCCCGGCGTAGTTGTCGAACGCGGCCAGCGTACTGCAGACCCAGACGAGGGCCTCGTCGTCGCGCTCGTACTTGAGCCTGCGCACCAGAAGGGGGATGACCTGGTCGGCACCCTCCGTCGTCGCAAGGCTGCCCAGCGTCCACGCGGCGTAGCGCCGGAGCCAGGGCTCTTCGTGGGTTGCCGCGACGCGCGCGATTTCGGCGGCGATCTCCCCAGCGGGGCTGGCAGTCGCCAGGTCGATCAGGATTCTGAGCTCCTCGGGCGCTCTGCCCTCGACGGCAAAGCCGGCCACCATGACGGGAACGATCTCGTCCTTGAGGTGGGCGATGTCCTTCTGTGCCACCGCGGTTTGACGGGGGCTCCCCTGGACCATGCCGATGAGACCCTCTCGGAGCTCCACCAGGTCAGGGTCCAGCTCGGGCGAGGGTGTCTCGGTTGTTGGGGCTGCTGCCTCGGCCTCGGCCTTCGCCTCAGCGGCCTCCTGTTCGATTTCGCCTGGCAGAAGGCCCGTGTCGGCCCGGAGCTCCGCCGCGGAGACCTCGCCCTTGCGAGCTACGACGCCCAGTCGCGCGAGCGTCGAACCAAGCACATCGCGGAGCACTCGCACTTCGCGCGTCCTGGACCGCTCGGGAGCAGTCGGAGCCCCGGTCGGAGCCCCGGTCGAAGACTCGGTCGAAGACTCGGTGCCACCGCAGGAACCAAGGAGCAGAACGAGAGCAAGCAGGCGGGGCGACGACGGGGTGTGGGGGCTCATGTTCGTTAGGGCTCGATGACCACGCGGTGCACGAGCTCCGAGTCAGCGAAGGGGTTGGTGACTTCGGTCAGGTGCATGGCGATACCCGTCTCCTTGTTCCGATAGTACGGCGTGCGCTTGTAGACGAGAGCGACTTCCACGGCTTCGTTCTCGGCAGCTGGGCCGTTAATGGTGAGCGTGCGGGATTCGCCGAAGTGCAGCAGCGTCGAGACCATGTCGGTCTCATGCCGGTAAGGATCGCGGATCCGGTGAAGGTGCTGCCAGGCGCCGCCGTTCTCCGCGACGCCGTCGGCGCCCAGGCTGGCCCCTGCGGGCACCGTGCGCCACCAGAGGTCGGAGGCCCGGCTGCGCTCATCGGTGGGGTAGGCGTGTCCGCCTCCGACGTTCGCCACCGTGACAGATCGGACTCCTTGGTCGTCCATAGATCCGGTCAGGGTCACCGCGGTCTGCACCATCTCGATGTAGTGCCCGCCGGGCATGGTGTGGAGGCGCCCGCCTTCCGGCGTGCCGTCGCGGTACGGCATGTGGCACTCCATGCAACCGTCCCTGTGCTCGGCAAAGGGCGTGGCCTTCCACTGCTGGACGGTCTTGTGCTGGTCGTGGCAACCTGCGCACAGGCTCACGCGTCGCAGCTCACGCCGTGTGACCGGCTGGCAGGCAACGCGAGGGTTGGTGATCGTACCTGCCATCCCGCCGCCCGGCAGCATGTGACAGGTCAGGCAATCGACGCCCTCCGACCGGCGCGCGGACCGGGGCAGGACGCGCTCGCCCAGACCGGTTTCGAACACGGGCCGCGGCGCGTGGCAGTCGATGCAGTCCTTGTTGGAGAAGTCGTCCGATTGGACCCGGACGTCCTCGTTGTTCCAGGAGTTGGCGTGGGGGCTATTGCTCCACTCCTGGTAGATCTGCTCGTGGCACTCGGCGCACTGCTGGGACGAGACCCACTCGGCGGGGCCCTGGGCACTGGCGGTTTCCTCGGGGGTCCCGAGGAGGGCAGAGAAGAACCAGCCGGCGACGACGAGAACAAGAATTCCTAAGACTAGGCGCATGGTCACCATTTAGCCCGCCAAGGGGGTGATGGTCACGGGGCAATCTTGGATCGTGCCAATTTGCCGCGGATCCCTGGATCGGAACGTGCTCCATCCGGGGAGGCGCCAGGGCGCCTGTTCGGGGGGGTGCCACGCGGCGTGCGATTCCAGTAGTGTGGCGACATGACCGAGAGGACACCGAAACCCCATCCCCAGCGCCGGAAGTTTGTCGAATTCGTGCTGACCCTGTCCGAGGCCTGGGGGGGCTTCCCCTGGGGGGAGTCCGCCGTCCAGGTGAATAGGCTGGCCACCGAGGTGGAGTGAATGAACGGACCCAAATTCCCCATCGCGCTGACCCTCGCTGGATCTGACTGTTCCGGCGGCGCCGGGCTCCAGGCAGACCTCAAGACGTTCGCGGCCCTCGGCGTCTATGGGTCATCCGTGGTGACGGCGTTGACCGCGCAGAACACCACGGGCGTCTTCGGCATTCACGCGGTTCCGACCGAGTTCATTCGGGCCCAGGCGGACGCCGTATTCGACGACCTCGACGTGGGGGCGATCAAGGTCGGAATGCTCGGCAACGCCGAGACGATTGACACGGTGGTGTCGATTCTAGAGGCGCATCCATGGATCCCGGTCGTGGTCGACCCGGTCATGGTCACTGCGGGGGGAGATTCACTCCTCGCTAGCGACGCGATCGCGGCGCTTCGAGAGCGCCTCCTGCCCCTGGCGTTGCTGCTGACGCCCAATATCCATGAGGCGGGTTTGCTTCTCGGAGAACCTGCCGCTGAGTCGGTGGAGCGCATGAAGGACCAGGCGAAGCGGCTGCTGGAACTCGGGGCCGCGGGCGTGCTCCTCAAGGGGGGGCGCAGGCCGGGGACGACTGTCGCGGCCGACGTGCTTTGCCTGCAGGGGTCCACCGAGGTGCTGGAGAGTCCCAGGATTGACGTCGCGCAGCCCCAGGGGACCGGCTGCACGCTGTCCTCCGCGGTGGCGGCTCGCCTGGCGGCGGGAGCGCCCCTGCGCGAGGCGGTGATCGCGGGGAAGCGGTACGTGGTCGAGGCGCTGGAACGCGCGCTGAAGCACAGGGTCGGCCGTGGGGCGCGTCCTCTGATCCACTGATCGGATGGTGACACCCGCCCTGCGGATGGCGATCAGGGGACCAGCGCGCCTTCTTCGGTCATCGTGATCGTCCGCGTCGCGACGCGCTGGGCTTCGCCCGGGTCGTGGGTCACGTGAATCGTCGTGAGCCCGAACCGGCTTTCGAGCTGGTGGAGCTGATCGAGTAGCGCCTCGCGGCGGGGAGCGTCGAGCGGACCAAGGGGCTCGTCGAGCGCCAGGATCTTCGGCTCGGCCGCCAGGGCCCGGGCCAGTCCGAGGCGCTGGGCTTCTCCGCCGGAGAGCGTGGGGGCGCGCCGCTTTTCGTAGCCGGCGAGGTCGACGATCTCGAGGAGTTCACCGATCCGTGCCTTGCGGGCGGCGCGGTCTTGGCCCTTGCGCTTGAGCACGAAGTCGAGGGTGCCCGCGACGCTCATGTGGGGCCACAGGGCGCCACCCTGGAAGAGGAAACCCACGCCGCGCTTGTGGGGCGCAAGCACGAGCTCGCCCGGCCGACTGGCGAGCTCGCCAAAGAGGCGAATCTCTCCTTTCGACGGGACCGCGAGGCCAGCGATGGCGCGCAGCAGCGTGCTCTTGCCTGCACCGGATGGGCCGACGAGGAGCACGTGCTCCTCGGGCTCGATGCGGAGGGAAATGTCGCCGAGAATCTCGGTCTTGCCCGCGCGGACGGCCAGGTTCTGGCACTCGACGGCCGGGGCCCGTTGGGTTGTGCTCATGGGAGGATGCGCAGGCGGGATTTCGAGAACAGGCTCCAAAGGAGGCCGGGCAGCAGGATCGTGAAGATCACCAGCAGGGCGAGCGCGGAGACGAAGTCGTCGCGCCCAAAGTGAACGGCGTTGAAGACGCGGAACATCGCGGTGTCGTTGGCGGCAGGCACAAGGACCGCTGCGTCGAGTTCGCGAACGGACAGGGCAAAGACCACGATCCACGCCCCGACCAGCGAGGTCCAAACGCCAGGTGACACGATGCTGCAGAGCCGGCGCAGCGGGCCTGCGCCCGTGAGGTGAGCGGACTCCTCGAGGCGTGGGTCAAATGAGGCGACGGCGCCTGAGCAGATCAGCGTGGCGACGGCGACGAAGCGGCCCGCGTACAGCAGCGCGACCAGCGCGCCGGAGTCGTAAATCGCAGCGGTCCAGTCGTGGTTCCAGACCACGATCGTTCCGATGCCGAAGAGCGTGGCCGGGACCATGAGCGGTAGCAGCGTCACAATCTCGAGGAGCGGTCCGAACCGTCCGCGCTGGATTGCGTGGCCCAGGATCAGGCCAATGGGCAGCGCGATGGAGGCTGCGATCAGCGCGAATAGCAGGCTGGAGACGAGGCTCTCGCGAGAGAGCTCAAACGCGCGCTGGAAGCTCTTCTTGAAGTTCGCCGTGAACTTGGCGAACCCGCCGCCCATGTCCGACTTGTCGTCTTCCAGTGCGGCTTCGAGGGCGGCCTTGATCTCCGGCGCGTTCATGTCCACGTTGCGCAACGTCGTCGGTGGGACCATGCCGTCGGCGGCCACAATGGGGGTCTGTCCCGCGGCCCTCAGCGCGGCCATCTGGGACGCCTGAACAGCTGCCTTGCGGGCCTCGGGATCCAGCACAGCCGTGTCGGCCGTGCTAGCAGCTGCCTCCTTGGTGCCGGTGCCGGGCATGTTTTGGGCTGCGCCGCCTCCCTGGGTCCAGGCCTCACGGCGAATGGAAACGCCGCTGAAGACGCGCGTGCCGCCGCCCGACTCATAGAGCAGGCGCCCGATCGGTACGATCGACGACAGCGTCACGACGATCAGGCAGAAGAGGGTCGCGGGAGCGCGGGCCGCACCTAGCTTGAGACGCGCCGGTGCGATGAACTGGCCGTCCACGGTGCCGAAGCTCCCCTTACGGCGCAGCCACATCAGAGGGATAAGCGTCAGCAACGTGAGCACGATGAGCGGGAGCGCCGTGGCGACTGCCCGCGGTTCATTCCCGTCGACCTGCCAGTTGCTGAAGACCTCGCCTGCGTAGACGTTGAACTTCTTGCCCACGGCCGAAACGTAGTCTGGCAGCGCGAATTCGTTGATCGAGACGATGAACGCCAGGACCGCGCCGCCGAGGGCGGGAACCAGAAGCAGCGGGAATTCCATACGAGCAATGGCCCCGAGGCCACCCACCATCGCGGCAGCCTCCTCGCGGCGTGCATCGATCCGCTCCGCCGCGCGCCCTGCGAAGAGCGCGACGAGCGGGAACGTGGAGAGGCCGAGGATCAGCGCGCACATGACCGGGCCGCGGAGCGGAAGGACCATCGTCCAGGTCATGGCCATCATGATCGGTGGGATCAGGATGGGGACCATGCCGAGCGCTCGCAGCACGCGCGCGCCGACCACGTCGGTGCGCGCGACCAGAAAGCCAAACGGAAGACCGAGGAGAAGCGCGAACCCGGCCGCGCCAAAGCCCAGGGCGCACGTGCGCCCGAGCAGCGAGAGGGTCCGCTCGTCCAGCAGGGTCTTGAGCGCCGCAGGTTCCGCCACCAGGCGCTGGAACATGATCGCGAGCGGGCTCAGCCCGAGGATCGCGAACGCCACGAAGGCGATCGTCACCAGAAGGCGACTCGGGCGAGCTGCGGGGTGAAGCGTGGCGTTCCTGATGGGCATGGCGTCAGATTCTGGCTCTACCTGACGAAGATCTCGGACAGTTCGAGGGTGCGATCATTGATGGACTTGCCGAGCGCGGCGTAGTCGACCTTCATGACCTTGAAGTCGCCGATCCTGCCGACGTGGGCCGGGCGGGGCACATCGTCGCGGACGGGGATCTGAGCGCTGGCCGATGCGGCGAGGCGCTCCTCGATCTCGCGGCGGAGCACCCAGTCGATGAACTTCTTGGCGGCGTCGGGGTGCGGCGCATCCTTCATCAGCATGATGGTGTTGGGGATCAGGAGCGTTCCAAGTGGCTCGCCGTCCTTCATGAGGACGCCGGGGCCTGGCGCCTGGTCGGGATAGACACGACGCACCGGCAGACCCTTCACAGCTTCTGCCACGCGGTAGTCATCAGTGTCCGTCCAGGCCCATGAAAGCTCGCCTGCGCCGACCTGGCGCATGGACTTGCCGTTGCTGTCGGGAAGCGCGAGTGCGCCCTCAGCGTTGGCCGCTTGGACCTTGCCGAAGAAGTCGCGGGCCCACTCTTCGCCCATGACCTCGTAGAGGGCGGTGGCGTGGGTCAGGGTCGTTCCGGTGAGCGGCCGTGCGATCCCTGCCTTGCCGGCCCACTGGGGAGCAAGAAGATCGAGGGTTCCCATGGGGTTCCCAGCCTCGGGGACGAGATCGGTGTTCACGATGAGCACGCGCGCGCGCGCCGCGAAGCCGGTCCACTGGCGCCCGGGGTCGCGGAACTGCTCTGGGATGTCCTGGGCGTTCGGGGAGTCGTAGGCTTCGAGGAGCCCGAGTTCCGCCAGACGGATCGTCTGGGCGACCTCGTTGTTCCAGAACACATCGGTCCGGGGCCGGGATTTGGCCTCCTCGATGATGGCGCGGACATGGCCGACGGTCTTGGAAGCCTCGATGTCGTACTGAGCACGGACTTTGAGGCCCGTCTCTTTTTCGAACTCCTTCACGAGCCCCTCGGAGAAGGGCTGGTCGAGGGAGATGCGGACGACGAGGTCGCTGCCGGAGCCGCATGAGGCTGCCAGCAGGCCAATGAGGCCCACGAGTGGGTGCAGTAGTGAGACGAGTGGCTTCTTCATGGTCTTGGAGACTAGCCGCGCAGGCGGGTGCGGCCACACCCTCGGTCCCAGAAGAGTCGGACAAGAGTCGAGAAATGCGCCCAGAATGGGCGTCGCGGGCGAGGTGCGCCGGGAGCCCATGGCCCCCGGGGTGTGGCCTGCTCTATGATCCCCGCATGACTCTTCTACGCGCATTCTGGCTCTCGCCTATTCTCCTGGCTGTCTCCTGCGGAGGGCTCACTTCGGACCCCGTGGGGCCGCCGGGGCTGGTGCTGCCTGGAACCACGGACTACCTCCACGGCTTCCCAGCCCAGAACGAAGACGGCTCGGTCAACGTGGTGGTCGAGATTCCCGCGGGTACCGATGGCAAGTGGGAGGTCACCAAGCCTGACGGGAAGCTGGCCTGGGAGGTCCGCGACGGAACGCCTCGGGTCGTCCAGTACCTTGGCTATCCGGGGAACTACGGGATGATCCCGCGGACTCTGCTGCCCAAGGAGGCCGGCGGGGACGGGGATCCGCTGGACGTTCTGGTGCTAGGGCCTGCGCTCAAGCGCGGGAGCTGCGCCCGGGTCCGGGTGATCGGGGTCTTGGAGCTGCTCGATGGGGGAGAGCAGGACGACAAACTCCTGGGAGTGATGCCGGGAACGCCGCTCGGGCACGTGAGTTCGCTGGCGCAGCTCGACGGGGAGTTCCCAGGCGTCACATCGATCGTCGAGACGTGGTTCACGAACTACAAGGGCAAGGACGACGAGGGGCAGCCGAGGATGATCTCCCGAGGGTTCGCTGGTAAGGAACGGGCCGAAATGATCCTGGAGACCTCCATTCAGTCCTACGTGCCGAAGAAGGCTGCTCACTGATGGGCACGCGGATGGGCTGAGTTCGTGCGCTCGCAGTGCCCAAGCGGCATACTGTCCGCCCGCATGCCGCTCCGAGGCGTGCGGACCCCCCTGATCCCCCCCAGACGGCCCGTTGAAGAGAAACGACCCATGAACCTCGCCTCACGTATGTCGGTGCTCGGCACCGAAACCGCCTTCGAGGTTTTTGCCAAAGCCAAGGCCCTCGAAGCCAAGGGCAAGGACATCGTCCACCTCCACATCGGGGCGCCCGACTTTAATACCCCCGACAACATCGTCGAGGCGGGCAAGAAGGCGCTCACGGACGGCTGGCATAAGTACACGCCGGCGAAGGGTCTGCCCGACCTGCGGGAGGCCGTGGCTGAGAACATCCTGACCTACCGCGGCGCCGAGGTGGACCCGGACAACATCCTCATCGTCCCCGGCGGCAAGCCGACGATGTTCTATGCGATCATGATGTTCGGCGAGGCGGGGAAGGAGATCATCTACCCGAACCCGGGCTTCCCGATCTACGAGAGCATGATCCACTGGTCCGGGGCCAAGGCTGTCCCGTACGGTCTGGAAGAGGCGAAAGGCTTCGCGTTCAGCGCGGAAGCCGTTCTCAGCCTGATCACGCCGCAAACGTCGCTGCTGATCGTCAACACGCCGGCCAACCCCACGGGCGGCATCGTCCCGCGTGCCGAGATGGACAAGCTCGTGGCCGGGCTCGAGGAGCATCCGCACGTGACGGTGCTCTGCGACGAGATCTACAGCAGGCAGCTCTATGACGGGGAGGAGCACGTGTCGATTCTCCAGTACCCGTCCATGAAGGACCGCTCGATCATGCTCGATGGGTGGAGTAAGACCTACGCGATGACGGGCTGGCGCCTCGGCTACGGCGTGTGGCCGAGTAGCCTCATCGCGGACGCTGAGCGCATCCAGATCAACTCGTCTTCCTGCGCGAACGCCGTCACGCAGGTGGCCGCGATCGAGGCGCTCCGTGGGCCGCAGACCGCCGTGGACGAGATGCTCGCTTCGTTTGACGAGCGGCGCAAGATCATCCACGAGGAGCTCAACGCGATCCCAGGCTTCTCCTGCGTCATGCCCAAGGGCGCGTTCTACGCCTTCCCCAACACGTCGGGGACCGGCATCCCGAGCAAGGTGCTCGAGGATGAGCTGCTCAACGAGGCAGGCGTGGCCTGTCTCTCCGGCGCCAGCTTCGGTGCGTTCGGCGAGGGGTACATGCGCTTCAGCTACGCCAACAGCGCGGAGAACATCCGCGAGGGCCTTCGCCGCGTCCGCGAACACTTGGCCAACCGTAAGGCCTGACCTCAGGTCCCGCTCTGGGTCCCGCGTTGGGTCCCAACTCTGGGTCCCAACTCTGGGTCCTGCATAAGGTCCCACTCCAGCCTCACCCCCTGAAATCATGCGCGCCGACTTCCGTAGCGATACCGTGACCCAACCCTCGGCCGCCATGCGCGCCGTCATGCTCGATGTCGAGGTGGGGGACGACGTGCTGGATGGGGATCCCACGGTGCGCCTCCTTGAGGAGGAGGCCGCCGCCTGGCTCGGGAAGCCGCGCGCGCTCTTTGTGCCCTCAGGCACGATGGCCAATCAGGTGGCGCTGGGGGCCTGGACGCGCCCGGGCGACGAGATCGTCTGTCAGCGCTGGTGCCACATCACCACCTACGAGGGCGGCGCGCCTGGCTACCTGCATGGTGTCCAGTCGCTCACCCTCGGCGGTCGCAACGGTCGGATGGATCCGGCGGAAGTGCGGGAGGCGATCCGCCCCAACTTCATCCACTGCCCAAGCACCGCGCTGATCTGTCTGGAGCAGACCCACAACGTGGCGGGCGGCGTCGTCATCCCGATGGAGGAGTTCTCCGCCGTGGCGGCGATCGGTAAGGAGCACGGGATTCCCGTTCACTTGGACGGGGCCCGGCTGGCGAACGCCGTGGTGGCTTCGGGGATTGGCGCGCCCGAGTGGACGAAGCACGTCGACTCGGTCTCGCTCTGCCTTTCGAAGGGGCTCGGCGCCCCGGTCGGCTCGGTCATCGCCGGCGACGACGAGTTCATTGAGCGGGGGATGCGGGTCCGTAAGCGGCTCGGGGGATGGATGCGTCAGGCGGGCTTCCTGGCCTCTGCGGGGCGCATGGCGCTGAGGGACAACGTCAGTCGCATGGCGCTAGATCACGCTCTGGCGCGCCAGCTTGGCGAACAGCTGGCGGTGCTTCCCGGACTGTGCACTGATATCGCCTCGATCGAGACGAACATGGCCATGGTGCACGTGGCGCCCGAAATGATGACCGCCGCCGAGTTTGCGGCGGGGCTCGCGGAGCACGATGTTCACGTGATGCCAATGGGGCCGCAGGTGCTCCGGTTCGTCACGCACCTTGACGTGGGGTCGCCCCAGCTCGAACAGCTCGTCACGGCGGCGAAGGCCTTGACGGAGAAGCACGCAGGTAAGCTCGGGTAGCCTGGCATGCTCGGGCCGTTTCGCCGGGATCAGCCGCGCTTGAGGCGGTACCCGACGCCGCGAATCGTCTCGATCAAGGGCGTCCCTTCGCGGTCGATCTTCTTGCGAAGGCGGCCAATGTGAACGTCGAGAACGTTGGTGCCCGGATCGAAGCCGAGGTCCCACACGTCCTCCAGCAGCTTGTCGCGCTTCACGGTCTCGCCGCTACCCTTGGCGAGGCGCAGGAGGAGGTCGTACTCGCGGGGACTGAGGTGGCAGGCCTTGCCCTCGCGCTTGACCCGGCGAAGGGCCAAGTCGAAGGTCAGTACGCCGTAGTCGAGGGGGGCGAGGGAATTTCTGCGGCGAACCACCGCGTCGATGCGCGCGAGGAGCTCGTCCGCATCGATCGGCTTGACCATGAAGTCGTCCGCACCGCCGCGGAGTGCTTTGACACGCTCTTCTACCTCGGATCGACCCGAGAGGATAATGACCGGCAGGGCATCACCCTTCTCACGCACGTCGAAGAGCAGATCATGCCCGCTCGCCCCAGGCATCTCCAGGTCGAGGAGGATCACGTCGAACGAACCTTCGCCCTCTGCGTCGAGAATGTCGAGGCCCTCTGCCGCATTGGGCGCCTCCTTGACCTCGCATTCAATGGCTTTGAGGGCTAGCCGGCAGAACGTCCGGAAGTCGGAATCGTCGTCAACGAGTAGTGCACGCATGAGCCGTTCGAGGGTGTCGGGTTGCTGGCTCGCGGCGTCCGGTGGAGGGGGCGCCACAAGGGAAGGCTCGGCCTGATGCCGGATGAAGCGGCGGTGCAGGTGAACTAACTGTCAGTAAAACGGGAAGGGGGGCACCGGAGGGGGACGCTGCGCCTTTCGCCCTCGAGTCTGACTGACCCGTCACTTGGGATCCAGGGGCGGGGCCGCAAAGATCCCTCCCGTGACGAGGACGTGTGAGTGGAATCAACCCAGGGGACGGGCCTCCTCTCTTCAAGCGTCCGCGTTGCCCGTCATTGCTGGCGGGGTCCTGGCCGCCTTCGGGCGTCCAGGACCGCTTGCCTCTCATGCTGGGGCGCAGCGACCTTGGGGACGTCACCTCGAATCTGATTTGGACGTTCTGGTAAAGCCGAAGGGCATGTTTTTTCTTGTCGGGTGGACAGACCGCCTAGAGTGGGGTCTGCTTCCCGTAAGACCTGCGTCTCCACGCCAGCTGACGTCCCATGAATCCACCACACACGCCCAATGAGTCCTTCGGGACTATCCCAGGGGTCTCCGAAGCCGCCGATGACGGCGCCAACGGCGTCCTCCTTCCCCATTCGGACTCCGATGCCACCGAGCTCCAGCGCGTCAGAGACCTGCTCTTCGGTGCCACTTCGCGCGCCCAGAGCAGCCGAGTCGACTCGGTCGAGGCCGCTCTAACGAACCGCCTAGAAGCCCTTGAGGTCAGCTTTGGCGAGCGCCTGAAGGCCGCTGAGGCCCAGGTCCGCGAGGACTTCCGGTCCGAGGTCGCGAAGCTGACCTCCCGGCTCGATGAGCACGGCACACGCAAGGTCGAGCGCGCGGATCTTCGGTCGATGCTGGCGGACCTCGCTGATCGTATCGGGGACTGATCACCCGCGTTGGCACCTCCGGGCAGGGACTCCTGCGCGGGCACTCTCGAACTGACGCCCAGGGCCAGTCGTACTCTCCATGAAGCCCACTCGAACCCAGAAAAGCGCGCGCGTTGAGGGTGCTGAACCGAGTCAGGGCGCCGAGCTTGCGGAAGTACGCAAGCTCCTTCTGGGCGAGGAACGTGGGCGCCTTGACCGCCTTGAGAGGCGGACGATCAGCGCGGAAGCGGTGGCGGACGTCCTCCCCGATGCGATCCTCTCCAGGGAAGGGAAGGACGACCGGGTGGCCCGCGCCCTTGCGCCTACCGTCGAGGCGGGGCTCTTCCGCTCCGCTCGAAAGGATCCGCAGGCGCTGGCGGACGCGATCCACCCTGCGCTGGGCCCCGCGATTCGGAGCATGATTCAGGCGAGCCTGAGGCAGTCCTTGGAGTCGCTCAACGTGGCCCTTGAGAACTCACTCTCGCCGAAGGGCATTGGCTGGCGGCTTGAGGCGGCTCGTACGGGGAAGTCGTTCTCCGAGGTCGTGCTGCTCAAGACCCTTGTCTTCCGGGTGGACCAGGTACTTCTCGTAGACCGCGACACGGGGTTGATCATGGCGGAGGTTCACCCGCCAGGGATCAAGACTCAGGACGCCGACATGGTGGCCGGGATGCTGAGCGCCATCAGTGACTTCGCGGCTGACTCCTTCGGCGCCTCGCAGGAGGAATCCCCGCTGGAGGAGATCGAATTCCAGGGCATGACGCTGATTCTCGCCCAGGGACCCGAGGCGGTGCTGGCCCTCGTGGTCCAAGGCAACCCACCGCGAACTCTCCACGAGCGCACCGCCCACGCGATCGAATCACTCCACGTCGAATACGGCACGGAGATGAATGAGTTCGATGGAAATTCGGAGGCTCTCGCACCGCTGCATCCGGTGCTGGAGGACCTTCTGGAGCAGGAGGCTCGCGGCCGTGAACCGAATCGACTCATCCGGATCATCCCTATCGCAGTGGCGGCGCTGCTTTTGGCGTGGGGCGTTACCTCCACGGTGCGCTCAGCGTTCGCGAGCCGTGATCTTGATCGCGTCGCGACGGCGCTCTCAAGGACGCCGGGCCTCGTGGTCACAGGCGCACGGCTCGACGCGGGGGCAATTGTCGTGGAAGGCCTGATCGATCCTCTTGTCAAGGCGCCGCAGCTGATCGCCTTGGCGGCGTTGGGGGAATCCCAGCGCCAGGTGAAGCTTCAGCTGGCTCCCTTCACCTCGCTGGACGAGGCCATCGTGGTCCAGCGCCTGCGGCGGCTAGTGAAGATTCCCGTCGGTGTGGCCCTCGAGTTGTACGGCGGAAAGGTACGAGTGAGCGGTTTGGATCCGGCGGCTTGCGAGGTGGCAGGAGAGGCTCTTCGGGCCCTGAAGCTTGAGATCCTCGGCATCGAAGGGGTGATGGTTAGGCCGTGATCAGGAAGAAGATATGTCTCTTGGGTTCATTCGCCGTGGGGAAGACCTCCCTCGTGCGGAGGTTCGTGCACTCCATCTTTAGTGAGCGCTACCACACGACGATCGGCGTGAAGATCGACAAGAAGGTCGTTCAGGTGCGCATCGACGACGGCCGCCTCACGGAGGTGACGCTGGTGCTATGGGATGTCCAGGGCGAGGACCGCTTTCAGTCCATTCCTGCTAGCTACTACCGAGGCAGCTCAGGGCTCCTGCTCGTCGCCGACGGGACCAGGCCGCAGACTCTGGACGGGGCGCTGGCGATTGCGGATACGGCCATGGAGTCCATTGGTAAGGACGTGCCCATGCGCCTCTTGCTCAACAAGGCAGACCTTGTCGCGCAATGGGAGATTCCCGCGCCGGAGCTCCTTCGCAAGGTCGGGACTGACTTCGCGCCTCGCATCACGAGTGCGAAAACCGGCGACGGCGTCGACGATTCGTTCCGCGAGATCACGCGCGCGCTTCTGCAGCAGGAGTCGCCGTGAACGAGATCCCGGAGGCGATTCAGCAGAGCCTGATATGCGGCTCGTCCAAGCTCGCCTGGGTCGTTCTCGCGGACGGGCGAGTCACCGAATTCGGCGGCGCGTCCCAGCACCACGGCCTCAGTCAGCTCGTGGTGGGTGAGCCCTTGCCGCCTGACCTCCCCTGGTCCTCGTTCGTGGTTGATGAGCTAGCTGGCAGTACGCCAGTGGAGATGCGCGCGCTGCGCCTCGACCCGGACCTCGCGGCCCACAGCGATGTGCTTGGTTGGACAGAGGGCAGCGCGACCTACGTTCTTTTCTTCGACAGCACGAGGGCCGTCGAGCTGATCGACGCGTCCCTGAGTCGATTGAACGGCGACGATCTCCTCCGTGACAGGCTGGCTGGTGCGGAGCGTATGCGCAGGGTCGAGCGGCGCGCGCGAGGCGAAGCGTTTGCCGCCCTTGGCTATGAGCTGCTGGAGGAAGGGCCGGACGGGGCGTTTCGTCCACCCGGCGAGCCAGCGGAGTGGCTGGTGAGCCTGTGCGGATGGGAGGCCGGCGAGCCACGGGTGGTTGACCCCGGCGATCCGGTGGACTACCTGTCGGGCTTTCTGGGGGACGCCGTGGAGTTTCTCGCCGAGGCGAGGTCCGGTCCCAATGGGCCCGTGGTGCGGACGCTCTCCTCTGGCGTCTGGACGGAGGTGCTGCCGGAATCATTGGAGGTAGGGGCCCCGCAGCGCGATGTCTCTTTCCAAGCCCACGCCCTGGCGCTCTCGGACGGACGCGGCGTGGTCGTGGTTGAGTACAAGGATCAGAGCCTCGCGGCAATGCAGGTCTCACTGCAGCGGCAGCGTGATGCTGAGCTTTCGTACGAGGGGCTCAGTCATGAGATGCAGGTGAAGGACGTGCTCCTGCACTGCATCGTTCACGATCTCCGCGGGCCTCTTTCAGGTCTGCTTGGCGCGTTCAGCCTGCTCAAGAAGGGCAGCCTCGACGCTGAGGACACCGCTGAGACGATTGAGCTCGGGCTCCGGCAGGCGAAGCGTCAGGATGAGATGATCCGCCACGTGCTCGATGTGTTCGCCGCCGAGTACGAGGCTCTCCGGCAGTTCGACGACGATCCCGCGACGGCCCCCGACGCGGTGGCGATCACCCGGGAAACGGCCCAGCGTCAGTGGGCCGCGTTCCGCGCGAAGGGCGTCGAGATCGAGGTCACAGGATCGCGAGGGGACCTCCGGGTGGTGGGTCGCGCGGACCGCCTCGAGCGGGTCATCGCTAACCTGATCGGCAATGCCCTTCGTCATGCGCCCGCCGGATCGACCGTCGAGGTCGACGTGCAGGCGCGCGGGAGCGAAGAGGTCGTCGTCTCGGTGCTCGACCGCGGCCCGGGCGTCCCCGGGGAGATCCGGGAGCGCCTCTTCCGCCGTTTCGTCCAGGGCGGCTCGGCGGGCGCGGCGGGTCTAGGCCTCTTTTATGTCCGCATGACCGTGGAACGCTGGGGCGGGACCGCTGAGTACGAGCCCCGGGAGGGCGGTGGCGCGGCTTTCCGCGTGATTCTGCGCCGGGTCTCGGTTTCGAGCTGACGGAGTGGGTTTCGGAGCCGGCACGGGCTTATCCTGTTGGCCGCCCATGACCGCTATTTCCACCCCCAAGCTCACCGTCGTCGGCGCCGGCTACGTCGGTGCCACGTGCGCCCACCTCGCGGCGCTCAAGAATCTGGCCCCTGAGATCTGCCTGATCGATATTGCCGAGGGCCGCCCCCAGGGCATCGCCCTCGACATGAATCAATCGGCCGCGATCGAAGGATTCTCGTCCACGATCATCGGGACCAACGATCCCCGGGATACGTACGACACCGACGTGTTCATCGTCACCGCCGGCCTGCCTCGCAAGCCGGGGATGAGCCGATCTGATCTCCTCGAGGTCAACGGCAACGTGATGAAGAGCGTCGCGGAGTACATCCGCACCGGCTCGCCGGAAGCGGTCGTGATCGTCGTGACCAATCCGCTGGACTCCATGGTGACGCTCATGCGGCACTCCCTCGGCTTCCCCGCCCGACGGGTCGTGGGGATGGCGGGCGTGCTCGATGCTGCGCGCTACTCCTGGTTCCTCGCCGAGGCCCTTGGCACCGCGGTCCAGGACGTCGATGCGATGGTTATGGGAGCCCACGGTGACTCGATGGTCCCGATGGCCGAACGCTGCACGGCGAACGGCGTGGGCGTCCTCGACCTCCTCGACCGGGACGCGATCGAGGCCATGGGAGAGCGCACCAAGAAGGGCGGGGGCGAGATCGTCAAGCTGCTGAAGACAGGCAGCGCCTGGTACGCTCCCGCGTCGGGTGCCGTGGCCATGGCCGGGTCGATCCTCCGTAACGAGAAGCGCTTGCTTCCGTGCGCGTGCTTGCTGAATGGCGAGTACGGCATCGAGAACCTGTACATGGGAGTTCCAGCGATCCTGGGCGCTGGCGGCGTCGAACGGATTGTCGAGCTTCCGCTCCGCACGGAGTCCCGCGTGCTCCTCCAGAAGACCGCGGGCGCCATCCATGAGGACGTGCTTGCGATGCGCGACCTCGGCCTGCTCTAAGATCCCCACCCCAAGGAGCAAATCGCGAATGGTTGATTCCGCGACTCTCTCCCAAGCCCTCTCCGGCTGACCCTGACCGAATACATGTCGATCCCAAAACGCACCGAGTCCGACTCCATGGGGCCCATCGAGGTCCCCGTCAACGCGCTCTGGGGCGCACAGACCCAGCGCTCGCTCAAGAACTTCAAGATCGGCGATCAGCGTTTCACGCGACCGATGATCCGCGCTCTGGGCCTCGTGAAGAAGACGGCGGCCATTGTTAACGGTGAGATTGGCGAACTGGACATGCTGGACAAGCACGTTCGGGACGCGATGGTCAAGGCCGCCGATGAGGTCATCGCCGGCGACCATGACTCAGAGTTCCCGCTCGTGGTCTGGCAAACGGGTTCGGGCACGCAGTCGAACATGAACACCAACGAGGTGATCTCGAACCGCGCGATTCAGATGCTCGGCGGCGAGATGGGTTCAAAGGACCCGGTGCACCCTAACGACCACGTGAACCGTGCGCAGTCCTCCAACGACACGTTCCCGACCGCCATGCACGTGGCGGCGGCCGAACAGATGGTGCATGCGCTCATCCCGTCGCTCGAGCATCTCGCGAAGGCGTTCGAGGACAAGGAGGCTGCCTGGGAAGGCATCGTTAAGATCGGACGTACGCACCTCCAGGACGCCACGCCTCTGACGCTCAGCCAGGAGGTCTCCGGCTGGCGGCAGCAGGTCCTCGACGGGATCCGCTGCCTGAAGGCGACGCTGCCGGCGCTCTACGAGCTGGCCCAGGGCGGCACCGCGGTGGGCACAGGTCTGAACACGCGTCCGGGCTACGCCCAGAAGTTCGCCGAGCAGATGGCCAAGGAGACGGGCCTACCGTTCGTCACAGCTCCCAACAAGTTCAGTGCGCTGGCCGGTCATGACGCGCTTGTCTTCGCCAGCGGCGCGCTCAAAACGGTCGCCTGCGCGCTCATGAAGATCGCGAACGACGTCCGCTGGCTCGGTAGCGGACCCCGGTCGGGCCTGGGCGAGCTGAAGCTGCCCGCTAATGAACCCGGTTCCTCGATCATGCCTGGCAAGGTCAACCCGACCCAGTGTGAGGCTCTCACGATGGTGGCCACTCAGGTCATTGGCAACGACGCCGCCGTCGGCTTCGCGGGCAGTCAGGGCAACTTCGAGCTGAACGTTTACAAGCCCGTGATGATCCACAACGTGCTCGAGTCGATTCGGCTCCTGAGCGACGGCGCTGACTCATTCAGGGAGAACTGCGTTCGCGGTCTCGATGTGGATCGTGACCGGATCGATCACCTGATGAAGCAGTCCCTCATGCTCGTCACTGCGCTCAATCGCCACATTGGCTACGACAACGCGGGCAGGGTGGCCAAGAAGGCGTACTCGGAGGGGACGACGCTGGTGGAAGCCGTGACGGCGCTGGGCCTCATGACGGCGGATGAATTCCATGACGCCGTGAAGCCGGCAGATATGACCTCTCCGCAGGACTGAGCCCCGTCCAGCAGGTCGGAGCGTGATAGTCTCAAGGCGTGGATGATCGCTCCGAAGACCCGTTCCGTGAGATCGCCGCTAGCGGCGATCCTGAGGCTGTGTCCGAGCTCCTGGAGGAGTTCCGTGGGCGGATCTCCCGCATGTTGGCCGTCCGGATGGACCCTCGGCTCCGCGGCCGGCTCGACGCGTCGGACGTGATCCAGGACACCTTCATGGAGGTGCATCGGCGGATTGAGGACTACCGTGAACGCCAGGACATGCCCTTCTTTCTCTGGGTCCGTTTCCTTGCGGGCCAGAAGCTGACGCAGATGCATCGGCGTCACCTGGGCGCAGCGCAGC
>JBLIHL010000043.1:0-18751 GCA_047635895.1 Paracoccaceae bacterium | reverse complement strand
ATGGAAAAACTCACGAACGCGCGATTCGGACACGCCGCCACTAAGGGCAATGGTCAGCCGTATCCGGCGGATGCCGCCTGAAGTAGGCGGCGGAGGCTGATGGGTGGACGATGCGACACGAGACCTAACAGTGGCGATCCAGAGTGCGGGCGTCAAGTACGGAATCACGCCGAACCTCGGCGCGAGCCGCCTGACCCCGCGCCTGACGCCACGTGAATCGTCGCATGGCTATGGCGCCCACATCGCGTCATGTTACGACTGGGTTTCCCGGCCCTTCTCGGTCTCCTTGACCTTCTCCCTGGCGATGGCCTGCATGTCGTCGTGCTCGTCGAACTCGTCCACGATTTCCTGTCCCAAGAGTTCCTCCACCACGTCCTCCAACGTGACAACGCCTTCGAATCCGCCGTACTCGTCGGCAACTGCGACCATGTGTCGACGCCCCTCGATGAATTCCGCGAGCAGCTCGTGGGCAGGCATCCCCTCCGGAACGAACAGGAGGGGCTGCATGATGGTCCGAAGCTTCACGCCTGCATCACCATGGAGCGCCCCACTGAAGACGTCGCGGCGATAGACGACCCCCACAATTTTATCGGGGTCTCCGCCCTCCGCCACCGGGACGCGGCTGTGCACCCACGCCTTGGCATCCTCGGTCACCTCCGCGATGGTGGCGTCGACGTCGAAAATCGTGACCACCGGGCGCGGCGTACGCAGCTCGCCCGCCGTCAGTTGATCGAGGCGCAGCGCGTTCCGCACCCATCGATTCTCTTCAGGCCGAACGCCGCCGCCTGTCTTCGTCAGCTCCGAGAACATCACCAGCTCATCCTCGGACGGGCCCTTTGGCCCCCCTCCCTTGGTCAACATGCGCATGATGGCCTTCGAGGGTCGCGCGATCGGATAGCTGATCCAAACCATCCACTGAATCGGCTTCGCCACCACCGGACCCAGCAGCTTGGCGTAGCGCACCCCCATGCTCTTGGGAATGATCTCCGTGAGGCCGAGGACGAGGAAGGTGAAGATCGCGGCAAAGATCGCCACGGCGTTCGGGTGACCCGCCCCGTACTGCTCAGCGACCAGCGCGCCGCAGACCGCAGAGCCGATCGTATGCGCGATGGTGTTGACGGTCAGGATCGCTGCGATGGGCTCCTCGATATCAGCCCGAAGCTCTGCCAGCTTCAACGCCCCCTTGGAGCCGCTCTTCTTCAGCACCTCGATCTGCGACGGAGTCACGGAGTAGAGGACGGCTTCGAAGAGTGAGCAAAGGAACGACGCAATCAGCGTCGAGCCCGCGACGGCCAGGATAAGAAACACGGCGAGAGGGTGGAGTAATAGAAGCGGCAGCCCCCGCCAGGGCGGCGCAGGGAACCGGGGAAGGCTACAGCATGTTGTGATGCCCAACCTGGCAAAAAGCCACCACCGGCCGAGGCTGGTGGTGGCTTTTTGTCAGGACTGTTTCCAACGGAGGTCTACTGGACGTAATAGAGCATGAGGTAGCCCACGAGCAGCACCGCCACCCAGACCATCATCACGCCCGTCGGCCAGATTCTCGTCATCACGCCGTAGGGGCCCTGATTGAAGCGCATGAAACGATCAGCCCGCTTCACCTGGAAGGTGACGCTCCGCTTCACCGAAGTGATCCTCGGTGAAATGAAGTCCCTTGTGGCTCCCGTAAGACGCTTCAGCGGACGGCGCAGAATCCAGTCACTATCCAAGTTCGTGGAGTGCAGCTCGGGCGGGTAGAGCCCGCTGCGCTGCAGCCAGGTGAACGCCAGGGCGCTGAAGAACAGCAGCTGGAGCTGGGTGATGACGTGCGTCACGTCGTAGGGGTTGTAGCTGTTCGGGAACGGCAGGAGCTTGTACAGCGTCTGCACCGGAAACGTGCCGATCACGATGCAGAGGGTGGCCGCGATGCCCATGGCGAAGAGCTGGTTCTTCGGCGGGTCCGTGGCCTTGATCTTGGCGTCGTGCCCGTAGAAGGCGAAGAACGGGATCTTGATGCCCGCGTGGTGGAACACACCGGCCGCCGCGAAGAGCAGGACGAACCAAACCCAGTCGTGATGCTCCTGTAGCGCCGCCGCCATGATCATCGACTTCGAGACGAAGCCGGAGAAGAGCGGGAATGCCGAGATGGATGCCGCGCCCACAAGACAGAACCGCGCAGTCCAGGGCATAGACTTCGCAAGCCCCCCCAGATCCGAAGCATGGATCCGACCGGTCTGCTGGAGCACGGAACCCATCGTCATGAAGAGCAGGCCCTTGAACAGCACGTCGTTGAAGGCGTGCGCCACGGCGCCGTTGACCGCGAGGTCTGTACCTATCCCGATCCCGACCAGCATAAAGCCGATCTGGTTGATCATGCTGTAGCCGAGCACGCGACGCATGTCGTTCTCGATCACCGCGTAGAAGATCGGGAACGCAGCCATGGCGCCGCCGATCAGGATCAGCTCGTACTCACCCGCAAACATGCGTGCGATGGCGTAGACCGCCGCCTTGGTCGTAAAGGAGCTGAGCCAAACCGCGCCCGTGGGGGTCGCTTCGGGGTAGCCGTCCACGAGCCAGGTGTGCAGGAACGGGAAGCAGGCCTTGGTACCGAGACCGAGCAGGATGAACCATGCGCCGGGCGCATCGAGGCCAATGTGCTGGATCGCGATCGAGCCGGTGGCGCTGGCGTACCAGCAGATGCCGCCGAGCAGCAGGAGGCCCGAAAGGATCTGCCAGAGCAGATAGCGGTTGCCCGCCCGCCACGAACGATCCGTCTTGCGTCCCCAGATCAGGAAGGCCGACGAGACCGCCATGACCTCCCAGAACAGAAAGAGGCTGATGAGGTCGCCCGCCGCCACGGCACCCACGGCGCTGCCTGCGTAAAGCAGGCAGGCAGAGTGCTGGCCGGGTTCATCCTTGTGGATCGAGAACAGGCCACCGATAAAGGCGGCGATGTGGAAGAGCACGAGGAACAGGAACGACAGCTTGTCGGCCTGGAACAACGTGAGATCGAAACCGACGACGCTGGCCTGCAGCGTCGCGCCATCCGGCATCGCAAGCAGCGTCAGGAGGCTCAGTACCGGCGTCAGAAGCAGGATCGGTGCCCGCGCTTCCTTGCGCGAGACCGCCATGATGAGGGCGCCTGCAAAGAAGAACAGGAACGGCGGGATGATGCTCATCGCTTGCCTCCTTCGTCTTCGGCGTCAGCAAGGCGCTCGTAGTAGTCCTCGTCGCGCATTACGAGCTTGCGCATCTGCTTGGCGACGAGCACCAGCACCACGCAGCCGAGGAAGCCGTAGATGGCGTAGAACCCGGGGATCTTCTCGGCCGGCTGGTGAATCTCACGGTCGACAAAGAAGTCGGCGAGAAAGAGCAGGGCCGACAGGACAAAGAAGACGCGGATCAGGCGCGCGACGGGAGGCGTCAGCGGGCCGGTGAAATCGTGCTCGAGATGCTCGGGCGCGCCGGCAGGGCCTGCGTCGGTCCCCTGGCTGCCTACTGGATCTGGTTCGTGACTCATGACTGGGCCCCTGCGCCGAGCGCCTCAATCAGGCCGTAAACAAGATCCGGGCGGACGAAGAGCAGCACCGTGAGGCTCGCGGTCGCCACCATGGCGATGCGGCAGGACAGCGGAGCTTCGCCGTGGCCGTGGTGGTCGATATCCGTCCGCTCCGGACGCAGGAAGGCGCGCATCGGAATCGAGAGGAGGTAAACGATGTTGAGAAGGGAGCTCACAAGGAAGGCCCCCACGAGAAGCCAGTCACCGCTCGCCGCCGTTCCTTGGACGAGGAGCAGCTTGCTCCACATGCCCCCGGTCGGTGGCAGTCCGATGATCGAGAGCGAGCCGATGAAGAAACAGGCCATCGTCACGGGCATGCGCCTGCCGATGCCGTCGAGCTGGGAGACGTTCTTCTTGTGGGCCGCCACGAGGATCGCGCCGGCTCCGAAGAAGAGCGTGATCTTGCCCGCGGCGTGGGTTGCGATGTGCATCCCGGCGCCTTGGACCGAACTGGTCGTTGCCACGAGCGCACCCAGGACGATGTAGCTGAGCTGCCCGATGGTCGAGTAGGCGAGTCGCTCCTTGAGGTTGTCCTTGCCCATCGCGATCACCGAGGCGGCGACGACGGTGAAGCCCGCGACGTAGGCGAGAACGGTGTGAGCATCGAGGTCCCGCACGAGGTCGAGGCCGAAGATGTAGATGACCACCTTGAGGATCGTGAAGACACCCGCCTTCACCACGGCCACCGCGTGCAAGAGCGCGCTGACCGGCGTCGGCGCCACCATCGCGTTCGGTAGCCAGCGGTGCATCGGCATAACGGCTGCCTTGCCGGTGCCGAAGACGAAGAGCCCGAGGATCACCCCTAGCGTCGCCTTGCTGATCTTGCCCTCGGCAAGCGGACCCGCGAGGACCCCGCCAGCCGTAAACTCGGTCGTTCCAGCGATCCCGTAGACGGCGACGCAGCCAAAGAGAAGAAGCCCAATCGAGGTCCCCATCAGGATACCCAGGTAGATCCGTCCGGCGCGCCAGGCCGCCCGATCGTTCCCATGGGTCACCAGCGGGAAGGTCGCCAGGGTCAGCGCTTCATAGCAGACGAAGAGCGTCGCGAGGTTGGCGCTGAAGGCCAGTGCCATCACAGCCGCGATCGAGACCGCAAAGAAGCAGAAGAAGCGCGTCTGGTGCTTCTCATGGTGCTCACGCATGTACCCCATGGCGTACAGCGTCGTCACCGGCCACAGGAGGCTGGCCACGAGCGCGAAGAGCATCCCGAGGGGTTCGACGTCGAACGCAAGCCTGAGTCCAGCGACCGGCTCAAGGATCGTCAGCGCGATGGACTCGCCGGCGTGAAGTGCGCGGGCGACCTGGACCACGGCGCCGAACGTTACGGCTCCTGCGAGGAGGGAGAGCCCCTCCCGCAAGTTGGGCCAGCGGCCTACGAGCAGCGTCAGCGCCGCTCCCACGAGTGGCGCGACGAGCGCGACCACCATGGCTGTTTCAGCGGCGCTCACCGTGCCACCTCCGCAATCAGGGACGCAGCTGCAGCACGGGCGGCGTCGGCGGCCTGGCCGTCCACGGTGCCGTACCAGAGATTAGACAGCGCAAGAATGAGCGTCGGAATGAGCATCCAGAGCGGCGCCTCACGGATCTTCTCAGACCCGGCCGGGCGCTTGCGAATCAGCATCACATGGATGATCTGCCCCACGTAAACGACGGCAATCAGCGAGCTGACAAGAATCAGAGCCGCGATGATCCAACGGCCCTCCGCGAGGACCGCCGTGAGTAGCGCCCACTTGGAAACGAAGCCTGCGGTGAGCGGGACCCCAACCAGGCTGGCGCCACCGATCACAATCGCCGTTGAGGTCAGCGGCATGTCACGGCCAACGCCGCGGAGTAGCTCGAGGCGCGTCTGGCCAACACGGTAGACGACGCAGCCCACCGCCAGAAAGAGCGTGCCCTTCATCAGCGCGTGGTTGAAGAGGTGCAAGAGGCCGCTCTCAAGGCCCGCCTCCGTGGCGAGGCCGATACCGCAGATCATGTAGCCGACCTGGGCGATACTGGAGTAGGCCAGCAACCGCTTGATATCGCGCTGGTAGACCGCGACAAACGAGGCCACGACGGCTCCTGCGACTGCGAACGGCACAAGCGTCTGCGCAAGCGGCAGGGCCTCAAAGGGAATCGCCTGGCCATTGATCGTATAGAAGACGCGCAGGAAGATGAGGATCGCCACCTTGGTCGCCGTGGCGCTCAGAAAGGCGCTGACCACGGACGGAGCGTACGCGTAGACGTTCGGCAGCCAGATGTGCAGCGGGAAGAGCGCGACCTTCATCGAAATGCCGACCGTCAGGAAGCTGAGCGCCGCCCGCACGGTCGTCGTCTCAAAGACGGGCGTCACCCCGTCTCCGCTCATGGCGGTCAGGCGCTGGGCCAGATCCTCAATGTTCAGCGTACCCGTCATCTGGTACATGAAGCCAACGCCCAGCAGGTAGAACGTCGCCCCCACCGTGCCGATGATCAGGTACTTGAACGCGGCCGTGAGGGCGCGCCGATCCCGGCCCATGCTGACCAGCACGTAGGTGCTGAGACTGCTGATCTCCAGGAACACAAAGATATTGAAGGCGTCGCCCGCGACCGTAATCCCGAGCAGGCCGGAGAAGCAGAGGAGCAGACACGCGTAGAACCACGTGTGCTTGTGCTCATCGATCTCCTTCTTGATGCTCGTGTACGAGTAGGGCAGCACGATGGAGCCGATCGCGGTGACCACGGTCATGACCAGTGCACCAGCCGCGTCGAGTCGATACTCGATCCCGACGGGCGGCTCCCAGCCTCCGATGTCGTAGTAGATCGTCCCCTCGGCGAGCACCCGGTTGAGCAGGTGAAGCGCGAGCGCGAACGACGTCCAAACGGTCAGCGAAGCTGTGATCCAGGCGAGTACGCCGCGGCCGAGCAGGATGCAAAGGGGCGCCGCCAGGAGAGGCAGCACCACGACAAGAATGATGGCGTGTTCAGCAATCACGAGAGCACGTCCTGGATATCCACTTCATCTTCTTCGATCGATCCGTACTCATCTTTGATACGGAGAATCAGCGCGAGGCCCAGAGCAGTGCTGGCCACGCCGACCACGATGGCGGTCAGAATCAGGGTATGGGGCAGCGGGTTGCTGTAGACATCCACACCGTCGGTCGCGATCGGAACGGCACCGCCCTTGACCTTGCCGGTGCTGATGTAGAACACGAAGACCGACGTCTGAAAGAGGTTCAGGCCGATGATCTTCTTCACGAGGTTTCGCGCCGAGAGGAGCAGGTAGAACCCGCTCAGCATCAGGACGATGAAAACCCAGTAGTTGTAGAGTCCGAGGAAATCCATGGCGTCAGGAAATCCCCCCCTCAATGGCTGCTTCTGCGGCGTCGGGGCTCCCAGGCTGGATGAGCTTCTGTCGACTGCGCATGTGACCTGCAAACGTGAAGATGATCGTCGTGATGACGGCGGTCACCGTGATCCCCACGCCAAGCTCCACGGCGAGGATGCCGTAGTGCAGGCCATGGATCGAGTCGTGTGCGAGGACCCTGTAGTCAAGGAAGGCGCCGCCCTTGAGCACCGTGAGAATTCCCGTGCAGCCGTAAAGCAAGAGGCCAAGGGCAATGAGCCTCTCCAGCATCTTCGGCTTGATGACCCTCTCGGCCTCGTCGATTCCGACGAGGAGCATGAATAGCATCAGCCCGCTCGCGAAAATCACGCCGGCCTGGAACCCGCCACCCGGCCCGAAGTCCCCATGCGCCTGCACGTAGCAGGCGTAGAGCAAGATCGCGGGAATGAGCTGCTTGCCCACCACGCGAAGCACGCGGTGACGATCGCCCATGGCGTCGACCCCTTCCCCCTTCTCGACAGGGGTTCCGTCGCGGCGACGGCGGCGCCCGATGAGCGCGAGTACGCCGATGCCTGCCGTGAACACCACGGCCGTCTCACCGAGCGTATCGAAGCCTCGATAGCTCGCGAGCAGCGGCGTCACCATGTTCGGGATCTCTGTCTCAATGGGCGCGGTCTTGGTGAAGTACTCCGCCATTGGGTGTGCCTGCACCGGGGCACCTGGGTCCCCGATATTCGGCATGTCGAGCGTCCCGTAGACCAGCGCGGCCCCGAGAGCCAGGGAGACGCCGATCGCGAGTACGTTGCGCTGCATGGGCCGCGGGCGCACGCGATGGCCCGTGACGGCGAGCGTGCTGAGCATGAGGATCGTCGAGACCCCGGCCCCCACAGCCGCTTCCGTCATCGCCACGTCAACGGCGTCCAGGACGACGAAGAACGACGCCGACACGAGGCTGAAGATGCCAAAGAGCATCGCGGCCTCGAACAAGTTCTTCGTCCGGATCGACGCGTAGGCGATGGCCAGGAGGAACGCGAGCAGGACCAGATCGATGATGCCAGCTATGACGTCACCTCTTCCTTTGAGGGAGTCGAACCCATTGGAGGTGAACCCAGCGCCGTGAGATCAGGCTTAAGCCCAGAGGCCGCCGCCGCCTTGGCGAGCGCGTGAGCGGCCGTCGAGGTGGTCATGCTAAGCAGGGCATAGACCAGGAAGAGCTTGAAGGAGATGACCGAGATACCGGCCTGAAGAATGAGGCCCAGGAGGACACAGGCGGCCCCCAGCGTGTCGAGCATGCCGGCGGCGTGCATCCGACTGAACATGTCGGGAAGGCGCATGACGCCGATGCCCGCAATGACGGCAATGCCGCCGCCCAACATGAGCAGCGCCCATGAGAGAACGTCGAGAACGAGGCTCATGAGGGAGTTCCTCCCGCGTCGACCGCACTACCCGTGCTGGCCACGTTGTCGTCAGCCGAGTTCTGCTCGACGTCGTACTCGACGAAGCGGAGCACAGCGATCGTTCCGGTGAAGCTGACAAGCGCGTAAATCAGCGCGATGTCCACGAGGTCAGGGGACGTCCCCATGAACCCGATGACCGAGATCATGAGCACGGTCGCCGTGCCGAACATGTTGACCGCAAGGATGCGGTCGAAAACCGTCGGGCCGCGGAGCGCGCGCGCGAGCGCAAGCCCCATGCAGGCCAGAAGTAGAAAAGCAGCGATTTCGTACATCAGGCGGGTTCTCCCTCCACGCGTCGCACGCGGCCGCGCATCTCGCCATCGACGAGATCCTCGGCGGCGGCCTTCGTCAGCGCATGCACGAGCATGTGCTCATCGTCGACATCCATGGTGACCGTTCCGGGGGTCAGGGTGATCGAGTTGGCGAGCAGCGAACGGCTCACGTCCGACTTCTGGAGCAGGGTGAACTCCACGACTTCTGGCTGGATCTTGATCTTGCGACTCAGCACGAGCTTCGCCATATCAATGTTCGTGATGACGATTTCCTTGAACAGCCACGCGACGTAGGGGGCCAGACGCGGCAGCATGCGAATCGGCACGCCCTCGCCGTCGATCACGCCCATGCGGGCGGAGAGCCAGAGCACGAGCATCACCGACAGGGCCCCAAGGATCAGGATAATGCCCTCGAAGTGCCCGGACATGGTGATCCACAGGGCGATCAGAAGGAGCGCGAGGCTGAAGTGACGCAAGAGGGGAACGGGGCAGTTGGCGTCTGTGCCAAATAGAAGATCCTGGGGTGGATCGAGTGAAGGTGGTTCGCGTGGACTATGCGGAAGCCAGCGGCCAGATCGCAAGGCAGATCGCCGAGTTAGAGAGGACCCGAGTATCGGGAGTTCGACCTTTTACCCTCATCCCTTGAACCCAATTTCCTTCCTCGCCCCAAGTCCGATCGAGTACATCAAGGGTCGTGTTGCCTCGTGTCGATCGACCAAGAAGCCACCGCATGAAGCGCATTCTCGAACTCCTGGTCCTCCCCCCGACATCGCTCTACCTCGGCGTTGTGTGTGGAATTTGTATCCATCTCCTGGCGAAGCGCTGGCTAGCCGCAAGGCAGTGGATCCGACGAATGGGGACGGCGCTCGCCGTGACCTCCGCCCTCCTCCTCGTTTCACTGAGCGTGCCCCAGGTGGCCTGGTGGCTCCTCGACTCCCTGCAGACCGCCGAGGCCATACCGCCGACGGCCGAGTCCATCGATGCGGACGCGATCCTCGTTCTCAGCGGTGACGCTGAGTGCGATCCTCCCGAGTACGGCCCGGACCAGCCGGGTCCGATTAGCCTCCAGCGCTGCCGCTACGCCGCCGGGCTCTCCAGGCGAACCGGAGTCCCGATCCTGATCAGCGGCGGCGTTCTACGCCCCGACCGCCGAGCAATCTCCCTCGTACTGCGCGACTTTGTCCAGAACGAGCTCCATGTCCCCGTCCGCTGGACCGAGGAACGCTCTCGCACAACGCGCCAAAACGCCCGCTTCAGCGCCGAGATCCTCGCGCGCGATGGCATCAAGCGTGTCGCGGTCGTGACCCATGCCTGGCACATGCCGCGCGCGATCAAGGTGTGCGAGGCCGCAGGACTCGAGGTGCTGCCCGCCCCCACTGCGTCGGCGACCCCGCCCGCTAATCTGCGGGACGCGATCTTTCCTCGAGCACGCTCTTTCCGCGACTCTAGCTGGGCCATCCACGAATGGATGGGCCGCCTGTGGTATCGACTCAGCTCCTGATCGGGAGCCTGCCCCTCGCCGCGAAAGCTAGGGCTCGATCGTGATGTCGAGGCCGTTCGAGAAGTTGAACGACCCAAGCGGGTTGCCCACATCCCGGAAGACGACCTGCATGTAAGCGCGACTTCCAGCAGTGAGGAAGCTCGCGATGTTCGGGTTGGGGGACACGAGGTCCACGGCCAGCCGGAACGTACCTGCGGCGTCGATCAACCCGGCACCAAGCCGCTGTGAACCAGAGCCGACGCAGAGAAAACCCGCGCCCGCCGGCGTGTAGGTGATGCCCGCACTGACGAAGGCAAGGCCGACCGTGCTCGGTCGACAGTTGTTTGCGCGGAGCTCGAAGTCGTTGTCGCTGATCGAGCAGGAGCCGCGGTAGTCAGCCGAAGCGTAGAGCCCCAGCGCGTGCGGACGCATCGGCCCACAGTAGCCCCGGGGACCCGCCTCGAGCTCACAGATGTACGGCTCGACGCGTGCGCCTAGGCCCACGAGTGAGTTGATGCCGTGCATGCCGTTCGGATAGAAGAAGCCCTCGACATCCGGGGCCCCCAGACCAAGCGATGACAGCGCTCCGAGCAGCACCTGGGTGTGAGAGGGGTCGACCGCGGTATCCTGAAGCCCGTGGTGGGCCTGGATGGGCGGCATCGTGCTGGCGAAATAGCAGGCCGAGCGGCGGATCCATGCCTGCCGGGCTTCGGCGAGCGACATCGTGCCGCTGAGCCACTCGAAGACGAAGGATTCGTAGGCCACCCGCCCGATTCCAGAGGGCTGGACACCCTGATTCAGGATGAGGTCCAGCTGGGACTGGACGCTCGGAAGCGAGAAGTCCGTGAATCCGAAGAGATCGACGATCCGGCGAATCCGGTCGTCGCGCGCGGCCAGAAGCATCGCAACGGCAGCGCCGCGGCTAATCCCCCATGCCCCCACGCGGGCGTGATCCATGTCCGGAATGTTGGCCTGGACAGACGAAAGCAGTGAAGCCACGTCGTCCACGTCGCGGTCTGCCCAGCTCGGGTTACCGCCCGACAGGAACGTGCCCGCAAAGTTCGTCTGCAGGGGCTCCCCACGGTAGCTCGGGATCAGCAGGAAGTAGTTCTCGTCCACGCAGATGCCCGGGAGCGAGAGGATGAAATTCGCGCTCTCCTCGGCCCCGACGCCATTCAGTCCGCCATGGCAGACCACTAGCGTGCTGTACGGCTGGCCAGCCACGTAGTTACGCGGATAGCGAACGGCGCCGTAGTGGCGCTGACCCTCCACGATGTGGCTCACCACGTCGAAGCGAATGCCCTGGACATCGTTCCCTGTGGCCTCGACTTGGTACCCGGCCACGACGGGCTGGCGGGTGGCCCAATCCGCTCGGACCTGGGCAATCTCCGCCGAAGTAGGCGCAGCAAAAAGGTCGCTCAGATCCGCTCGTGGGGCGTGAGTGGAGGGGGCGAACGCCGCGGAAACGCTGAGGACGAGGGTCGAGAGGAGCGTCATATACAAGTTTGAACCGCGCGAAGAGAGGAGGCCAGAGCCGCCGAATCCTACCACGTAGGGGCGCGAGGTCGGCGTAGCCGGTCCACGGCCTCACCCAGTGAATGACACGGTCTCATCCTGCGGCAGTCACAAGGCCGCGCTGAAGAGCCGCTTCTGCGGTCGCCAGCGCCCCTCCTGCGGCGCCACGCACGGTATTGTGGCTCAGGGCCACGAAGCGCAGTCCCAGGATAGGGCACGGGCGAAGCCGTCCGATTGTGATGCCCATTCCCGCGCAGAACTGCCGATCGAGGCGCGGCTGGGGCCGATCCGCCCGGTGGGTGTATCGAAGCGGGACCGTCGAGGAGGCTGCCTCCCAGGCCGCCAGGACCTTGTCCACCCCTGGATCTCCGTGGAGCCTGACCGACACCGAAAGCGTATGCCCATCGATCACTGGCACCCGAAAGCACTGGGGGCTCACAACGATGCCCGCTGCGTCAATCGAATGCGCGCCTGCCGCCAGTGTCCCCAGAATCTTCGCGGGCTCCTCCACCAGCTTCTCTTCCTCGCCCTCGATGAAGGGCACGACGTTGTCGATCAAATCAAGGGAAGGCACCCCTGGGTAGCCGGCTCCAGAGGCTGCCTGGAGCGTCGTCACCGCGACCTCCTCAACTCCGAACGCGCGATGAAGCGGCGCGAGCGCGAGCACCAGCCCGATCGTCGAGCAGTTCGGGTTGCAAACGATGCCGCCCCCAGCGAACGGCTGGTGCCTCACGAGTTCAAGGTGATCCGCATTCACCTCCGGAATGACGAGCGGCACCCCTGGATCCATGCGGTGCGGTGAGGCGTTGGAGACCACGAAGACCCCCGCCTCGGCGTAGGCCCATTCGACCTTGCGAGCCACCGAGGAGTCGAGCGCCGAGAACGCCAGCCGCGGCGCATCCGCGCCGCTTTCCGGCGGCGCGCTCGCGTCCCCCACGATCATGTCCGCAGCCCAGGTCGGTGGATCATCCGGCAGACCCCAGCGACAGGCGTCCGCGTAGCGCTGCCCCGCGCTCCGGCTCGAAGCCAGCACGCGAGTGACCTCGAAGTCGCGGTGCCCATCGAGCAGCGACAGGAATCGCTGCCCGACCATCCCGGTGGCGCCGAGAACGGCGACCGGTATCCGTGGGGGCACGCTCACGGGAGGATCAACGAAACGCCGTCCATCGAGGGATCTAGCTCGACGCCCATCAGGCTCATCAGCGTCGGCGCCACGTCCGCCAGCACGCCGCGCTCCCGCAGTTTCGCCCCCTTCGTGTCCGGACCGATCAGCACGAAAGGCACCGGGTTCAGGGTATGCGCGGTATGCGGCTGGTTGGTTTCAAAGTTCCAGAGCTGCTCCGAGTTGCCGTGGTCCGCGGTCACGGCGAGCGTTCCCCCGCAGGCCTCGACGGCGGCCACGATCTTCATCAGGCACTCGTCAACCTTCCGGACGGCGGCCAGCACCGCGTCGAAAATTCCGGTGTGCCCGACCATGTCCGCATTGGCGAAATTCACGACGTAGACCTCGGTTTCGCCCCTTTCGAGACTGGCGAGGATCGCCTTCGTGATGCCGTCTGCGCTCATCTCTGGCGCAAGGTCGTAGGTCGCGACCTTCTGACTCGGGACGAGCGTTCGCTCCTCGCCAGCGTAGGGAGCCTCGCGTCCGCCAGAGAAGAAGTACGTCACGTGCGCGTACTTTTCCGTCTCAGCAATTCGCTCTTGTCGCATGCCCGCAGCGCTGACGAGCTCCGGAAAGATGCCCACAAGGTCCGTGGACGGAAAGGCCACGGGAAAGCTGAAGTCGTCGCGGTACTGCGTCATGGACGCGATGGTCACCGACGGCCGATCACCGCGATCAAACCCGTCAAAGCCATCCTGCACGAACACGTCCGTCATCTGGCGCATGCGGTCCGCGCGGTAGTTGAAGAAGAGCACCGCGTCGCCGTCCTGGATTCGCAGACCCTCCTGTCCTCGGATCACGACCGGCTCAAGGAACTCATCCCCCACGCCGGCATCGTAGGACGCCTGCATCGCAGCCGTGGCCGATTCGTGCACCTCACCGACGCCGTGCACCATCACGTCCCAGGACTTCTTGATGCGCTCCCAGCGCGTGTCGCGGTCCATGGCGAAATAGCGCCCCACCAGGGTGGCGATGCGTCCGACACCCGAGCGCTCACACGCGGCTTCGAGGGTTTCAAGGAAGCCAGCACCGGAGCGCGGCCCCGTGTCGCGACCGTCCGTAATGGGGTGAATCGCGACGTCGTCGCCGCTCAGCCCCTTGTCCGCGCAAAGCTGCAGGAGCGTGCGCAGGTGGTGGTCACTCGCGTGCACCATCCCGGTGCTCAAAAGCCCCACAAGATGGAGGCGCTTGCCGCTGCGACGCACAAGGTCGATCAGGTCCAGGAACGCAGGGTTACTGGCGAAATCACCATCCTCGATGGCCTTGTCAATCCGCGTGACGTCCTGATAGACCACGCGCCCTGCGCCGAGGTTGGTGTGCCCTACCTCGCTATTGCCCATCACGCCTGCCGGCAGGCCGACTTCCCGTCCGCAGGCCGTAAGGAGCGTATTGGGGTGGTCCCCCATGAGGCTGGCGAAGTACGGCGCGCCCTGGGCGACGGCGTTGGCTTCTTTTTCGGCTCGCTGGCCCCAGCCATCGAGAACGAGGAGAACGATCGGGGGTCGCTTCATGTGCATTCAAGGTCGAGAAGTTGAACTGATGAGCGCACACTATGCCTCCCAGCCCGTTTTGGCGCCCCCCCCTGCACCCCAACTCCGTTCCATTGATGAAGCTTGTCCATCCACGCTACCGGGCCTTCACTGGCACACTGACTGGCACACTGGCCGGCGCACTGGCCGGCGCACTCAGTGGCACACTCGCCCGCTTCTTGAGTTCGGCCGCCATCGTATTGATCGGTGCGATGGCGCTGCCGTCGTGCAGCCTGATCTCCCAGTTCAACCTCATACCTGTGGAGCAGGATCCCGTGCTGGGCGCGGAGGCCTATCCACAGCTCCTGGCTGAAGAGCGGACCATCGACTCCGGCGCAGACTACGACATGGTAGTCCGGATGACGGAGAGGCTCGTGCAGGCCGCGAAGGCGATCGACCCGGAGATTGCCAACGTGTTCGAATGGGAGGTCGTGCTCGTACGCCGCGACGAACTCGTCAACGCCTGGTGCCTCCCTGGAGGCAAAATGGCGGTCTATACAGGGATCCTCCCCGTCGCCGATGACGGGTCCGGGGACGTAGAGACAGGCCTCGCCGTCGTGATGGGCCACGAGATTGCCCACGCCACCCTGCGACATGGCACCAAGGCGATGACGCGCCAGATGGGCGCCGAGACGATCCTCGCCATGGTGGGAGCCGCACTGGGCGAGGGGGACTCGGCCGCTCTCGCGATGATGGCAGGCGGACTGGCCGCGAACCTCGGCAGCCTTACCTTCGGCCGCGATGCCGAACTGGAAGCCGATCGGCGTGGCCTCACCTATATGGCCACCGCGGGCTACGACCCCCGTGCAGCCGTATCTTTTTGGCAGCGCATGAATGCGGCCAGCGGCGGTCAGGCCCCGCCCCAGTGGCTCTCCACACACCCTTCCAACGAGAATCGGATCCGGCAAATCGAGAGCCTTTTGCCCGAGGTCATTCCGATCTACGAGCAATCCCGATCCTCTGGCGGACTCAAGTCCTTTACTCCAAAGGACTAACGCGCACCCACCCATCCGGGGACTAGGGGTTGAGGAGGGCGGGAGACTACTGTAGGGAGATAAAGCGACCAGTCGAGGTCCCCGTATCGCCTGCCGCTCCCGTATAAGCGCCGCCACTCTGGCTACGCTGCTTCCCCGTCAGTCTCCCCCCAGCCCCCATTCGGACGTGAAAATCGCGTTCGCGGCCCCCGAGCTTAAATCCCTCGTGCGCCGCACACAGCTCGCCGAAATCGCCGAGCAGCTTCCACGCACGCTCATGGAGCTTGGCGCCGACGTTCGGGTGTTTTTGCCACACTCGCGGGACATCGACGTCTCCGCTCTCGGTCCCCTCGAGGAGAGCGCTCTGCTGCGCATCCGCGACGGGAACTCCCGAACCCCGGTCACCATCCGGACGGGATACGTCGATGGATTGACGGTGCACCTGATCGATCACGGTCAGCTCTTTCGCACGCGCCATCCATACGGCGACGAGAACGGGCCCTACGCGGACAACTGGCGGCGCTACGCAATCTTCGCGCGCACGGTGCTTGAGGGCTTCGGTCCACTCGCCTTCACGCCCGACGTCATCCACTGCCTCGACTGGACGGCCGGCTTGATCCCGCTCATCCAGAAGCTTGAGTATTCGACGCGCGATCACCCCGCCTCCAAGCCTGGAACGCTCTTCGCAATCCAGAACTTGGCCATGCAGGGCTCCTTCGAGCGAGAGGTGCTGCCGAAGATCGGTATCCCCCACGAGTACTTTCGGTCGGTCAACGGCGTCGAGCTTGGAGCACGCGTCAACTACCTGAAGGCCGGCGCCGAGTTTGCCACGATGGTCAGCGCAAGCTCGCCCAGCAAGGCACGTCAGTACGTTGAAGCCGAACGCGGCGACGGCCTCGAAGAGACCTTCCGCCGGCGCGAGAAGGACATCATCGGCGTGCAGAGCGGCATCGACTACCGCACATGGGATCCGAGCTCGGATCCGACCTTGGCGCAGAACTACACTCCTGAAGACAGCGAGCTTGCGGGCAAGAAGAAGTGCAAGGCAGCTCTTCAGGAAGCCATGAAGCTCGAGGTGTCTCCACGCACCCCCGTGCTCGCGATTATCGGCCGCTTCGATGCCGACAGCGGCTTCGACATCCTCGCCGAGTCGCTCACGCCCATGCTTGAGCGCAACGTAGAGGTCATCCTGATGGGCCCTGGTCCCCCAGAGATCATCGAGCGCCTGCATACGATCGAGCAGACCTTCGCCGGTCGCTGCCGCGTCGTCGAAGGCTACGACGTGGGGACGGCGCACACGCTTCTGGCGGGTGCGGACATGCTCCTGCTTCCAGGCCACTACCACGCCACCAACGCGCTCTGCGCCATCGCGATGCGCTACGGGACCGTCCCTGTCGCTTATGCGCATAGCGGGCTTGAGGACACGCTGGTCGACCTGACGGTCTCTCCTAAGAAAGGCACTGGCCTCCTGTTCGATCGCTACGACCCAAGCGCTCTCGTCGACGCGCTGGATCGAGGACGCGCGCTCTACAAGAAGGCTGCGGACTGGAAAATCATCGGCAAGCGCTGCATGGACGAGGACTTTTCGTGGTCCGAGTGCGGGCGTGAGTACATGAAGGCGTACCGCCGCGTGGCGCGGCAGGCCAAGTCGAAGAAGTGACGTCCGCAGGAGAGCTCGACCAGCGGCCTCTCGTCGGCCTCGACTTCGGTGGGACGACGATCAAGGGCGGCGTGATCCGCGCGAGCGGCGGCTCCGCCGTCTGCACCGGATCCGCGCCGTTCGAACAGTCCGCGCCTGCGGACGAGATCTACCGGCGCGCAGGCGCGCTGGCTCTGGAGTTAGAAGCCAAGGCGGGCCTCGGTCCAGCTGAGGGCGTTGGCGTCGGCTGCGCGGGGATCTTCCACCGCGCGACCGGCGAAGTCCTCGCCAGCGCCAACATGCAGAACCTCGTGGGCACCAGCCTCTCAGAAGGCGTGTCGAAGGCCCTCGGGGGGCGGCACGTGGTGATCGAGAACGACGCCAACGTGGCGGCCTACGGCGAGCAGTGGCTGGGTGCGGGCCTGCACGAACGGGACCTCATTCTTGTGACCTTAGGCACCGGAGTGGGCGGCGGAGTCGTCCTGAGTGATCAGCTCTTCACCGGGCCCGGGGGTAACGCAGGCGAGGTCGGTCACATGGTCATCTGCCAGAAGCCATCGAACAGCGCCTACGATGCGCCGTACTTCCCCGAGCTCGAGTGCGCGTGCGGTTCGTACGGCTGCCTCGAGCGACTCGTGTCGGCGACGGCGGCGATGCGGCGCGCGAAAGGCGCCGGCGTAACGCCTGATCTGCCCGAACTCTGTCGCCTCGCGCGCGAGACCGACGGAAGAGAGCGCGCACTCCTCCATCAGATCGGCCGCGACCTGGGTTCAGGCCTCGCCACGCTGGTCACGCTCTTCGACGTGAACGTTTTCGCGATAGGCGGCGGCTTCGGCGCCGCATTGGACGTCCTGAAGCCCGGCGCGCTCGAATCTATGGCGGAGCGGCGCTATGGCACGCGCGAGCCTATCATCGTGGAAGCGACGCTAGGCTCGGACGCGGGCTGGATCGGCGCCGCACGGCTCTCGATATAGCCGGGACTAAAAGCACGTGCGCGACCACATCCTCTTCTTCACGGATCTGCACTTCTGGACCCTCGTCCGGAATCCGCTGCATCTTCTGAACAAGCGCTTCATCGGCAACGTCAACGTCTACGTCAAGCGGCGCCACCACTTCCCGCTGGAGAACGCCAGGCCGTTCGCGAAGTTCGCGCTGGAGACCGGTGCTCGCACGCTGATCATCGGCGGCGACCTGACCTCCACCGCGAGCCACGCTGAATTCCAGATGGCGGTCGAGTTCCTCAAGCACATCGAAGAGCAGGGCGTGAAGATCCATGTGATCCCGGGAAATCACGACGTCTACACGTTCGAGTCCGTGCGCTCCCGGCGCTTCGCGCAGTATTGCGCGGGCTGGATGCCCGAGGGCGGCTACCCCGCGCGATGCACGCTGCGCGGCGGGACCGAGGTCGTTCTGCTTTCAACGGTGCGGCCGAACCTTTTGAGCTCCAAGGGCGAGATGGACCCCGCATCGATCGAGGCGGCGGGCGAGCTAATCGCCGGCAGCGCGCCGGGTCCGGTGATGGTCTTCGGGCACTACCCCCTCCTCGATGAGACCGCGGGGTACACGCTGACGAAGAATCGGCGCATGGTAGGAGCGGAGCTCCTGCGAAAGACCATGGCAGATACTGGGCGTGAGGTCCTGTACGTGGCGGGTCACGTGCACCGTCACTCGTCGACGAGGGACCCGATGTTCCCGAACCTCCACCACGTGACGAGCCCTGCGCTGTTCAACCACTGGGGCCCGGCGCACCGATACGGCGGCTTCCTGGAGATCAAGTCCTTCGCCGACCGGACCGACGTGCGACACCACTGGAAAGAAAGCGAGTGGCTCTCCGAGACCGTCAGCTGAGTTCTCGCAGTACGGTTCCGCAGTACGGTTCCG
>JBLIHL010000042.1:0-19295 GCA_047635895.1 Paracoccaceae bacterium | reverse complement strand
CTCGGGGCCATGGGCGATGCAGCGAGGCCGCTGAGCGCGAACGGCGTCATGCATGGATCGCCATACGCCCAAGCGACTGGTCGAGCGATGAGCGCACGGGTCCCTGGCCGGATGCTACCCGGCGAGACCGCGTGCCCGCTCACTCAGCTGGCTCCCTTGGCTGGCTCCCGCAGATGGCTGCCTCAGCTGGCTCACGCGCGCAGGTCGAAGTACTCAAGATTGCCTTCGAGCTCGATCCGCACGTCCCCGAGCCGTTTCCCTAGCCACTTGCTACGTCGCTTCTGAGGCCCGATCGACCATTGCTCCTTGGCGAAGCGTCCCGTGGCGTCGTCTTCCCAGACATCCTCGGCGTAAAGTTCGAAGCCGCTATCTGCGGGCTGATAGACCTCACCCTTGTGACGGTCCGGACCTTGGTTGGCTTTCCAGCTATGGCTCATGTTGATACTCCATATGAGCGGGCTGCGCCGTCGGTCAGGGACCCAAAGTGAGTGCCCCTAGGCGACGCTTTCTCCTCGCACCCTGTAGCTCCGGGCGGCGCCCGCGCCGAATGGGTAAAATTCGAGATTCTTCTGGGTGTGGGCTGCGGGCTTCTTCCTCCAGGCCTCAGGAAAAGAGCCCGTCCACCACGTGCCCGTGCACATCGGTGAGCCGATAGCGCCTTCCCTGGTGACGGTAAGTCAGGCGCTCGTGGTCCAGTCCCAGTAGGTGGAGGAGCGTCGCATTCAGGTCATGCACGTGCACCGGGTCTTCGATCACGTTGTAGCTGAAGTCGTCCGTGGCTCCCCAGGTGAGGCCGCCCTGGGTGCCGCCGCCCGCCATCCAGATGGACGCACAGCGAGGGTGATGGTCGCGGCCGTAGGTCTTGGCCGTGAGCGTGCCCTGGCAGTACGCCGTCCGGCCGAATTCTCCGCCCCAGACGACGAGTGTGTCTTCCAGAAGGCCGAGGCGTTTCAGGTCGGTGACGAGCGCCGCGGACGCCTGGTCGGTGTCCTTGCACTGGGTGCGGATGGCGCCGGGCAGGCCGCCGTGCTGATCCCATCCCTGGTGGAACAGCTGCACGAAGCGCACGTCTCGTTCCAGCAGGCGGCGGGCCAGGAGGCAGTTGGCGGCGTAGGTCCCTGGCTTGCGCGCGTCTTCACCGTAGAGCTCGAACGTCGAGTCGGGTTCCTCGGCGAGGTTGGCCGCCTCCGGCACCGACGCCTGCATCCGATAGGCGAGTTCGGCCTGATCAGATCGCTCGAGGAGTCCGGCGTCACCGGTCTCCTCGTAGGCGGAGGTGGCTGCCCGGTGGAGCGCATCCAGCATCCGTCGGCGCGTCTTGCGATCGATGCCCTTAGGATCAGCCAGGAAGAGAACGGGGTTCGCACCGCCGCGCAGCTGTACGCCAGCGTGGCGAGTGCTCAGGAAGCCCGAGCCCCAGAGGCGTTCGTAGAGAGGCTGGCCGCCCTTGCCCTGGCTGACCAGCGAGCAGAACTGGGGCAGGTCGGGGTTCAGCGTGCCGAGCCCATAGCTCAGCCAAGCGCCGAGCGACGGGCGACCCGCGATCTGCGAGCCGGTGAGCGCGAACGTGGCGGCGGGGTCATGGTTGATGGCATCGGTCACGAGCGTCCGCACGAGGCAGAGATCGTCGGCGATCTTGGCTGTGTAAGGGAGCAGCTCGGAGATCTCCATGCCGCCGTCGCCGTGGCGGTCGAACTTGAAGTGCGTCCCGGCCAGCGGCAGTGAGGCCTGGTTCCCCGACATTCCCGTAAGGCGCTGCCCTTGGCGAACCGACGGGGGAAGCTCCTCACCGTTCCGCGTCTGCAGGATCGGCTTGTGGTCAAAGAGGTCGATCTGCGAGGGTCCGCCGCTCATGAAGAGCTGAACGACACGTCGGGCCCGCGGGCGGTGGTGGGGACCGTTTGTCTCTTGCGAGGCTGCCAGGCCTCCCGGTCCTGCAGCGCCTGCCGGTAGACCCGCCAGGCCTGCCAGGCCGGCGCCCGCTCCCTGTAAGAGGGTGCGCCTGTTCAGATGGAGTTCGCGGTTTGTGGGCTGTTTCATCAGCGCCTCCGTGTGACGTCTTCGAATCCGAGAAGTGTGCTGGCGACGACCGCGGTGGCGGCGACTTCGATGCAGGTGAGCGCTTCCGGTGACCCTGGAGTCGGCGCTGCGGCGTCGACGGCGGCCTTCGGGTGGGCCGCATCTTCCAGGGAGAAGTTCGCGAACGCGAAGGCGTCCGCGGGAGCCCCGCGGAACACTTCGCGCTGTTCGTCGAGAAGCTCGGCCATCGCGTTACGTTCGCCCGCCAGTGGGTCGCGGGTGAGGAGCGTCCGGAAGAGGTAGTCAACGCGCGCGCCGATGTCGTCCGGGGCTGCCTCCGCGGCCGCGCGGCCAAGGCCCGTGGCCACCGCCACAAACTGCGGGTCGTTCCAGACCGCCAGCGTCTGCAGCGGCGTCGATGTCGAGCCGCGCTGGACGGTGCAGACATCACGGGACGGCGCACCGAACATTGCGAGCGTCGGCGGCGGGGAAGTGCGGCGCCAGAAGGTATAGAGGCTGCGGCGCACCAGGTCCTGACCGTGGCCCACGGGATAGACAATGCCGCGCTTTTCCTGCCAGAGGCCGGGGGGCTGATACGGGAAGACCGACGGCCCGCCGCGCTCTTCGTGCAGGAGGCCCGCGGCGAACAGGGCGGCGTCTCGAACCACCTCGGCGGACCGGCGAGTCTTGGCAGCGCGGGAGAAGAGGGCCCCCTCCGGATCCAGATCCAGGCTCGCCTCCGTCGCGCGGCTGGACTGACGATAGGTTGCCGAGAGAACGAAGCGGCGCAGCATGGCGCGTGAGTCCCAGCCAGACTCCACGAAGTCGCGGGTCAGCGTATCGAGCAGCGCGAGGTGCACGGGCTCTTGACTCTGGCTGCCGAGGTCCTCGGGCGTGGCGATCAGCCCGAGGCCAAACGCCAGTCGCCACAGCCGGTCGATGTGCACGCGCGTCGTCAGTGGGTGGCTTGGATGGGTCAACCAGCGCGTAAGGTCAAGTCGCGTGCGCTGCTCCCCTTCATCAAAGCGGGGAAGGGCTTCGGGCGTGGCGGGCTCGACGGCTTCGCCGCGCTGGTGGTACTCGCCCCGGTGGAGGATATGGGCCACGTGCGTGGCTGAGGGCAGCTCGGGGGAGGCCGCCATGGTCATGATCTGGCGCACCCGATCGCGACACGCATCGCGCTCCGCGCGCGCGATGCGAAGGGTCTCGAGAGCGTCGGCCCGGTCGCGCGCCAGGCTCTCAGGAAGCGGCGGCTTGCCACCCGCGGCAGCGACGATGGAGGCGTCGCTCACCACGTGGCGTGCGACGAAAACGTCGTCTACCTGTCCGTTTCGCAGGCCCTTATCGCGGAAGCGGCTACCGATGGTCAGATCCCCGATCGATCCACCGCGGATGCTCCGGGTCAGGTGATCGCGCACGACCTCGGTAAGGGCAAGCTGGCCGTCGATGTACAGCCTGAGTCCGTCGGCCCGGCTAGAACCGTCGTAGGTGAACGCCACGTGCGTCCAGGCTTCGACGGGAAGCGGCGCCACCGACCGAATGGCGACGGCGTCACCCGGCCAGAAGTGAACGAAGGCCACCGTCACGCGGCCGTCTTCGATCAGCACTTGGTACCCGCGACTCCCCGAGTCGGTCCACGACTTGGTCCGGTGGATGACGATGGCGCGCTCCAGGACCTGGGGGTCATCGGGGATCCGAATGCGTAGGCCGAGGGAGAGCGCGTCGCTGCGCTCGATCACGCCCGCCTTAGGGAAGGCGATCGCGTTCTCGCCGGAGAGGCGGTAGGCGCGGCCACCCGCGCGCTCGGTGGCTTCTGGCTGGGCGCCCAGCGCGTAGGCGGGCTTTTCTTTCGCAGGCGGGGACTCGAAGTCGACGTAGAGGGCGAGATCCTGCGCGACGAGATCGTCACTCTCTGGGCTAGGCCCAGGAAGCGCCGCCTCGAGTGCCGTGACCCGCGCGCTCAGACGCGCCAGCTCGTCCGCTTGTCCCTTCGCGGGGAGGTCGAGCGCGGGCGTCGGGACGGCGCTCGTGAAGTGCGAGTAGAGCCCCGATTCATCGATGTCGTCGAAGAAGGCGAACAGGCTGAAGTAGTCCTTCTGCGTGATAGGGTCGAACTTGTGGTCATGGCAGCGCGCGCAGCCAACCGTCAGTCCGAGAAACGCCCCTGACATGGTCTCGACGCGGTCGCAGACCGATTCCACCCGGTACTCCTCCTCGACGCTGCCGCCCTCGTTCGTTTGCCGATGCAGGCGGTTGAACGCCGTCGCCAGGCGCGTGGACTGATTCGCGTCCGGCAGAAGATCGCCTGCCAGCTGCTGGGTGACGAACTGATCGTAGGGCAGGTTGTCGGCGAATGCCCCGAGGACCCAGTCGCGCCAGGGCCAGACGTTCATGTGCTGGTCGGACTGGTAGCCGAACGTGTCCGCGTAGCGAGCGACGTCCATCCAGCGCGCGGTCAGGTGCTCTGCGTGGCGGTCGCTGGTGAGGAGGCGGTCGACGACGCGCTCGTACCGCTCCGGATGCTCGTCGGCCTGGAAGGCCGCGAGGTCCGCCGCCGTGGGGGGCAGGCCGGTCAGGTCGAGGTGCACGCGGCGCAGGAGCGTCGCGGGATCGGTCGGCGAGGAAGGCCCGAGCCCTTTCGCCTCGAGCCCCGCGTAGATGAAGCGGTCCAGCGGGTCCTTCGCCCACTCAAGTCCGGCGGGCGATGGGTCCGGTGCATGCCGTTTCGGCGCGGTGAACGACCAGTGCTCGGTGTATTCGGCGCCTTCGTCAATCCAGCGCGTGAGGAGAGCGATCTCCCCAGCGGTGAGGCTCAGCTTCGAGTCCGGCGGCGGCATCAGATGCCGGCTGCTGCTGTGCTGGATGCGCTGGATCAGTTCGCTGCCCGCGCTATCACCCGGGATGATCGCGGCGGGCACGCGGGCGAGGTCGTCCAGCGCCGATTCACGATCGTCGAGCCGCAGGTCGGCGGCTACGCTCCCGGCATCCGGCCCGTGGCACTGAAAGCAACGGTCGGACAGGATAGGGCGGATCTCCGACGCGAAGTCGACCCGCTCGACCGCACCCTGGGGGCCGGCGATCCCCGCCCTAGCTGGAGCCCCCAATGGAGCCCAGAACCCGAATGGAGCCCAGAATAGAGGGAGTAGCGCGGGGGACAGCGTGAGCAGGGCGGCAGTTTTCATAGGCACATGTCTATTGTGCAGCGTTTCACACTGCGCGCGCGTCAATTCGAACCGGCCACTACCGGAAGACCTCCGCATTCTTATCTCCGCCTGACAGTAGGTAGGCCACAAGGTCCTTCACTTCCTCGGCGTTGAGCTCATTGAGAAGGCCGACGGGCATCTGCGAAAGCGAAGACTTCTTGATCGCCGTGACGTCAGCGCGCGTGAAGACGGCCGCTTCGGCCGCCGGGTCCCTGGGGTAGACGACGATCTCATCGCCTTCCTCGACCATGATGCCCTCCGCAATCTGTCCGTCCGAGTCCGCCACGATATGGGAGCTGTACTGGTCGGAGATGATCTTGCTCGGTTCGACGATCGCCTCGAGAAGGTCAGCGACCGAGAACTTGTTCGCCACCGTCGTGAGGTCAGGACCAATCGCCCCGCCGACTCCATTGAGGCGGTGACAGGCGCTGCAGGAGGTCGCGTGGAACAGGTTCTCGCCACGTTGGAAGTCGCGGCCCTTGGACTCGGAGCCCAGGACTTTCATCGCGTCGGCGATGGTCCACTCGTGCCCTGGTCCCTCGGGTGGCGTGACGTCAAAGGTGATAGGTGCGACCAGCGGGAGGTCGAGGACGCCGGCGAGTGAACGCTCTTCCTCGACGGTCAATAGATCCATCGCATCCATGCGGATGTTGTCGAGGAACCCCGAGTAGCTGTTGCCGCCCGGGTGCTGTGCTGCTTCAGGGAAGAAGCGGAAGTACTTCTCGCGCAGGGGCAGGGTCCAGCCCTCGGTCGCGTTCCGGAGGGTCAGGGCGTACTGAATGTCCTGGAGCGGCGGCATGTTCGCGAGCATCCTCGCGATCGGGCTGCCGTAGGTGTCGTTGCGCTGGATGAGGTCGGCCCACGGCGGCAACTCGGTCGGTGTATCCTGTCCCATCAGGGTCAGAGCCTGCTCCACGACGGCGGGCGAGCGCAGGAAAACGAGGAGGGCTGCTGCCTCGGCGCCCACTGCGTTCGAGGTGGATGGGAAGAGTGGCTCCAAGACGGTCAGGACTTCCTGGCGCAGCGTCTCGTGGGGTTGTCCCAGCCGAGTGAACGCCAGCGTGTACGCGCGGAGCGCGCCGAGCAGCACTGGCTCAGGTAGCGTGGCCAGGTCGAGGCGTCCGAGCGCGGCCGCGATGGCCGGCAAGTCGCTGGGCTCACCTTGGCGCGCGAGCGCCACGAGTCCGGTCACGAGGGCCTGGGGGCGAGTTTCGCCGAGTGCGCGCGCTCGCCAAGCGTTGACCGGTTGGTTCTCCACGGCGATCCGTGCGGCGAAGCGCAGGAACCGGTCTTCGCTCGCAAGGTGCGGCCACGCGGCTTCGACCGCCCCTGGGCTGACGTGCCCGTGATGGGCCTCCAGCTCTGCACGGAGGGAGCGTGCGTCTGCGCCGTCGTCCTCTTGAGCGACAGTCGTAGTGGCCTCATCGCCGCGGTAGACCACGCGGTAGAGCGCCGACTGCGTGCCACGCCCACCGACGGTGAAGTAGAGGGCGCCGTCCATTCCGACGACCGTGTCCGTGACGGGGAGCGGCTTCGCCCAGATGAACTCTTCCTTCGTGCCCGTGTAGCTCGAGCCGTCGGCATCCAGGTGAATGGCGTAGATGGTGCCGAACGTCCAATCGAGCAGGTAGAGCGCGTCCTGGTAGCGCTGCGGGAACGCGGTACCCGTGCCGAAGGTGATTCCGGTGGGCGAACCCGGTCCGATGTTGATCACCGGCGGGAGCGAATCCTCGTAGTAGGCAGGCCACTTGCCGGTGCCGCTGCGCCAGCCATACTCGGAGCCGCTGGTGACGTGGCAGACGCGCGTCGGGCGGTACCACGGAAGACCCTGGTCGTACTCCATGTCTGCGTCGTAGGTGAACATTTCACCGTCCGCGTTGAGCGCGATGTCGTACTGGTTGCGGTACCCGTTGCTGAGGATCTCGACGTTCTGGCCGTCGGGGTCGCAGCGTGCGATCCACCCGGCAGGAGCGAGCTTACCGACGGCGTGCCCGCTGGCGTCCCAGAGCCGCGGAAGGAGCAGGTCTTCTGCCCAGTTGGAGGGGGCGCGTGAGCCCTGGAAGTCAGGGATCGGCGTATGGTTGCCAGCGATGAAGTAGATGCCGGTGCCGTCCCTTGTCGGCATGACCGCGTGGCCGCCGTGCTCACCGCCGCCGACGAAGGGGAGAATGTGCTCCGCGCTGTCGAGGCGGTCGTCGCCGTCCGTATCGCGCATGCGCCAGAGTCCCTGGTTGTAGACGTTGGCGTAGAGCGAGTCGAAGGCCCAGCAGAGCCCTTGGGCGCCGCTGACGTCCACGTCGAGCGTTTCCACCGTCGTCACCGCGCCGGGCTCACCGAGGGCAGCGGGCGTGATACGGAAGATTCCCGAGCCCGCCTGGTCACTCGCGTAGAGGCGACCGCGGTCGTCGGTCGTGATGGAGACCCAAGACCCTTGCGCGCTGCGCGGGACCTCGTAGAGAAGCTCGGCTTCGAAGCCATCGAGCAGGTGGAGGTCCGTGGCGGGGCGAACCGGCTGGGTGCGCGGCTTGCGCGCTTCCTCAGATCGGATCCCAAAGCTGGAGAGTCGGACCTCTGCGGACCAGGGGAGGGTCGCGTCGCCGACGTCACCGAAGACCGTCACGGCGGACCAGCGATCTGCGCGGGCGTCGTCCGGGGTCGCCGCTTGCCATGAGGCGTCCGTGACGACCATTCGCTGGCCACCGACGTCGAGCATCAGCGCGAGTCCGGCCGGCCCACCTTCGTTGCGCGCCCGCACCTCGAGCGTATTCGTCCCGCGCACGAGTGCTCCGGAGACCTTGGTCCGCGTGACGCGATTCCAGCTTCCATGCGTGACGACCGTCTGCCCGTTGAGAGTGACGGCCATGTGGTTGTCGCAGCTCCCGCGCAGAACCGCGTTCTCAAGGGACTCACCGGTCAGCTCGAAGGTCTTGCGGAGCACGACCTCGTCGTCGCCGACATCCTCCGCGGACCAGATCCACGCGGGCACCGGCTCGGGGTTCGCCTGGACCTGGGGAGCTAGTGTCCGGAGAGCATCAGCCCGGGGAGCCAGGACAGCAAGGGAGACTGCGCCAGCGAAGGCGCAGCAGAGGAGCGGGAGTTTCGTCATGGTCTGATAGCGCCTTTCCAGCGGCCGTCTCGTGGGGGACATCCTCGGAGCGCAGCACTTCACGGCCACCGGTCCCAGGAGAACGCAAGAATCGTAGCGCGTCGCCGCTGCAGGATGCGACCCGTCACGAAAGCCGCCCGATCTGCCGCGCGAGGTCCTCTGCTCGCCGCATCTAGCGGTAGGGTGCCAGGTACGCTCTATCGGGTGGGACGGTCTGCCGCATCTTCGGCTTGGACCGTGAGGCTTACTTCGATCTGACTCGGCGCCGCGAAGTTCCACGCGCGGATGGAGCTGACGCAGGGGCCCCGCGTGCCCGCGATCACATGGACCCATGCTGGGTCTGCCCCTCTCTTGTCTGCGTCACTTGGGGTGGCGGGTGCGTCCGGGTGGGAATGCCACGCGCCCAGAACGCGGAGGTTCCTGGAGGCTGCCTGGAGCTCGGTCCTCAGGAAGTCCTCGGGGTGGAGTTCGAACCGGCGGGGGTCCTCCGCGATGTTGCGGCACGCCGCGGCCTCCAAGGCGTCCAGGGTTTCTCCTTTCGAGGTCCCAACCAGCAGGCCGCAGGCCTCCCGGGGATGGGCGGCGGCGCTTTCCTTTCGGATCACCGCCGCCGCTTCGGAGCTCAGTCGAAGTCGCTTCACTCTTTCCAGGCCGGCGCCAAAAGCGAGCGCTTGCCGTCCAGGGACAGAACTCGTCCAGCGTGCGTGGGCTCCATCGAGCTCTCGCGATCCCGCGCCTTGTCCCAGAGCTGACAGGTGACCTCCTTGTGCTTCTGGTCGAGGCCCTCGCAGTAGTTCGTGAAAATGCAGCGACGCACGTCTTCCCCGTGTCCCGTCCGCATCTTCAGCCACCAGTCGGGGTCGGCGAGCGACTGACGGGCCGCCGCGACGAGGTCGCAGTCGCCACCGACGATCGCCGCTTCTGCAGAGTCGAACGTGCCGAGGCCCCCGCAGCCGACGACTGGAACGAGCGGATTCACGCTGCGCACGGCCTCGCGGATCGCCCGCGAGAGCGGAAGGTTCCGGCCGAACGGCCCGGGGGCGTCGATCCGAACCGTGGGCATGCACTCGTGGCCGCTCTGCCCGGTGTAGGGGTAGGCGGCGGCGCCCACGCGCGGCTGCTTCGCGTCTTCGAACTTTCCACCTTTGCTGACGGATATGAAGTCCATCCCATGCTCCGCGAACTGGGCCGCGAACCACGCGGAGTCGTCGATGCGGGTCCCGCCGTCGATGACCTCGTCACCGAGCATCCGGCAGCCGACCGTGGCGTGCTCGCCCACGCGTTCTCGGACCGCCGCCAGCACCTCGAGCGCCAGCCGAACGCGCCCTTCGCGCGTCTGTCCGTAGCCATCCTCGCGTACGTTCCGCGCGGAGAGGAAGCTGGCCATGGTGTAGGCGTGGGCGAAGTGGAGCTCCACGCCGTCGAAGCCAGCCTCGATCGCGCGCTCGGCCGCGTCGGCGAACAGGCCGGGGAGCGTGGCGGGGAGGTCCCGGATGTGCGGCAGATCGGTGTCGAACACCCGCTCGCGCTCCCCGTACTCCAGCGCTTCGCGCTCTCGTGGGGCCAGCGCGGCCAGGAGATCCTCATGGGGGAGGGCCATGAGTGCGCTCCGTACCTCGGCCTCGGTCGCGGCCTCGGGCAGCCCCGCGGCCCTGCGATGGCGGTCCTCCAGCGCGAGGAACCGCCCGACGAAGGCGTCCTTGTCCGGCCGGCGACGGATCCGCAGGAAGTCAATGAGCTGGATCAGCAGGCGGGTCTCCCCGTGGCTTCGCTCGGCCACGTGCTCGACCAGGCGCCGGAGTCCGGGCACGAAGCGGTCACTTCCGATGCGCAGCAGCGGTCCGGAGGGAACGTCTCGGATCCCGGTTGCTTCCACCACCAGCACTCCGGGACGCCCATCGGCGAACCGGCCGTACCAGTCGATGACCTCGGGGGTGACGTCGCCGTCCTCGGTCGAGCGCCAGGGCACCATCGCGGGGACCCAGGTCCGGGACCTGGCGGTGAAGGCGCCCACGCGGACTGGGGAGAAGAGCCGGCTCACATTGGCCTCGGCCGAGGTTGGCCAGGTGGCCCTCGGAAGAGAATAGGGTCCAGCCTTATCAATTGGTGGTTCCGGGGAGTTCGTCACACGGAGGACGATAGCGGAATGCCGTTCTCTTGGGGTGAATCGGGGCATCAGGACGCTACGCTTGGCCCATGGAGACTGCACTTGTCACAGGTGCCACCGGTGGGATCGGCGGCGCTATTGCCCGCCGCCTTGCCGCCATGGGAATGCACGTGATCGCCACGGGCCGCCGCATGGAGCAGGCGGAGGCATTCGCGGAGGGTGTGAACGCCAACGAACTCATCGACGGCCGCTGCACGCCTGTTCAACTCGACGTGAGCAGTGGCGATAGCGTGGCTGCCCTCGTTCAGCGCCTCGACGAGCTCGGGATCGAGGGCGTCGACTGGCTCATCAACAATGCTGGCGCGGCCGATACGGCCCCGGGTACGCGGGAAGGCAACCACGCCCTCATGCGCCGCCTGATGGAGATCAACCTCTACGGTCCGGTGCGCCTCTTCGACGCGTTGGGTCGAAGGATGTTGGATCGCCAGAAAGGTGGCATGATCCAGGTAGCCTCTTCGGCCGGTCTCAAGGGCTACCCCTACGTTTCCGCCTACGCGGCCAGCAAGCACGCGCTGTTGGGCTGGACCCGTTCGTTGGCGCTGGAGTGCGCGCCCAAGGGGGTGATCGTTTCCGCTGTCTGCCCTCATTACGTCGATACGCCGATGACAGATCGAAGCATCGAGACCATGCAGACGCGGTCGGGGCGCAGTGAGGAAGACCTGCGTTCCTTCGTCGCGGCAGAAAATCCTGGTGGCGTCATGGTGACGCCCGAGGAGGTGGCGGACTCGATCGTCGACCTCATGGGGGCCCAAAATGGTGGCGTGCTGATCGAGCTTCCCGGTGGGTCAAGGCACATCATCGAAGCGGGCGTCCCAATCGTTTCCTCTGGCTCCGGCGCACTCTGATGCTGCACAAGATTTTTCAACGTATCCGAACGACTCGATTTGGCCCTGATCGCGGCCAGACGCGCCTCCAGCGCTGGGCCGTACGCCCCGAGGGCTGGAAAGCCGCCCTGGGGTACGAAAACGGGGTCATGGTGGAGAGCGGCGGGCGCATGCTCTTTACCGCTGGGCAGATCGCCTGGGATGCAAGCCAGGAGCTCGTCGGCAAGGGCGACATGGCGGCCCAATTCGTTCAGGCGCTCGACAACGTGCTCACCGTGGTGGATGAGGCGGGCGGACGACCCGAGGAAATCGTTCGCATGACGATCTACGTCACGGACAAGAAGGCGTACCTTGAGGCCACTCGAGCGATCGGAGCCGCCTGGCGCGAGCGCCTCGGCAAGCACTATCCGGCGATGGCGCTGGTGCAGGTCGCGGACCTACTGGAAGCCCACGCCCTCGTGGAAATCGAGGCAACAGCCGTGATCGGTTGAGGCGTCATGCTCACTCGGCCGGCGAGTAAGCTAAAATCTGGGGCATGAGCGCCCATGTGATCAGCCCCGACCGGATCGAGCCCGAACATTTCCACTACGAGGAGTCGAACGGCGTAGCCACGATCCGACTGAATCGTCCCGATCGTTTGAACGCGCTGACGTTCGACTCCTACGCCGAGCTGCGCGACACGTTCGCGGCGCTTCGGGATCGTAAGTCAGTGCACAGCGTGCTGCTGATCGGATCGGGCCGCGCGTTTTGTTCAGGCGGCGACGTGCGCGACATTATCGGGCGGCTCTTTAACGTCCCTGATTCGACGCTCGTCGCGTTCACCCGGATGACGTGTGACCTCATTGAGAACATGCGACGCCTCGAGAAGCCGATTGTCGCGGGCCTCAACGGCTTGACGTGCGGCGCCGGCGCCGTGATGGCGACGGCGGCGGATATTCGAGTGGGGGCCAAGTCGGCGAAGATTGCCTTCCTGTTCACACAGGTAGGGCTCTGCGGCGCGGACATGGGCGCCGCTTGGCTGCTTCCGCGGATCGTTGGGCTTGGGCACGCAACCGAGCTGCTGATGACCGGCGATTTCATTACTGCGGAGCGCGCCGGCGAGATCGGCCTCTACAACCACGTGGTAGAGGACGACGCGCTGGAGTCCCGCGCCATGGAGCTGGCTCAGAAGCTTGCGGATGGGCCCAGCATGGGGCTTGCCGTGACCAAGCGCATGCTGAACGCCGAGGCTCACATGGAGTTCGGCGAGGCTATGCAGGCGGAGGGCTGGGTGCAGGCCGAATGCATGAAACACCCGGACTACCGCGAAGCGTTCGAAGCCTTCACGGAGAAGCGCCCCAAAGATTTCAGGAAGAACCGCTGATGTCAGGGATCGATCTTGCGGTCTTAACCCAAGAGGCGGAGGCGTTCGCCGCCAAGTACGAGGCCGACTTTGAACGCTTCGAGGCAGCTGCGTCCGTCGAGGCGGAGATCGAAGCGTTTCGCCACGCGCATGCGTTGGTGCGCGAGGGCGGCTGGTTCCGGTACGCCGTGCCGGAAGCGTTTGGTGGGCACGCCGCGGGAGATTCGGCGACGCCCGAGTCGGTCTGCGTGCGGGCGTTTGGCGCGATCCGCCAGGCCTTCGCGTTCCGCCACGCGATGCTCGACCTTGCCTTCGTCGAGCAGGGGCTCGGGTCCTTTCCGATCGCGCTCGGGCACTTCACTCAGCTGCATAGTGCGGAGCAGCCCAGTATCGGTGAAAGCAGTACCGGCAGCGCCATCGACGCCGAGCTGTCCGACGTCCTGATGCGCACCGCGGCGGGCGAACTCATCCCCGCCCTCGGCCTCACGGAAGCCAACGCCGGGTCCGACCTTTCGGGAGTGGCCACCACGGCGGTGAAGCAGTCAGGCGGTGACTATCTCCTGAGCGGTGCCAAAACCTACATCACGAACGTAGGCGTCGCCGACTACTACACGGTGCTTGCGCGAACGAGCGGTGAGCCAGGCGAGCGCGCGGGCCTCACGATGTTCTACGTGCCGCACGCTTCGGGCGGCCTGGAGACGCAGTCGTTCCGCGTGATGGCACCCCACCCAATCGGTGAGGTTCACTTCGACGGGGTGAGACTGCCGGCTCGCTACGTTCTCGGCGAAGTGGGTGGAGGCATGGATCTGGCGCTCGGCAATCTGGCCCGCTTCAGGGTCACGGTCGCGGCGGCGGCCAACGGGTTTGCGCGTCGCGCGCTCGCGGAGTCCGTGGCCCACCTGAGTCGACGCCAGCAGTTCGGACGGCCGCTCTCCACGTTCCAGGGCCTGCGCTTCGACCTGGCGGAGATGGACGTCAAGCTGCGCGCCGCGGAGCTCTTGACGGCGGAGGCGGCCGACCGCGTGGATGCGGGCGTGGACGCGACGGCCGAGGTCGCCCGAGCCAAGCTCTTTTCGACCGAGTCCGCTTCCTGGATCTGCGACCGGGCAGTCCAGCACCATGGGGGCCTCGGGGTCCGCGTGGGCAGCGTCGTTGAGCGGCTTTTTCGCGACACGCGTGCTCTCCGTATCTACGAGGGGACGAGCGAGATCCAGAAACTTGTGCTTGCGAAGCACGTCCTGAAAACCACCCCACGCCCGGACGGGCTCAGCGACTGATGGCCAGTTACCAGCGAATGATCTTCGTGTGTCTCAATGACCGCGGTGAGGACCACCCCAAGGGGTCCTGTTCCCAGAGCGGCGGGGCCGACCTCCTCGACAGGCTGCGCGGCGATCTGGCGGAGCGTGGCCTCAAGGGCCACGTGCGCGCAGTGGGGACCCGGTGCCTGGGGCAGTGCTCCCACGGGCCCGTCGTGAACGTCCAGTCTGAGGACGTGTGGTATGGGGGCGTGCAGGCGTCCGACGTGCCGGACCTCATCGATCAGCATGTGCTGAAGGGCGAACTCCTGGGGCATCTGGAGATCCCTGGCGAGAAGCTGATCGGCAAGGATCCGGCCGAGCAGCCGCTTCCGCCCGTGCAGAGATAGGTCGGTCCGGGGGTCGTTTCTCAATAGACTCTCACCTGCCACTGAATAGACCCTGGCAAGCGATGGGCTACCCGGGGTACTGAAACGCCTCGGGGTCTGTCATACTGAAGCGCTCCGCTCCCCCGAGGCACAGCCATGACCACTTCGCGACTCAGTCTCTTTGACCTTGCCCCCGACAAGGTCCTCCTCGATCGATACCGGATCCATAGCGGACACCGTGAGAACGGCATGTCTGCGGCCTTCCGTGTCTACGACCAAAAGCACAAGAACGTCGAGCGCGAGCTTCAGGCCTTTCCCGCCTCGCTGTTCGAGAACGTGAAGCAGGCGGAAGCTTTCGCCAAGACGCTGCGCGGCTGGGCTGATCTTGAGAGTGATGCCGTTCTGGCGCTGCACGACGTGGTGGTCCTGGATGATGGCGCGGTGCTGTCCATCTCGGACTTTCCGTCCGGACAAGGGCTGCGCGAGATCGTGGCCGAGCGCAAAGTGCTGCCCGAGCAGGAAGTGGTCGAACTCGGCATCGCCTTGCTCGATGGCCTTGAGCAGGCGCACGACTCAGGCTTGATCCACGGCGACATCAAGCCCGCCACGATCTTCATGGGTGATGACGGCGCGGGCCCCGTCCTGGTGGATGGCGGTGTGACGCCCGGCCTCTGGGCCGCCAAGCACCTTGGCACGCGCACCGCGCTGATTGGTACGCCGTATTACGCCCCGCTCGAGCAGTTCGGCGGCGACTCGCCGGACGAGCGTTCGGATATGTACAACCTGGCCACGGTCATGTACGAGCTAGTCAGCGGCGTGATGCCCTGGCGCGGCAAGTCGTACATCGAGGTCTTTCAGTCCAAAATGCAGCCCACGGCACCGACTATTCGCAGCATGGCCCCGGACCTTAAGGTCAGCCATGACTTCGAAGCCGCCATTGCCACAGCCTTACGTGGTAAGAGGATGGAGCGTCACGAGTCGGCTGCCGCGTTCCGCGAGGCCCTCTCGGACATCAAGTTCGACTAGGAGCGAGCCCGCGCATAGCTGAATCCACATAGCGCACTACCCGGATTCAGCTATTCGCAACAAGCCTCCTAGGCCTGTTCCATCACTAGGTTCGATCAATAGGGACACCAGACGATGACCGGATTCGACGCGACGTTCACGCATGAGCTCCCCGCGGAGTTCAATCTCTGCACGTACTTCCTCGACCGCAACGTCGACGAGGGGCGTTCGGACAAGGTGGCGGTGCGCGTAGGCAATGACGCCCGTACCTACGCCGAGATCCACGCGCGAGTGCTGCGCCTGACGGCGGCGCTGCGGAGCGGAACGGAAGGACGCGAGGGTCTACGGGCGGAGGACCGCGTGCTGATCGTCCTCCCCGACGGTTTCGCTTTCGTCGAAACGTGGTTCGCGTCGCTGCGGGCCGGGGGCGTCTTCGCGATGGTGAATCCGCTTCTGAAGGCCAGCGACTTCGCGTACTACCTTGAGTACACGAAGGCGACGGCGGTGATCACGCATGAGAGCGTGCTGCCGCAGATCGCGGAGCCGCTCCGTCATGCCCGGTTCTGTCGGCAGGTGCTGGTGGTGGGCGACGACGCCGGCGGATTTACTCCGTACGAGGAGGCTCTGGCGTCCGCTCCGACGGATGCCGCATCCAGCGCCGTCGAACTCACCGGGCCCGACGACCTCGCAGGTTGGCTGTTCACATCTGGTTCGACCGGCGAGCCGAAGGCGTGCGTTCACGTCCACCGGGACTTCGCGTATGCGACTGAGACTTACGCGCTCCAGGTGGCGGACTACCAGGAGGACGATGTCTGCCTGTCGGTGCCCAAGCTGTTCTTCGGCTACGCCACGGGCACGAATCTCATGTTCCCGTTCCGCGTGGGCGCGACGGTCGTGCTGTTCGAAGGACGTGCGACGGCGGACGAGGTGCTTGATCAGATCGAGCATCACCGCCCGACGTTCCTGACGGGCGTGCCGACGCTGTTCAACAACGTGTTGCGCTCCGAGCGCGCCGCGGGCATGGATCTTTCCTCGCTTCGGGTGGCGCTGTCAGCGGGGGAGGCCCTGCCTCCGCAGCTGTACCTCGATTGGAAGGAGCGAACGGGCGTCGAGATCCTCGATGGCATCGGGTCGGCGGAGATGTTCCACATCTACATCTCCAACAAGGTCGGCTCGGTCGTTCCTGGTTCGCTGGGGAGGTTGGTTCCAGGCTATGAGGCCGAGATCGTCGACCCGAGTGGCCGCCCCGTCAAGAATGACGAGCCGGGGCGCCTTCGCATCGCAGGCGGCTCTACGGCGCTTTGCTACTGGGGCGACAAGGCCAAGTCGAACGAGACCTTCCAGGGAGCCTGGTGTACGACGGCCGACGTCTTTCGGCGCGACGCGGACGGCGTTTTCTGGTATGTCGGTCGCGGTGACGACCTCCTCAAAGTGAGCGGGATCTGGGTCTCACCACTGGAGATTGAAAACGCCATGCTCGGTCACGAATCCGTGCACGAGTGCTGCGTGATGGGGCGGGAGGATGCGGACGGCCTCGTCAAGGCGCACGCGATTGTCGTTTGCGCCGCGGGAACCGAGGGGTGCGACGCACTGGCTGCCCAGCTGAAGGCATTCCTCAAGGACAGACTGGCGCCGCACAAGTATCCTCGGAGCTTCGAGTGGCGCACCGAGGCGCTGCCCAGAAACGACCGCGGCAAGGTTGCGCGCAAGCTGCTTGTTTGACGCGTTATCCATGAATCTTCACCTTCCTATCCCGTTGGGCTGCCCCGTCGGGCGGCCTCGATCTACATGCATGAATTCGCGAAGCTGACCTGGCCCGAGGCCAGGGAGCTATTTGCTTCTGACCCGGTGGCGCTGCTGCCGGTCGGGGCCACTGAGGCCCACGGCCCTCACCTGCCGCTGGATACGGACGTCACGATCGCTGTCGCCCAGGCGCGGCGGGCGGCGGAGATGCTGGCTGCCGAGGGCGTGCGTCCCATCGTTATGCCACCGGTGGCTTACTCGGTGGCACAGTTCGCGTTTGGGTTCCCGGGGACGATTACCGTTCGGCCTTCAACGCTGTGGAATCTCGTCGAGGACATTGTGGAAAGCCTTGAGCAGCACGGCGTACGGCGCGTCGTGCTCTGCAACTCGCACCTGGAGCTCCAGCACGTCAAGCTGCTACGCGGCGTCGCGATCGATCACGCCAAGAAGACGGACCGGCACGCCCAGCTTCTGTTCCCTGACATCACGCGCCGGCGCTGGGCGAGCACGCTGGGCGAGGAGTTCCTCTCGGGCGAATGCCACGCGGGCCGCTACGAAACGAGCATTGTTCTGCAGGCCGATGCGGAGCACGTACGGAACGAAGAGCGCGCCGCGCTCCAGCCCAAGTCCGTCGGCTTGATCGAGAAGATGATGGGGGGCGCGAAGGACTTCCTGGAGATCGGAGCGGACGAAGCATGGTGCGGCGACCCGGCCTCGGCGACCGCCGAGGAGGGCGAGCGGCTCATCCAGCAGCTGGCTCATATCTCCGTCGAAACGATCCGCGAGGAGTGGCCGGAGCTATTCGCATGAGCGCCTACAGCACGGTCATCCAGGTTCGATTTGGACACGTTGACCCAGCCGGCATCGTGTACTTTCCCCGCATCTTTGACTACGTTCACGACGTCTTCGAGGAGGTCTGGGAGCTGCACGTCGGCACTCGCTACTACCACCTACTCCTAAAGGACAAGATCGGGTTTCCGCTCGTCCACTCCGAGGTCGATTTCAAGAAGCCGCTGCGCTTTGGCGATCGGCCCGTGGTGAGCGTCACCTGCTTCAAGTTGGGGCGGACGTCGATCGGTCTACGCTATCGATTCATGCTTGGTGACGAAGTGCACGTGGAAGCTCGAATGGTTACTGTCTCGACGCATCTCGAGACGATGAAACCATTTCTCATCTCAGACGAATTCCGGGAGCGCTTTGAGCTCCTGCTCGAGTCCGACGCCCAGTCGTAGTCTCTACCGGCCCCTTCCATGACCGCAGGCAACAGCATCGCCGAGATTTACGCATCCGGCAAACCCGTCTTCAGCTTCGAGTTCTTTCCGCCCAAGACGGACAAGGGGGCCGAGAATCTCATGCGGACGGCGGCTGATCTCAAGAAGATGGTCGAGCCGGACTTCATCTCCGTGACGTACGGCGCTGGCGGAACGACACGTGACCGTACCCACAGCATCGTGACCCAGATCCAGGACGATCTGGGCATCACGGGGCTTGCGCACCTCACCTGCGTGGGAGCGTCGGCGGACGAGATCCGGTCGGTGGTGTCACGGCTTGAGTCGGCGGGGGTGCGCAACGTGCTGGCGCTGCGCGGCGATCCGCCCGAGGGGGCCGAGCGCTTTGAGGTTCACGAAGGAGGCTTCGGCCACGCGACGGACCTGATTGGTTTCCTTCAGGAGAACCACGACGTCTGCATTGGCGCGGCGTGTTACCCGGAAGCTCACCCCGAGGCCACCTCGGCGGAAGTGGACCTCCAGTTTGCGAAGGCGAAGCAGGACGCGGGTGCGGACTTCCTGACGACGCAGCTCTTCTTCGATGATGCGTTCTATACGGCGTTTGTCGAGCGGGCGCGCGCGGCCGGGGTCACGATTCCGATCGTGCCGGGCATCATGCCGATCACGAACGTAGCGCAGATCGAGCGCTTCACGAAGATGTGTGGTGCTTCACTGCCTGAGGAACTGCTCGATCGCTTGCGTCCCGTTCAAGACGATCCCGCTGCCGTGATGGCGACAGGGATCGAGTTTGCCATTACGCAGTGCCGCGACCTTCTGGAGAACGGGGCACCGGGGATTCACTTCTATACGCTGAACAAGAGTCACGCGACGCGCTCGGTACTGGCTGCACTGCGCTAGGCTCGTGCCCGAGAATAGCTGAATCCGCGTAGCGCATTGCCCGAATCACTGCGCTGCGTTGCCCGAACCCGCACGTAGCTACGGTTACGAAGCGAGTTCGGAGCGCCTTGCTCAGCAATCCTGGCAACGCACTACG
>JBLIHL010000041.1:0-19464 GCA_047635895.1 Paracoccaceae bacterium | reverse complement strand
GGCGCGGTTCGAGCTATCGACCGCGGGGTGGCTTGGGAATGAGTCCGGCACAGGATTCCTGCGGCGCAGGTTCCAACCGGATCTGGCGCGGAGAGCCTACCCGCAGCGGACGCAGCACGGGCAACCGAGACCGCGGCATCCAGACGGAATCACCTGGCCAGCGCGAAGCGCAGCAGCCGCTCGGGGTCCTCGAACAGCCATGAGTCGTTGTGCCCCATGCGTTCGTGAATGACCGTCTCCAGCGCGAGCCCCCGGGCGGGATTCGCAGACTGCGCCGCCTGGGCCGCCGCCTGGTTCACACCGAACTCCGCGAACGGGATCACCTCGTCGATGCGGCTGTGCAGAAGCAGCACCGGCCCCCCAAAGGACTCCGCCAGCAGCAAGCGCACGTCCAGCGGATCCCGCACGAGATAGCGCGGCGCCCAGAAACCCGACGACATCGAGTGCACGGAACTGAACGTCGCCTCCAGGATCAGCCGCGCCGGCGGCCGCTTCCGCGCCACCGCCGAGATCGCCCCGCCCCCCACCGACCGCCCGTGATACACGATGCGCGCCGGGTCCACGGCGAGATCCCCCCGCGCGAGCACCTGGTCGATGAGCAGAATCGAATCCTCGACGATCCCGCGCTCCGACGGCGTGCCGTCGCTCGCGCCGAAGCCGCGGTACTCGAGGCAGAGGAAGTGGAACCCCGCCGCCGTGTAGGGCTGGGCATCAAAGATCCAGTCGGCCGCGCACTCCGCGTTGCCGTGGGCATAAACGACGAGCCCGCGCTGGGCGCCATCCTCGGCCGCCCCGGCCGGCAATAGATACCCGTGCGTCTGCCCCGCGGCATGCGTCACCGAAAGCCGCTCCACGTCCGGCCGCCCCGGCTCCTCGCCCGAGCCCATCATGTAGGCGCCGGGGAAGATCAGCCTGCGCTGAAGCACCCAGAGCGCGCCGTGGTGGAGGGCGGCTGCTCCCATGGCGCCGCCCGCCAGAATGGTGATCATGCGGCGCCAGCTCCGGGGCCTATTCCGGGGCCAGCTCCGGCCCCGTCCTTTACCTGTTGGCTCCCATTCACCCATACGTCCCGATCAGCCGCAAACACGGCTCAGCTATGCACACCCGGCGCTTCCTGCCCGGTCCGCTCGACCCACTCCTCGTAGGGCCCAGGGTACACGAGAGGCTTCGGGTTCTCCGGCGTGCCGCCACCCGTCAGGTCCAGCACGTGCGTCGCCAGCCCCTTGAGGAAGGTCCGGTCGTGGCTGACGAAGATCATCGTCGCCTCCATCTTGGAGAGCGTCTTCACCAGCATCTCCTTCGTCTGCATATCGAGGTGGTTCGTCGGCTCGTCCAGGACCAGGAAGTTGGGCGGGTCGTACAGCATCTGCGCTAGCACGAGCCGTGACCGCTCCCCGCCCGACAGCACCTCGATCCGCTTGTCGATCTCGTCGCCGGGGAAGTCGAACGAGCCCAACAGCGTCCGCTTGGACGGCGTCGTCGCCCCCGGGAACGCGTCGTCGATCTGCTCCCAGATCGAGCGGCGGATATCGAGGATCTCCAGCGCGGACTGCGCGAAGTAGCCCAGCTTCAGCGCAGCGCCAAGGCGCACCTTGCCCTCATCCGGCTGGGTCACCCCCGCGATCATTTTGAGCAGGGTGGACTTGCCGGCGCCGTTCACGCCCATCACGCACCACCGCTCGCCGCGCTTGATCTCGAAGTCGAAGTCGTCGTAGATGACGCGGTCGCCGTAGCTCTTCGACACGCCCTTCATCGCTGCCACGTCGTTGCCTGACCGCGGCGGCGTCTTGATACGGAACGGCACGAGCACGCGCTTCTTCGGCGGCTCGACGCGCTCGATCTTCTCAAGCTTCTTCACCCGCGACTGCACCTGGGACGCCTTCGACGCGTTCTTGTCGAAGCGCTCGATGAAGCGCTCCTCCTTCTTGAGCATCGCCTGCTGCTTCGTGAACGCCGCGTCCTGCTGCTTGGCGCGCATGTGGCGCTCGCCGTCGTAGAAGTCGTAGTTGCCGGCGTAGGTCACCAGCTCGCCCGCGTCGATCTCGACCACGCGGTCTACGACCTGGTTCATGAAGTCGCGGTCGTGGCACGTCATCAGGATCGTCGCGTCCGACGCCCGCAGGAACTGCTCGAGCCACATGATCGACTCGATGTCGAGGTGGTTCGTAGGCTCGTCGAGCAGGAGAACGTCCGGCCGTCCGATCAGCACCTTCGCGATCGACACGCGCATGCGCCAGCCGCCCGACAGCGAATCGAAGTCCGAGTCGACCTGCTCCTCAGAGAAGCCCAGTCCGTTGAGCACCTCACGCGCAAGAGAGTCGAGCTCGTAGCCGCCGAGCTGGGAGTACTCCCCCTGGACCTCGCCGAAACGCTCCAAGATCGAGTCCAGCTCGTCCATGCGCTCCGGGTCTGCCATGGCGGCCTCCAGCTCGGCCACCTCGTAGTGCAGCTCGCCCAGTCGTCCGCTGCCCGCGATGGCCTCTTCGATCACCGTCAGGTCGCCCGTCGAATCGGCCGCATCCTGCTTGAAGTAGCCGATCGAGAGCTTCTTAGGCACGAGGACCTCGCCGCGGTCCGGAGACTCATCGCCTACGATCAGCCGGAACAGGGTCGACTTGCCGGAACCGTTGGGCCCGACAAGGCCCACCTTGTCGCCAGGGTCTAGCTGGACCGAGGCGCTCGTGAGAAGCGCCTGACGCCCGAAGTTCTTGGTGACATTGCTGATCGTGATCATGGGGCGGAGAGCATAGCGATTGAGGAGCGCCACCGCGCCGCTGCACCCCCGGCTCACTTGGGTCCGTCTCATGAAGATCCTCAAGCGCTACTTTGCCCCGTCGCTCGACTCCGTTTCGCGGCCTGCGGTACGCACGGCCGTCTGACGGCCAGAGCTCGGAATGAAAGCGATCTTAAGTCCGGGCACACCGCGGGATGAGCGGCCAGACTCACGGGCCTCGGCTCCCCCATCGGTACCCCCCCCCTTTCCCCCTCAAACTCGCTCCGTGTCACTACCCTCCGCCCTCCAAGACCGCTCCGGCGGCTCCTGCGAACTCTGCCTCTCAACCGACAGCGTCGCAGCCCTGGCCATGGCCCCACGCGAAGACGCCATCGCCGCCTGCGGCACGTGCCGAGGTGAAATCGAGGCTGAACTCGGGGACCTGCACCGCTGGCACTGCCTCCAGGAAACCGCGTGGAGCGAGCACCCCGCCGTCCAGGTCGCCTCATGGCGCCTGCTCGGCCGCATCGGCGAGAGCTGGGCCACCGACCTGCGCGATCAGCTCTACCTGGACGAAGACACCGCCGAGTGGGCGCGCGCCGGCCATAAGAGCAGCCAGGGCAGCGGCGCACCCAGCCGCCCCACCGTCGATAGCAACGGAGCCGCGCTGGCGGCGGGCGACTCGGTCACCCTGATCAAGGACCTCGACGTGAAGGGCGCGGGATTCACCGCCAAGCGCGGGACGCTCGTGAAGGACATCCGCCTGGCGGACGACCATGAGCTGATCGAGGGCCGCGTGAACAAGACCGTGATCTACCTGCGGACCGAGTTCCTCAAGAAGGCCTGAGGGCTAACGGGAGGAGGTCCCCCCGGGGGGGAGGGGGGGCAGGCCGCCCTACTTCCGCTTTTCGCGCAGCCAGTCGAACACGACGGCCGACGGCAGAGGCGGGTACGGCAGCTTGAAGCGGTAGACGTCGAAGTCGTCCGGGTTCCAGCCCACTTCCACCATCGACCAGCGCAGAAGCTCGGCGTGGCGCTCGCGCTCTCGGTCCTTGACCTTACTCAGGCCACGACCGAGGGAGATGAACTCCGGCTCGATCGGCAGGACGTCCGATTCGCGGAACTCCAGCGACATGCCGGTGTGGAGCGTCGACACGACCTGGACGGTCGGCTCGGTGGACTCGAACAGGTCCTTGTGCACGAGGAGATCGACGTAGAGCAGATCGCAGGGGATCCGCACGCCCGCGAGGATGCGCGTGCGACGGTTGCCGTCCTTCGTCGCGTAGCGATCGTCGCCCGGCCGGAAGATCTCGGCGGTCGTCAGGTCGAAGCGCGCGCTCGCGCCCACCTCTCCGCCGCGCATCTCGAACTCCACCGCCGAGGGTGACGCATCGAGGCGCGCCAGGGTCGGCAGAGGCGTCGTCGAGAAATCAGGCACCACGGGCAGACCCGCCAGCGCCTTGGAAAGCTTGGCCTTCACGAGCGGCTCGGGGCCGCCGGGCAGAGGCGTGCCGTCCTCGGCCGTCTTGAAGCTGCGCGCGATCCGCCAGTTGACGTTCGGTCGCATGCGCTCGGTGCCCTCGATCTTGCGAACGCCCATCACGTCGAGGTGCTCGCCGTCGCCCTGGCTCGGGGCCAGGCCGTAGATCGCCACCTGGGCGCGGGCACGGACGCCGAGGAGCGAGGCGTTGGCCTCAATCGCGCCGCGCCGCAGGTTGACCTCGGCGCGACTCGTCCCCTTGGGCCGCTGGCTCGTCACCAGCACGTCGAAGGCCTTGCGGCTGCCGGCGTGGGTGCGGACCAGGGTTTCGTAGCGATCAAAGGAGAGGCGCGCGGCGCGCGACGCATCGCCTTCGCCGCCGGCGGACTGGGCCGCCTTCAGGATCTGGTCGAAGGCCTGGCGCCCCGGCACGAACTCCAGCGCCTCGAAGTCCATCTCTGGGTCGAGGAGGTGCGTCAGCTTCCAGGCCAGCTTGGTATCGATGTCGAGCGCGCGGCTCCACTCGGTGGCCCCTGGCGTCGTCCCCTTGACCGCCGGCGCGATGGCCGCGCCGAGGTTCTTACGAAGCTCCGCCAGGATGACACGCGCGTCGCCGTGGAACTCAGACTCGGGCGCCGCGCCCTTCTTGCGTCGGGCCTTAGCCGCGTGTTTCGATTTACCGGTGATAGGCACGTGCCTATCGTGGCTCATCAAGCCTCGGACCGGAAGGCTTCACCTGCCCCGCTATTCTGGAATCATCCCCATGCTCACCAAGAAGGGCGCATGGGTAGCCGGTCCCGTAGCGCTCGAATCATGGCGCTGGGACTCCAGGAAGTCCGCTTTCGAGTGAATTCCGCGCCATCCCTCGCCCACGAGGATCTGGCCCACAATGGCTCCGAGGGTATTCCCGGGCCCCGGCAGAATCACATGATCCGGCGCGTATTCCCGAAGGCTGACCCGCACCGATGCCGTGAAGTCGTACGGCGTCGTGACCTGCGCACCAAGGGTGTAGCTCTTCAGCTCGGTCAGGTCCGTCGACCACGGCGTGAACTGGCGGCCGCGTCCGTCGATGAGCGTCGTGTGCGGCATTTGGAACTTCAGGTCGGCAAACTCCGCGTGCGCGGCGTCCGCGACCGGCTGGGCCAGCGCGGTGTGGTACGGACCGTGCTGGGCCAAGCGTATCGGATACGTGACCCTTCCCATGCGGACCTGAGGGAGCGCGGTCAGCAGGTGGCTGATCCCCTTACGCGAGCCCGCGAGCACGGCGTAGCCGCCCAGCGTGATCGAGGGCATGGCCTCTCCGCCCGACGACGCCAGTCCGGCCTCGACGTTGGCGCGGAGCTCAGGCGACGGCAGCCAATCATCGGCCACGACCGGATAGATGACCTGCCCGCCCTCCGCGAACTCCTCCTGGAGCATCGCCATGCGCTGGACAAGGCGGAAGCCGTCCTCGAACGAAAGCGCACCCGCGAGGCACAGGCCGATGTACCAGCCCATGGAATTGCCCCCCACCGCGACGACGTCGTGCTCGTGGGCGGCCTTCGCGCCGTCGATCATCGCCTTCACGAAGATCAGGGGCGACACGTGCGCCGGACGCAGGTGACGCGCGGGTTCGAAGCGGTTCGCCTGGTCGAGGACCAGAAGCGGCTCGAGGCCGAAGTCTGCGCGGCGGCGCTCGGCCGCGCGCACGAACTCATGGTCGGGATCGAGGGAGCCCAGGGAGGCTTCGGTGTAGGAACCTCGGCCGGGGCAAAGAATGACGACGCGACTCATGCGAGCACCTCCTTGGTGGCGCGAACGATGTCGTCTTCGCTGAGGAGCACGAGGTTGGCCGCATCACCGAGCGGTATGTAGGTGTCTGCGCTGCGGACCGATTTGATCCGTCCGCGGTAGCCGCCTTCCACGAGGCCGCAGACGATCGAATCAGCGGGGCCCGCGCCGGTCGCGCGGCACTCGTCGGCGACCAGAACGGCGCCGCAGTCCTCCGCGTGCTCTGCGATCGCTTCCATGGGCAAGGGGCTGAGCCAGCGCATGTCCAGCACGCGGGCGCGGATGCCCTCGGCCGCGAGGCGCTTCGCCGCGCGCAGGGCAAGGCGGTATCCGTTGGCGTAGCTCACGATAAGGACGTCCCCATGGTCTGGGTGGGCGATGCCAACCTCGCCGGGCAGAAGGCATGAGCCCTCCGAGCCGTCGGGCACCGGATAGTCGGACAGCCAGAGGCCGTCACCCGTCTCGTAGAGGTCACGCTCGTGGTAGAGCGCGATCGGCTCGAGGAACACCGAGACGCGGCCGGACTCGGCCGCCATCGCGAGGGAGCCGCGGAGCAGCCGCACCGCGTCCGCGCCGCTGGACGGCACCGCGATGCTGAGGCCGGGGATCTCGCGCAGCGCGCCGATCGAGTTGTCGTTGTGGAAGTGCCCGCCGAAGCCGCGCTGGTACGCGAGGCCCGCGATACGGATGACCATCGGGTTGGAGTACTGGCCCGCGCTGAAGAACTGGAGAGAGCACGCCTCGCCGCGAATCTGGTCGATCGCGTTGTGCAGGTACGCCAGGTACGGGACCTCGGGGATCGGCAAGAGGCCAACGAGCGCCGAGCCCTGGGCCACGCCCAGGATCGTCGTTTCGTCGAGCAGCGTGTCGAAGCACCGCGAGCGGCCGAAGTGCTGCTGGAGGTTCTGGGTGACGCCGTAGACGCCGCCCTTGCGGCCCACGTCCTCCCCGAACGCGATCACGTTCGGGCGCCGGATCATCTCGTCATGGAGCGCGTCGTTGATGCGCGCACCCATCGTGCGGCGGGTCGGTGCCTTGGCCTTCTCAGGCAGGCGCTCGCCAAAGACCTGGCGGCGGCGGCCCTGGTCGATCGCCGCGTCGCCGGCCGTGCGCCAACGCTCCGGCTCCACCGGGGCGAGCGGCTTCATGATCTCCGCGACGCTCGTTTGCTTCGGACGGCGCTTCGCCTCGAGGCTCGCGGCCCGCACGCGCTCCCGCGTCGAGCGCACGATCGCACGCAGGGCGGCCGGGCTCGCGGCGCCAAGCTCGATCAGACGCCTCGCGTTCACGAGAACGGGGTCCTTGGACTCCTCGGTCTCGATCTCCTGCTGGCTCATGTACGCCGACTCGACGTCCGAGCCCGCGTGGCCCCAGAGACGGTGCGTACGGAGCCTCAGGAACGTCGGCTGGCGCGTCGTGCGGCACGTCTGGATCGCGAGGGACACGGTGTCCCAGATGTCGTCCACGTTCCCGCTCGCTTCGAAGTAGCGCAGGTGCTCGAGGCGTGAGAAGAAGTCACGGATCCAGCGGCGCGGCGTCTCGACGCTGATCCCGCGCTGGTTGTCCTCACAGACAAAGAGCACCGGCGTCGGGTTCATGCGGCGCCACGCGTAGCGGGCCGAGTTGATGCCCGCGAGGGCCGTCGCGTGGTTCACGGAGGCGTCGCCGAAGGTGCAACAGGTAATCGCGTCGTCGGGCAGGCCCGTGTCAATCCCGAGCTTCTTGGCCCGCGAGAGCGAGAACGCCGCGCCGACGGCTTTGGGCACATGGCTGGCGATCGTGCTCGTCTGCGGCGGGACCCAGGCTTCTTTGCTGCCCCAGACCTTGTGGCGGCCCGCCGAAACGGGCTCGTCACGGGCGGCCGTGAACGAAAGGAGCGTGTCGAAGAGCGGCGTCGATCCGTTGAGCTGGCGCAACCGCGAGGCCATGAGGCCGCCCGAGCGGTAGTGCAGGAAGCACGGGTCAGTCGTCCTGAGCTGGGCGCCAAGGACGGCGTTCTGCTCGTGACCCGCACTGCTGATCGTGTAGAAGCCCTCGCCGTCACGCTTGAGGTCACGCGCGGCCACATCGAGGCACCGTGAGAGAATCTGATCCTCCCACAACTCGATGGCGCGACGTGCCGTCAGGGTCGTCCCCGGCCGGAGCGGAGCGTCCGGCGCAAGGTGCGTGTCGGGACCGACGGCCCCTTCGAGATAAGAGTCGAGGTTGCCCTCGACCACTGCGACGCGATTCGTCGTCATCGGTAGAAGCGGGGCGTGGGGTCCGTCGGGAGTGACTTGGGCGACATGGGCCGGGAGCCTAACGGATCACCACGGGCCTGTCGCTAATGGCTAAATACGAGACCGGCTCAGGGGCGCGGCTCGCCTTCCCAACCGTTGACGTAGGCCGAGTTGAACCCCGGGGCGTCACGTTGGGAGAGGTCGAAGCTCCTGTGAGCGATCGCACGCATCATGTGAGCGTCATGGCTCGACCATGAGACCAGGAGGTCACCGGCGCGAATAGGGCCCTTCTGGGGATGCTCGTGGGTGGCCGTCCAGTTGGCGGCCCCGAGGTTGCGGAGCCACTGGACGCTCTTCAGGCGCTCACGCTGGAAGCGCTCCGCCTCGCGATCGAGCTCTCGCTCATTATAATTGAGCTCCTCCAGGCCATCGTCGGGCTCGACGCGGGGCCAGGATTTCTCAGGATCGCGGAGCGTCAGCTCCAAGCGGGGACGAAACTCGAGGAGTTCGCGGTCACAAAGGTGACCCACGATTTCGAGCACAGAGAGGCCTCCCTCAGCCGGGCGCCAGCGCGCCTGGTCCTTGGGAAGGTCCTTCACGAGGTTCCGCAACTGGTAGGCAAAAGCCTCCAGGCGGCCGATAAGTAGCTCTGGATTCATAGATTGGGGGGCTCGTCATATGAGCCAGGGACGCCCGGAACTCAAATGGAATAGCGGCAAGATGTCGCCCTAGTCACGCATTGAGACCGTGCGGTACCCGAATTGCTCTGTGCGGCCCGCTACCATGCCTTCGGTCACAACGTCCCTTCACCGCACCCCAAAATGCTCCGTAACCTTGTTCTTGGCAGCTTCGCCGCCATCGCAGCCTTCTGGTCCTACTTCTTCTGGGACCGCAGCACCGATCACCTACGGGAGCTCGGCGAGCGGGATTCCCGCATCGCCGTCCTCGAGATCGACGTCGCCGTCAAGGACCAGAAGATCGGCGAGCAGGCCGAGACCATCACCCTCCAAACGGAGGAAATTCAGCGCTTGGAGCTCGCCAAGCAGCTTTTGCGCCTCGATCACCGGGTCGCGAGCATCCGCGTGGTCCGCCAGGGACCGTCCCTGGACGGCTCCGGAGTCGTGGAGACCGAGATCGTCTTCACCGAGCTGAATGACTCGGGCGAGCCCATCGGAGAGGGCGAGTCCATGGTGATCAAGGGCACCCGGCTCTACATCGACGGCCTCGTCATTAAATTTGAGGACGACTACATCGAGGCGGGCGATGCCCTCCGGGGCACCTCCGTCTGCCTGTTCCAGGGCCTCTTCTCGGACAAGGTTTCGCCCGAGAACGGGATCAAGATCGACTCGAAGGTCCCCCACCCGCTGCCGTTCCAGGGAGACAACCTTCCCGACCCGCTCTACACCCACCTCTTCGAGAAGATCTGGGACTACGCCAACGATCCCGTGGAGGCTCGGCGCCTCGGTGTCCGGGCGATCCAGGGCGAGGCTCCGTCGATTGAGGCGCGGCCCGGCAAGACGTACCGCGTCGAACTGCGCCAGTCGGGCGGCATCACGATCAAGACGGACGAGTAGGTCCGTCCACGGCGGCCTTGCCCAGGCCGGGCGCGGCAGTGTCGGGCCTTATCGGGTCCGGCGAGTCAGTGCGAGGCCAACCGCGCGAGGCCAACCGGGGGTCGAGATATAAAGAAGGCACCAACCCTCCCAGAAGGAGAAGTCGGTGCCAAAGGTCCCTTCCCGGGGACGTTCCTGCCGCAGCGTTTCAGCCAAGGCCGAAGACGCTGCTTATCTGCACAGGGGACTTCGAGGCGCCGGCAGGAGCGGATGCAACTAGCCGGCCAAGGTCTCGAAAAGTTTCGCGGGACAACCTGTCACCCCTGCTCTACTGCTCCACTGCTTCAGTCTCTATCGAGCCGAGTCCAACTCTCATGGACCGACTCTCAAGGCTGAATTCTCAGGGGAGAATGACCGCGTCGACGACGTGGATCACTCCGTTCGATGCCTGGATGTCGGTCGCGATGATGTTCGCGTTGCCAACCTTGGCGCCCGCGTCGCTGATCGAGATCATCACGTCCTTGCCGTTGAGCGTCGGGGCCTTGTCAAGCTTGGCGGCTTGGTCAGCGAAGACGCGGCCTGCGACAACGTGGTACTTCAGGATGGCCACAAGGCGCGCCTTGTTCTCCGGCATGAGAAGCGTCGCGACGGTGCCTTCCGGAAGGGCCGCGAAGGCCGCGTCCGTCGGGGCGAAGACCGTGATCGGGCCAGCGCCGCCCGTGAGGGCCTCGACGAGACCCGCTGCCTTGGCTGCTGCGATCAGCGTGCCGAACGTCTTGGCGCCAGCGGCGACCTCGACGATGTTCTTCGTCTCCGGCATCATGACGGTGTCAATGACGTGGATGATGCCGTTGGAGCACTTGATGTCGGTCATCGTGACCTTGGCGCCACCGACGAAGACGGAGCCCTTGACGATCTTGATGCCGGCGCGCTGGCCGTTGAGCGTACCAGCGTTGGTGAGCTTCATGGCCGTCTTGGCGTCCACTGCGCCGCTGACGACGTGGAACTTCAGGATGTCCTGAAGAAGCGCCTTGTTCTCCGGCTTCGTGACCATCGCGACCGTTTCGGGCGACAGCTTGGCGAAGGCGGCGTCCGTCGGGGCGAAGACCGTGAACGGACCTTTGCTCGAGAGGGCGCCGATGAGGTCGGCGCTCGTCAGGAGGCTGGCGAGGGTGGTGAAGCTGCCGTTGGCGACGGCGGTCTCGACGATGGTCTTGTCCGCAATCGGGTTCGAGGCGAGCGCGGCGCGGGAGGTTTTGGCTCCGCAGGTGTCACCACACGTACCGTCGTTGACGGCGGGGGTGGATGCGAAAGCGGCGGCGCCGAGCGTGAGGCTGGTGAGGGCGAGGATGGTCTTCATGGTGTGTTGCAGGGTCATTTCCCTCAATCGGTTCGCCCTTCGTGTGGAAGAGTCGATGAACTGAGGGAAAGTTCTAAGTTGGTTCGGAAGAGAGAAGAGAGACGACGCCGGGTCATGCCGCTGCATGGGCCGGCTCGCCGATGACCAGCTGGCTCATGCGCTGCTGGACATCACGGAGTTCGGCGTGCTCCGGAGAACGGATGCGGTGCTAAAGCGCGTTCACAGAAAATACACAGACGGCTCTACCCAGGGCCTGCTCGGGTCCGCACTGGACTAACTCTGGACCAACTCTGGAGCAACTCTGGACCAGCTCGGAAAGAGTGACGACACCATGACCACACATTATCGAAGCCTCATAATGATTGGCTGCCTGCTCGCATCCGCGTGCAGCTCCGCGGCGAAGGGGCCCGTTTCCGAGGTCATGGCGCTGCGCAGCAGCGATGACGCCGTTCAGGTCCGGGCGGGCGACGAGGTCTTCGCACGCGTGCCGCTGAACGCGGCCCAGCCCGGCGTCATCGAAACTCTCTTCGGACACGGAGGCAGGCACATCCTGCGCGGCTTCCCCCAGCACCCGAGGTTCGGGGAGTCCGTCGATCACCCCGAGCATCTGTCGATGTGGATGGGCCACGCCTCCGTCGGGGGCTTCGACCTCTGGAATGAGGCCGCGGGTCCGCGCCTGGTCGAGCACTCGCTGCGCATGCAGCCGGGCGGCGGCGCCGTCGTCGTGATGAAGCTCGAATGGCAAGCACCGAGCGGCAAGGTGCTCTGCAGCGAAGACCGCGTGTACACCTTCCGAGGCACCGACCAGGTCCGTGACGTCGACGTGGAGATCCGGCTGACCGCAACCGGTGATGGCGTCGTGTTCGGGGACGTTCGCGAGGGGTTCTTCGCGCTTCGCTTGGCCGACGGCTTCCGCGTCGACTCGGGCAACGCGAGCGTCCAGACGTCGACCCAAATCGAGGGACACGACCCCTACGGCCAGCCCGCGCGCTGGATCGCCTACACCGCGCCCATCGCCGATGAGATGGGCGCGCTGGAAGACGTCACCGTCAGCATCTTCGACTCACCCGGGAACCCTGGCTACCCAACGCGATGGTTCGCTCGGCCCTACGGACTCGTGGCGGCCAACCCCTTCGCCGCCACCGCCTTCGAGGACTCTGATGCACCTCATCAGTCTGATGACCTGCTCAAACCCACGGTCGCCGAGGGCTTCTGGCTGAAGCCCTATCAGTCGGCGGCGTGGCGCTATCGAGTCGCCATCGCGCGAGGAGCGCTAGACGGAAGCGCCATCGAATCGCAGTGGATGGCCTTCACCGGCGTGGGCTCCCCCAAGAATCCGTGATGGCCCGCGGCTACTGAAAGAACGCCTTCATCTGCAGGACGGATTGGTAGCCCACCGCGCGGCGCACCTCTTGGCCGTCAGGGCCAAGCAGAATCAGCGTGGGATAGGCAGCGACCTGGAAACGCTTCACCAGGTCCTTCTGCTCATCCCCATCGAGTTTGACGCAGACGACGCCCTTAGCGGCATCGACCACGTCCTGGGCTGTGTACACAAGGACATCCATCTGCTTGCAGGGTCCGCACCAGGTGGTCTCGAAGTCCAGGAAGAGCTGCTGGCTACCTTTCTTAGCAGCGGCTTCAGAGGCCACGAAGTCGTGGCTGAACGCGAGCGGCTTCTTGGCCCGGCGGGCGCGCTTGTCCGGCGCGAGTCGGTCACGGGCTTCCGTCTCCTCGGCGTAGGTGACGCCGGGGTCAAAGCGCTGGAGCGTGACCTGCAGGCCGCTCGGATGAAACTCCACCATCTTCCACGCCTCGTCGCCGCACCAGTTGTGATCGTCGAGGCCGCGAAACGCGGACGGTCCGTGGGCTTCCTTGGGAGTCGAGCCGATCGCCCAGCGGTCGGACGTTCCGTAGATCGCATCGAGATTCGACTCCGCCAGGCACACGGTCACCGGACCGGACGGCGACTCGAATTGGCCTTCCATCCAGCCGCGAGCAGACCAGCGCAGGATCGGATCCGCGTCGGTTTCAGCCGGGTCCGCCACGTACCAGAGCGCCAGCGGGAACGGAAGCACGCGGATCGCGCCATCGGGCGCCGTGACCGGGACGTTTACCGTGCCATTGAACGAAGACCACAGCTTGCCGCGACTTTCGCTGGGTTCGGTCTCGAGGACCTCACCGGCGTCGACCTCACCGTTCCGATTCGAGTCGAGCGCCAGGCGGTCGAGCCCCTTCCCTGGCTGCGATTCACTCAGGCGAACGCGGATCGGAACTGGCGCGACCCCGGCGACCATCGGCCCAAGCTCGATCGCCCCCGAGAGCCCGCCCGAGCCGGCCTCCAGCGGCACCTTGACGCCTTTGGCGGACCAGCCGAGAGAACCCTCGCTCGCGGGCGCCAGGTCGACGACCCAGGTCTTGGCGGGCGCCGCATCAGCGGGCTTCACCGCGACCCGCCCGGTTCCTTGACCGAGACAGAGAGACGCGAGGCAAGCGACGGGCACAAGGCGGGTCCACATGGCAGGGGCAAAAGCTGAGTTCATGCAGCCGATCGTAGCCAATCCTGGAGAGCGCACGCATCTGGCGCACAGCCGGCGCTCCCGTTACCGTCTCGCTATGTTCTTGATCGGAAGCACCCCCGCGCTGGCCAGTGTTCTACTCGCCTCCTCCTCCCTGACCGCCGCCACGTCCACGTCGATGGAGGCCCTTCGCATCGCGGAACGCCTGCCCGCCGAAGTCGTGCGCGCCGCCGCCATCGGCTCCCCCAGGAGAACCGACGAGTCGTCTCGCGTGCGGCTCACGCTAGAGGCAGGCGCCGTGTTCTCCAACCGCAACGATGTCCGCTCGCCCGGCGATACCGGGACGCAGTTCTCGCTGAACGACCTCACGAGCGAGGGACCCTTTCCGGTGGGCCGGGTCACGCTCGAGCACGACATCAACGAGCGCCACGGGCTCCGATTCCTCTACGCGCCCGTCCGGACCGACGGGACCGGGACGCTCAAGAAGACCGTCAACTTCGAGAACGAGACGTTCAATGCGGGCCAGGCGAGGGCCGACTACCAGTTCGACACGTACCGCCTCGCGTACCGCTACCGCTTCTGGAACACCGAGACGTGGGACTGGAAGGGCGGCGTGACCGCGCTGGTTCGCGACGCGAGCATCGAGGTGTCCCAAGGAGGTCGCAAAGCCTCCAAGACCGACCTCGGCGTGGTGCCGCTGCTCAACCTCACGGGTGAATGGAGCTTCGCGGATCGCTGGGTTTCCGTGTTCGATTTCGAGGGCTCAGCGGCTCCCCAAGGGCGAGCATTCGACGTCGCGCTGACGCTCGGCTATGACATCAGCCCGGGGCTGCGCGCGTCGATCGGCTACCGCACGATCGAGGGCGGCGCGGACAACGACGCGATCTATACGTTCACCTGGGTGAACTCCGCGATCGCATCGCTGCGCTGGAGCCTTTAGCGCCGGATCTCGAGGGCCGGGTCTCTAGCAGGGAAATCCGACCAATCAGGTGAACCAGGGGGGACACGAGCCGTTCGCTCGTCCAGTCCCGCGGAGGATCCCCCGCCAGGGGATTCCTCTCATCCATCACAACTGGAGGTCTCCATGCCCGCGCTCTGCATCGCCACTCTATTTCTCGCCGCGGCTCCCGCTAGCCCGGCTGCGGGCCTCCTGCTAGCCCAGGAGGGATCGGTCCCCCTGCAGTCAATCCCGGGCGCCATCGACGCCGCCAGCGCGTGGCTCCTCGCCCACCAGGACGAAGATGGTCACTGGGACTGCGACGGTTTCATGAAGCACGACGCGCCGGAAGCTGAAGAACCAGGCCCGGGCTTGAGCGACAACGACTTCTGGAAGCGCGCGCTGGAAGGCGGTGAGCCCGAGGCGGAGATCGCCGAGACTCCCGTCGTTCGCGCCGGAGCGGGCGACCCGCAGCACGACGTCGGCGTCACCGCGCTCGCGGTCATGGCCCTGGTGGCGAACGGGAGCAACAGCGGTAGCCAAGAACACCTGGCCGGGATCCGGAACGGCTTGGATTGGCTCATCGCAGCGCAGGACGCCGAGTCCGGCCTGATCGGAACGACCGAAGGGGTCGCGTTCCACTATGGCCACGCAGCGGCGACGATCGCTCTTGCGTCCGCCATGGGCTCGTCGAGCAGCGGTCAGCCGAAAGAGCACGAGGCGTTCATGACGCGCTGCGTGCAACCCCTCACGCTCGCCACACGCTACATCGAGTCGGCTCGGAATCCCTACGGCGGGTGGCGCTACAGCTCCCCACCGAATGGCGACAATGACTCGTCGATCACGGCTTGGATGGCGCTGGCGCTGAGGTCGGCCACTTACGCCGGCGTGGAGGTGGACGAAGAAGCGTTCAAGGGCGCCGAGTCCTGGTTCAAAGAGATGACCGACCCCGAGACCGGACGGGTGGGCTACACCGAGCGCGGGTCGCGAAGCTCGCGCGTTCCGGGGGAGAATGGCGGGGCGGCTCAGGACGGCGCGGAGACGCTGACGGCTGGCGCGCTGCTGGCTCGACTCGCGAACGGGGCCGACCCACGTGAGGACCCCGAGCTTGTGGACCAAGTTCGCCTGATGCTCAGCGCGCTGGAGGAATCGTCACGGGAAGAGGTCCAGGACGTGCTCTGGATCCATTTCGGCACGACAGCGATGGCGCGAATCGGCAGCCTCCCGTGGGCCCGGTGGAGCTCCGTGGCCAGCCCCCTGCTGCTGGAGACCCAGCAACACACCGGTGCCACCGAGGGCTCCTGGGACCCGGACGGAGCCTGGGGCTACGCCCTTGGACGCGTCGGAATGACGGCGTTAGCCGCCCAGACCCTATCCACGATCGATCTCTTTGGCATGCCTGAGGAGGCAACACGCATCGCAGTTCGCGCGCCCGCGGCAGAGCGTGTCGACGAGCAGGTTCGCACGGGACTCGCCTGGCTGGCGCGCCACCAGGATTCGGACGGGCGCTGGAACGCGGATGCCTTCATGCTGCATGACCCGGACGATGATCGGACCGCGGGCGCAGGTGACCCGAATCACGACGTCGGGGTCACGGGACTCGCACTGCTCGCGTTCCTCAGTGACGGCCAGACGACCCTCGAGGGTGAGCACAAGGCCGCGGTCGCCCGCGGACTCGGCTGGCTCCTGGAGCAGCAGGACCACGAGACCGGTTTGTTCGGACAGACGATCGGGCAATCGTTCCTGTACGACCACGCGCTGGCCGCGCTGGCCGTGACCGAGATGCTCAACGTGACGCAGCTACCAGAGCTCAGGGCGCGCGCGCAGAAGGCCTACAACTTCGTGGCTCGAGCCCGGAACCCCTACGGCGTCTGGCGCTACGCGGTCCCGCCCGATGGGGACAACGACACGTCGGTGACGGCCTGGATGCTCCAGGTGGTGCGCTCGGCGGACGATGCTGGACTCAAGGTAGACAGTGAGTCGTGGACCGCCGCTCGCACCTGGTTCGACGAGATGACGGATCCAGGCACCGGCAGGATTGGCTACGCGGAACGCGGCTCGAGCAGCTCGCGGGTGGCAGGCTTGAACCTGGGGTTCCCGACGAAGCACTACGAGGCTCTGACCGCGGCTGGCCTTTACTCACGCTTCCTGGCGGGTGAGAGCGCTCCTTCGGAGCCCTCCGTGATCAAGCAGCACGCGGATCTCGTCGTCCGCACGGTTGACTCCCTGAAGGACCCGGAGATCCCGGTCGACCTGTACGCTCTTTACTACAGCTCGCTCGCCATGTACCAGATGGGCGGCGGCTACTGGCGCCAGTGGTCCGCGGCGCTTCGCAGCGCCGTGATCGAAACCCAGCGGCAGTACGGCGCAGCCAGCGGCTCCTGGGACCCTAACGGGCCCTGGGGCTACTCGGGTGGGCGCGTCTACTCGACCTCGATGATGGTGCTGAATGCCCAGATGCTAAAGCGAGACGACGCCCTCAAGCGGTAGGCGCCTACCGCGGGCCCGTCTCACTCGGGGGACGGGCCTGTGTTCGAGTTCTGACGCGGCGCGGGGATTATGAGGACCAATAGGTAGGATGCATCCCATGTCAAGAGCCCCCATTGCCCTCCTGCTACTCGTCGGTGGTATCGCCATCGGCGTCGTGTTCGGACTCCTCCTTGGGTCGGGTGCTGGACCCGTCATGGCCCGCGGAGTGACCATGACGCAGGGCGCAGCGCCACCGGCCTCTGGGCCAGCGGGGGCGCTGGACCGGCCCGTCAGCGAAGGGGCCCGGCGGATCGCCGAGCCCGAGCTTGCACGGCCGGAGGCGGCGGCGCGGCCGGTTCTCAGTGACGCGGCGCTGAACGAAATCACGACGCTCGCAGCGGCGTCGCTTGGGGACGAAGACGAGCCCGCGGAGCTGACGGCGAAGATGCGGGCGCAGATGATCACGGGCGTGGTGGTTGACGAACGCGGCGAACCGATTGCGGGAGCCACCGTGCGCACCCAAGCCGGAGCAGACTCGCCTCGACTGAGCACGCAGGACTCGAGCGGGACGGGCCGCGAATGGTCGGGTGAGGAGGATCTCGCGGAGACGCTTCAAGAGCGCGCTCGAGGCGTGCTGAAGAGCCGCCGTGGGACGAGAGTCGCCACCACGGACGAGGCCGGCTTCTTCACGCTTCTCGGGCTCGAGCCCGGACGGCACACGGTGCGCGCCAACGCAGAAGGCCTGTCTTTCAGCAGCGAGCGCACCTTCACAGGGCAGAGCACCACGCTGCGTGGAAAGGCGGTGCAGGGCTTCACGCTCGAGATCGTGGATGCGGACGGCGAAGCGGTTTCGTCGGCCGTCGTACAGGTCAAGGGCGGCTACAGGCCCAGCTACTACGACTGGTCCCCGGAGCAGCCGACCATCCGGCTCACCGAGACCTCGGCCCAGCTCCGAGCGTTCGCCGGGGACGTGGCGCGCTACGGCAACTCGGAGCCGTTCGCGGAAATGGCCAGCGAGTCGCGCCGCGTCACGCTGGCGATCGATGGCAAGGGCCCCCACCGGTTCGAACTGGAGCCGACCCGCTCGGTCTTGATCACCGTCATCGACCAGACCACCGACGGGCCCCTGGTGAAGCCGAACGTGCGCTACGCGGAGGCCAAGAAGATCATGGAGGCGGGTGGCCGATCGAAATTCCTGGGCAACTCCGCGGAGATCAACGCTCGCGAGGATGGGCGCTACCAGATCGCAGACCTCGAAGCCGGTGACTACCTGCTCGGGGTGGGTCGGGGCTTGAGTGAGCCTGAGGTCTTCCGTGAGTTCACGGTCGCGTCGACGCCTGTTCGCGAGGAGATCGTCCTGGGCCCGCTGTCGCAGGAGCGTTTCCTGGTCGTGTACGTCAAGAACTCGCGCGGTACTCCCCTGTCGGGGCTCCGGTTCAAGCTCTACGGCACGACGGGCGAGAATTCGAACTCGTGGACGATGGAGTCCGCCGAGCGCGCACCCGGAGAGTTCTGGATCGGATGGGATCGCAGCGCCGACTACTGGGGTGCGCCCGTTTCCTTGAGCATCGAGAACCCGGGCCTGGGATCGGCCGTCCGGCCGGTCACCCGGGATCAGAAGAGGCTCGACGTGACCCTCGCCGACCCGTGCGACCTCACGGTCGAGCTGGTGGCGGACCCTGAGACCTCCTACGAGATCACGGTGAGCCCCAAGGCGTCGGTGAACGGTGAGGACGCCAGGTCGATCTCCCGGGTGGACCCGGAGGTCGCGAAAGGCGGGGGCCTGGCGACCTTCTCGGGGATCCAACCTGGGCTCGCTGAAATCACGGTGCGTAAGAAGACCGAGGGTGGCAACCGATGGAACCGGGGGGGAGGTGCCACGCTGGCCCGCCAGGAGCTGACCCTGATGTCGGGCGAAATGAGGACGACGTTGATCGTCTCTGAGCTTCACACCCTGACGGTCTACGCGCCGGGGGAAGCGGAGCGAGCCCGTTTCCGCGTGCGCCCTGCCCCGAATCAACCTGACGGAAGCCTGGCCGGCTATGCGAGCGCCAACCTGAACGCCGAGCTCGTGGCCGAGCTGTCGGGCCTCGCGGCGGGCCGCTATCACCTGACGGTGGACTCAAGCGGCGCGGTGCCGCCGATCGAGGTCACGGTACCTTCGGGCGTAGTGACCTACGAGCGACCGGAAACGATGGGCTTCCGGGTGAGAAAGAGGCGGACCAGCTCAGAGATCGCTCCGCTGGAGGTGGGCGACGTGATCACGGCGGTCAACGGAAAGTCGGTGTCGATCGGCAGTCTGAACGATCGCATCAACCTGGCCGTAGCCGAAGGCAAGGCGACGCTGTCCCTCTTGCGCGATGAGAAGGCGATCGAGGTCGTGCTAGAGAAACGACCGGACGGAGCGCGCTACGATCCAATGTCGACGCTGGAGTGACCGGCCACGG
>JBLIHL010000040.1:0-19557 GCA_047635895.1 Paracoccaceae bacterium | reverse complement strand
CTTTCGCTCCGTAGCTGCGTTGCCGAACTTTGGACGGAACTACTGCTACGTACTGCGGTTCGGACGCCTTGCTACGAAACGAAAGTCGCTGAAACTAATACGCCGAACTTCCGCCGCAGGGCACTAGGCAATCAGATCGGTTTGGACCCGGCCATGCACATCGGTCAGCCGGTAGTCACGCCCCTGGGCCCGGAAGGTGAGGCGCTCGTGGTCGATCCCCAGCAGATGGAGGATCGTCGCGTGCAGGTCGTGGATATCCATCGCGCCTGACACCGGAGCGAACCCGATCTCGTCGGTCTCGCCGTGCGAGTAACCGGGCTTCAGGCCGCCTCCGGCCATCCACATCGTGAAGGCTCCGATGTGGTGGTCGCGACCGATGAAGTTGCGAACCTCGCCCAGCGGCGTACGGCCAAACTCACCGCCCCAGACGACGAGGGTGTCTTCGAGTAGGCCGCGCTGCTCGAGATCGAGGACGAGCGCGGCGCTCGCCTGGTCCACCTCGCGGCAGCGATCCTCGAGGGGCTTGCCCAAGTGGTTGTTGCCGTCTCCGTGGTGATCCCAGTCCGCGTGGTAGAGCTGGACGAAGCGCGACCCGCGCTCGACCAGCCGGCGTGCGAGGAGGCAGTTGCGCGCAAACGAAGGCCTGTCGCCGTCGATCCCGTAGAGCTTGCGAACCGACTCTGGCTCCTGGGTCAGATCCACAAGGTCCGGCGTGCTCGACTGCATGCGATGCGCCAGCTCGTAGGACTCAATGCGCTCCTTCAGCCCGCGCGGCGCGGCGTCGGTACCGCTGGAAGGGGATCCTGCCCGGTCGAGGTCCGCCACGGTCTTGAAGAAGTCTGCCTGCTCTCCATCGTCGATGCCCGGCGGATTGCCGAGGTCGAGGACGGGATCGCCTTGGCCCCTGAACGGCGTCCCGGCGACGCCCGACGGCAGGAAGCCGTTGCCCCAGAGCGCGCTTCCACCGCGCGGGCCCCGCGAGCCTGATTGGAGCACGACAAAGCCCGGCAGATCTTCGGCCTCCGAGCCGAGCCCGTAAACCGCCCACGATCCACAGCTAGGCCGCCCAAACTGGCCGAACCCCGTGTTCATGAAGAGCTTCGCAGGGCCGTGGTTGATCTCCTTCGCCTGGACGCCGCGCAGGAACGTCAGCTTGTCGACGATGGCGGCCGTATGGGGCAGGAGCTCCGAAACGGGCGCGCCGCATTCACCGTGACGCTGGAACTTACGACTTGTCCCGAGGAGCTTGGCGCGCGCACCGTCGATGAAGGCAAAGCGCTTCCCCGCGGCCAGGCTCGGCGGCAGCGTTTGGCCGTTCAGCTTCTGGAGCGTCTCCTTCGGCTCGAACAACTCGAACTGGCTGGGCGCGCCCGCCATGAACATCCAGATCACGCGCTTGGCCTTGGGCGCATGCGTGAGGAATGGCAGGGAGGACTGCGCAAAGCTATCGCGGAGGAGCGTGTCCCCGAGCGCGAGCGCACCGAGGCCGCCAGCCGACGTCCGGAGAATCTGTCGTAGCGCCTCACGGCGCGTAGTGGGCTGATGACTCATGGCCGGTACGTGAACTCGTAGAGGTTGAACAGAACGCGGGCGAGGGCGGCACAGGCCGCCTGATCGCCGCGCTTCTCCCGGACCAGTGACATGTGTTTTTCGAGCAGCTCGATCTCGTCGGCCCTGGCTGCGCGGCCGAGCGCCATGAAGTAGGCCGCATCAATGTGCTGGGCCGCCGTTCCGTCAGGCAGGTCCGCGAGGAGACGATCACCCATCCCGGACGCGATCTCGGTCACCAGCGGATCATTCGCCAGCGCGAGCGCTTGGAGCGGGTTCCGTGATGTCGTCCGCCGGGTACAGGTGAATCCAGGGGACGGCGCGTCGAACGTCATGAAGAACGGAAAGGGTGACGAGCGCCAGATCCGTGTGTACAGCGACCGGCGGAAGCGGCCGGAACCCTCCGAGGGCTTCCAGTTCTTCCTCGACTGCGTAAAGGCGAAAACGCCTGGTGGCTGTGGCGGCTGAACGGGTGCTCCGCCCACCGATGAGTCGAGGAGCCCGCTCGCCTTCAGCATGCTGTCGCGCAGCACCTCGCCGGACAGTCGACGCGGGACGTGCCAGGAAAGCCTGGTGCCGTTAGGGTCAAGCTCGAGTCGCTCGGCGTCAGGCTCGGACGACTGGCGGTAGGTGCGGGACAGGAGCATCGTGCGCAGCGTGTGCCGGCGGGACATCCCGTGCTCCACGTAGTCGCGCGCAAGCCACTCGAGGAGCTCAGGGTGCGAAGGAGGGGCGCCCCGCAGTCCAAAATCGTTCTCCGTGGGAACCAGGCCCGTGCCGAAGAGCTGCTGCCACCACCGGTTGACGGTGACGCGATGAACCAGTGCGTTCTCAGGGTCGACAAGCCAGCGCGCCAGTTCAAGGCGCGTCGAGACTGGCTCATCTCCGCCGAAGTGATTGAGCGCCGCCGGCACACCCGGCGCGACGGGCTCACGCTGGTCGAGGAAGGAGCCGCGCTCGAAGCGGCGCGTCACTCGCGCCTCGGAGCGCTCGCGCAGCACGAGCGAACTCGGCATCCGTGGGCGTTCGTCGCGCACAGCCTTCAGCGCATGCCACGCATCCACCCACTCCTTGGTCACGATGGAACGATCTGGCGCCGAGGCGGCCGGCCCAGCTGCGCCTGCGGCGAGGCCTAACCTAAAGGCACCGATCGTGTGTTGGGCGCCGAACTCCTGCACGAGCTCGAGTCGAAGCTCTCGGCCATCGAGCTCGATCGCCTCATCGAGCGTGAACTCTGCCGCATGCGGCTGATTGAGTGACGGACTGACCGCCCAGCCCGGGCCTTCCCCGGAGGCGATCGACGCTACGGGGTAGGCACCGCCGCCCGTGGCCGTGGTGTCCTGGTCAAAGTCGGACCTTGCGGAGGCGAGTCGGTGCTCGACCCACTCAGCTTCGCCCTTGCCGCGGGACGACACCCGGACGTTCTGGAGCACGAAGTTCTTGCCATACCGTCCCAGGCCCCCATCTCGGAGTACCTCCAGGCGCAGGCTCTGCACGCGATCGATGCCCGGGGTAGATCCTTCGAGGACATAGGTACTGAACACCGGGCTTTGACCGAGCACGCGGTACGCGCCGCTGATCTCCGGCCGCAGCTCCGGGCCGTTGGATCCCGTCGCCCACTCCGGCTGCCAGATCGTCCATCCGCTGGACGCGGCGTCCCACGCACTCCTATAAGCGGCTTCGGCCTTGGCCAGCCGCTCTTCCCACTCGCCGGCACGCCTCTCCTCCTCGCGGTTCTTGGGGACCAGCAGCGAAGGTTCCGCCGACACCCCACCGTCCTCGGTCGAGTTGAAGAATGCGAACAGTCCGTAGTACTCGGTGTGCGTGATCGGATCAAACTTGTGCGTATGGCACTGCGCGCAGGCCACGGAGCTGCCGAGCCAGACCGACCCTGTCGTGGCCACGCGATCGATCACCGCGTTGATCCGGTTCTCCTCGTCCTTCGCGCCGCCTTCCTGGTTGACCTGGGTATTGCGATGAAAACCCGTGGCCAGGATCTGATCGCGCGTCGCGTCCGGCAGCAAATCCCCGGCGAGCTGCAGAATCGTGAACTCGTCGAACGGCACGTCGGCGGCAATCGCGGCGACGACCCAGTCGCGCCAAGGCCAGATCGAACGACCGCCGTCGATCGTGTAGCCATGGCTATCTGCATAGCGCGCCAGGTCTAGCCAGTGCCTTGCCCAATGCTCGCCGAACTCCGTCGTGGCGAGGAGACGGTCGACATGCGCGGCGTACGCTGCCTCGGAAGGGTCTGCGTCAAACGCCGCAAGCTCGGCTCCCGAGGGCGGCAATCCCGTCACGTCCAGGAAGAGCCGGCGCAGGAGATCGCGGGGGGCTGCCTCCGGGGACTGCTGCAAGTCGACGGAGGCCAGGGCAGACTCGACCAGACCATCGAAGATCTCCGCCTCGGTCGTCTCCTTCGAGAAGGGCGCGTAGGCCCAGTGCGGCTCCCACTCGGCGCCGCTCTCGATCCATCGGCGCAGAACGTCGACCTCATCCTCGCGAAGCGCACGCCCCGCTTCCGGCGGCGGCATGTGATCGAAGTCAGCGTCCGTCGTGATCCGATAGAGAAGCTCGCTGTCCTCGGGCGTGGCAAGGTCGAACGCTTCCCCGTCGACCATACCGCTCCGCGTATCAAGGCGGAGGCCGCCGGCGCGCGTCGCCGGATCGGGCCCGTGACAGGCGAAACAATGCTCGCTCAGAATCGGGCGAACATCCTCCGCCCAGCTCGGCACTTCGTCGCCACCGTCCGGGCTTTGGACGACTGCGGTTTCGAGAGCGGGAATCAGCGACAGCGCTGCTAGCGCAGCGCCCACTGCGGAGTAGACGACTTCCATGCCCTCAAGCTAGCACAGCGCGGACACTGGCTGCCCCCTAAGGTCGCCGTCAGATCACCGGATACTCGTCGACCGTTCGATCATCCCGCACGTCGCCCGTGTGCTTGACGTCAAGTGGATCGATCAAGAGCAGCGTCACCTCGCCGCCGTCGACGGTTCGCGGCCTGTGCCTTGCGCCTGCAGGAACCACGAGCACCTCGCCCGGATCGACACGCACTTCTTTCACCTTGCCTCCGTCGGGCTCTTCAATATCGACCATCAGCGAACCGGTGAGCGGCATGAACACCTCGTCGTGCTCCTGGTGATCGTGCCAGATGAAGTCCCCCTGGATTCGCGCGAGCATCATCTGGTGCCCATCGAATCGGGCGATGCGGTGCGGAGTCCAGTGAGCCTCGACGAGCTTCAGCTTCTCCGTGAGTGAGATGGCACGTGGCGTGGTGTAGTGACTCATGATGAGCCGGAGAGTAGCACCAATTGGCTGCTGGAGAAGGGGAGAGGCTCAGTCTGAGGCTCAGGGCTGGACGCCGCGGACTTCACGTAAGGCTCCTTAAGGATGCCGAGCACTGTTGGCCGACGAGGCTTCTTGCGCTCTATGGCTTTCTCCTCAACGATCCCCGCCGCTGACCTCGCCTATCTCACGATGGACGCGGATGCAGCCCATCAGGCTAGCTGCAAGCAGAAGCGCCACCACTTCATCCGCACGTACTCCTACATGCGAGCGATTGGATTCGGGGGCGCGGTCGTCCTTGCCGGGATCGACCGCTTCGTCAAGACAGAGTCGATCTGGGACGAGAGCCTCAGCTGGTTCGCCGCGATCGCGTTCACGTACGTCGTCATCGCCTGGTTGACCACGCTCTGGCTCTATGACCCCGAAAAGGGGGAGCGTGTTCCGAAGATCTTCCTGCTGGCTGACTTCGGAATCGCCGGCCTGCTGATCTTCCTCACGGGAGGGCTCGCGAGCCCCTTCACGTTCTTTCCCTACATCCGCCTCATCGATCAGATGTTCCGGGGCGGAAAGACGAGCGCCAAGCTGCTTGCATGCGCGACCGCGACCCACGTGATCGCCGTGCTGACGTACGGCGCTGTCTACGGGTCGCCGGTAGCCATGCCGAGCCTCGCGCTTCAGGTCTCGGCGTGCCTCGTCCCGGGCGTCTACTTCACCTTCTTCGCGCACGCCGTTCATCAGACCTACGGCCGTTCGAGGTCCTCGCTTTCCATTGCCCGCCAGCTCGTCAAGGAGCTCCAGGAGACCTCCGAGAGCCTTGCCATTGCCAGCAAGAATGCCTCGGCGGCGGCCGAGGCCAAGGGGCAGTTCCTCGCGAACATGAGCCATGAACTCCGCACGCCGATGAACGGGATCATTGGCATGTCCGAACTCGCCCTGTCGACGGACCTGGAGGAAGAACCGGCGGAGTACATCAGCGCGGTTCGCGACTCGGCCCAATCGCTCTTGACGATTGTGAATGACGTTCTCGATCTATCGCGGCTCGATGCGGGCGGCGTAACCATCGAAGCTGCGCCGTTCCAGATGCGGGAGTCGATCCGTGGCGCATTGAGCGCCGCCGCACCTCAGGCGTACGCCAAGGGGCTCGATGTGGCCTGCAACATTGACCCTTCGATCCCTGAGCTTGCCTGCGGCGACGGCGCACGACTCCGCCAGATCCTCATCAACCTCATCGGCAACGCGGTGAAGTTCACGGAGAAAGGCCACATCACCCTGAACGTGCAGCGCGGCGCGAGCAAGGACGAGGTCATCTTCACGATTCAGGACACCGGGATTGGTATCGCTCCAGAGAACATCGCCAAGGTGTTTGATGTCTTCGCCCAGGCCGAGGAGTCGACGGCGCGCCGCTTCGGTGGCACCGGTCTTGGGCTCCCCATCGCGCGCCGGCTGTGCGAAGCCATGGGTGGCAGACTTGAGGTGGACAGCACGGTGGGAGAAGGCTCAACGTTCCGGATGAGTCTTCCGCTGCGCAGCTCTAACCAGCGAGAGGAGCAGAGGAGCGATGAGCAGAGAGCGCAGGGCGAACCGATCCACGTCCTTGCCTACAGCCCCATCGTTCGCGACTCGATCGCAGGACACATCACGGCGATGGGTCGCAACGTGGAAGCTCACGCATCCGCCTCGGAGCTTGAGCGCGCGCTCACCGGAGAGGATCGAACGGGTCGCGCGCCCGCCGTCGTCGTGCTCGCGCCGCCCCATTCATTCGAGCAGCAGGTGGAGGTCGAAGCCGCAGCCAGCGCGCTTCCCCAAGACCGCTGGGTAGTCGTGAGCCAAGCGCGGCCCGTCGACGGCTGGAAGTCAGCGTCTCTCCGCCAGGCCAGGCTCACGCTCGCTCCGGTCGTTGGCCCCGAGCTAGAACGAGCGCTCAACGAGGCGGAGCAGATCGGTGAACAGGGTGGGAGGCCATCCAGAACTCGTACTCCAACAGCCCTCGACTGGCGCTCTGAGTCCCCGCTGCGCGTCCTGCTCGTAGAGGACAACCTCATCAATCAGAGGGTGGCGAAGCAGCTACTGCTGAAGTGGGGTCATGGCGTGACCGTCGCAGCCAATGGCCAGATCGGAGTCGACCTACATGCGGCCCAGTCCTTCGACGTCATCCTGATGGACATGCAAATGCCCGTGATGGACGGCCTCGGCGCCACGCGGGCCATCCGCGAACGCGAATCGACCGGTGGGCACCGTCGAACGCCGATTGTTGCGATGACCGCCAACGCGGGCCAGGTGGACCAAGATCGATGCGTCGAGGCCGGCATGGATGAGTTCGTGTCGAAGCCCATCGACCTGCCAGCGCTCTTCGAAGTACTGGGAAGAATCGAGCCGGGTCCAGACCGAGCCGACAGGGCGGCCTGACCTACTCGGTCTTCGGCTCAAGACCCAGCAGCCCGCGCACCTTCGGCTCGAGGCTCTTCATACCCGAGGCCGCACCGAGGGCGAGTGCCTCCTCGGCCGGAACGGCGTCCACGTGGAAAGCCTTGAGGGCGAGAAGAGCACCGACGCGGTTGCTACTTCCGCAGTACAGCACCGCGGGACGCTCCGCGGCGGCCAGCACGTCGGCGAGCCCCCGTGCGGCGGCCTCATCCACACCTGCGGCGCCAGCAGTGGGCAGCCGCTGGAAGTCCGTACCTGACTCGGCAGCGTACGCCTCCTCCCAGCCGGCACCCTTCTCCGTGGGCAGGCGCAGGCTCACGAACGTCCCGAAGCCAAGGCCTTTCAGCCCCTCCATCTGCTCCTGCGAGAGCTGACCCGCGCAGAGCAGCCCGTTCGGCTGCACCGATGCGTTCGGAATGCCGAGCGCCGTGATGGACGCCGTCATCTCCGCGGTGATGGTCGGGACGGCTTTTGAGGGCGTTTCACTGGACTCGACGGAGCACCCAGCCCAGAGGCTGCAGGAAGCGAGCAGGAGAGCGGGGAGGAGCCCACGATGAATGTTGTTGAGACGTGACATGGCTCCAATCTTAGTCGGCGCCGGCGAAGGCTGGAAACGCTTCGCCGAGATCGTCAGGCAACCCACTCAGGATCTCGACACGCGCGCGGCTCGTGGGCGACGTGAAGACGAGTCGATGGCTATGCAGCGCATGGCGCTCGATCACCAGCTGCTCTCGATCAGAGTCCGTCATCTTCCCCGCCGCCGACCGCAGGAAAATCTCACGGTCTGGCCCGTAGAGCTTGTCCCCCACCAGGGGCGTTCCAATCGCCGCCATATGAACGCGAATCTGGTGCTGGCGCCCGGTGTGAATGCGAATGCGCAGAAGTGCGCGGCCATCCGCAACCGCCAGGGTCTCCCAGTCGGTCTTACAGGGCAGGCCGTCCCCGGCCGTCGTCATCTCCAGCTCGACCGGTGACGTTGTGGAAAGCCGTATCGGTGCATCGATCGATCCGGACGGTGGATCGGGGACGCCATCAACGATCGCCAGATAGCCCTTCTCCACGAGTCGATCCTCGAACTGGATCGTCAGCGCGGGATGGGTCACAGGACGCTTACTGACCAGGACGATGCCACTTGTTTCACGATCCAGACGATGACACAGCCGCGGCAGGAACTGACCGGATTCGATCTCTTCGCGGAAGCGCAGGTGAACGCGCTGAATGAGCGTGTCACTCATGTAGCGTCCGCTCGGGTGCACCGCGATCAGCGGCGGCTTGTCGACCACGAGCACGTCCCGGTCCTCAAAGAGGATCGTGAGCTCATCGCTGGTTTCACCGAGCAAGAGCGTTCGATACTCGTCGGGAATCCGGATGAACACGCGCGTTCCGTGCAGCAGCTTGGCGCCAGCACGCTTCTCAACCTTCCGTACTCCTGTGCCCTCAGGGGCTTCAGGACGCGCCGCATCCAGCTCGACGTAGCCGCCCTTGACGAGCCCCTGAACCGAGGAACGCGATCGCCACTTCAGGTGGTAGCTGAGGAACATGTCCAGCCGCATCGTGAACCCGCGAATGGGGACGCGAAAGGTGGTCGCATCGACCACAAGGCGAACCTCGGTCGGCGCCTCGGTCAGATCGCGGTCCTTCTCAAAGATTCCCATGCTCGTTTCAATCGATTCAGGAGCCGGGCGGCGGGCGCCTGCCCAGCCACGGAAAAACCGCGCAGCGAAACGCCACGCGGTTCCAAACTCAGCCCGAAGCCAAAGCCCAAAGCATCCAGTCCTTGGTCGACGCAGCCCTCATGATAGAAGGTTACGTGCGCACAGGAGGTGGCTCGGGAGTTCCGGAGAACTGCGCCCGGAGAGAATTCGATCGATCAGACGCGAAGATGCCTCGCGGATGGATCGAACGCCCGTGGGCGCGGAAGGCTCAGCGCTTCTTGGGAGCGCCGCCTGGGCGACGCCGACGACGACGGTTGGGGTCGTTCTTGCGGGTAGCCTTTTGAACGGTGCGAAGGCGCTCGCGGCGCTCGCGGCGACGGCGATCGGAACGCTTCTCGTGCCACGTGTTGGCTTTGGCGAGGCGGAAGATGCCGCTGTAGTTGCACTGACGCTTGAAGCGGCGAAGAGCGGCTTCCAGTGACTCGTTGGAACGGACGGAGACCTTGATCAAGGGAGTGAGCCCGCTGGATGCGGGGAAGGGGTTCAGGGATGCGTTTGGGCGCGGTATCGAGCGGGGGAGGATACGAGGGTTCCGGGAATGCCGCAACCAGCGGAATGCCGCTATCCTTCTCGGGAGTGACAGATTTCTCTGCTCCCCTCCCGAGGGGCCCCATGCCAGGAACCCCTAATCCCACCCATTCTGGCCCATCAGACGGCCTCCAGCCAGGCGATGTGGTCTTCCAGGGAACCCTGGAGACCGTCACCTACCACGACGAGAAGTCCCTCTATGGAGTGCTCCGACTGGCGCCAGACGCTGGATTCAAGGCTCCTGATGAAGGATCTCTCTTCTCGCCGGGCCGTGTGACGGCCGTTGGGAAGGTCGCAGATCCGGTGGAAGGCGTCCGTCTGAAGCTGATTGGCCGCTGGGGTCGCCACTCCAGCCATGGCGTCCAGTTTGAGTTCTCGGCCGCGGAGGCCCTGCCCCCGGCCACAGAAGCCGGTTTGGTCCGGTACCTCTCGTCCAAGGTGTTCGAAGGCGTGGGCCCCACCCTGGCCCAGCGGATCGTCGACAAGCTCGGCGCGGAGGCCCTGGACCGCATTTCAGAGGATTCTGGGGCCCTCAAGGGCATCAAGGGCCTGCGACCTGAGAAGGCCGAGACCCTCCGTGAGGCGATCCTGGGCCAGTCTGCGATGCACGCCGTCTTCGGCTTCCTCGCCAAGATTGGCCTCGGACCCGTGACCGCCCAGGCCGTGGCGGCCAAGCTCGGGGTCGAGTGTGAGGCCATGATCCTGGCCAACCCGTTCGCCCTGACCCTCGTGCCGAGCGTTGGATTCCTGACCGCCGACCGGGCCGCCAAGCGCCTCGGCCTGGCACCGGATGACCCCAGGCGCCTCCGGGCGGTCACCCGGCACGTCCTCGATCGCGCGAGCGGAGAAGGTCACGTGCACCTTCCCCTGGGCGAACTGCTCCAGAGGGCCGCCAAGACGCTCGAGGGCGCTGCGCCCCAGGAGGCCTTCGTCCGCGCCCTCGACGAGATGGAAGACGGCCTTCACATCGTGATCGATCGCGAGGTTCTCCCCCCGCCGCCCCTCGACGAGGACACCAGGGACCTCCTGGACGGCAGCGGCCGGTTCAACGCGGATCTGCCCTGCTACCTGCCGCACATGCGCCACCACGAGGTTGAGCTAGCACGTGGCATCCGGCGCCTCCTCAGGGAGCCCGCACGCCCGCTCAGCACCGACGAAGCGCTTGTGGACGTTGCGGAGCGAGCCAAGATCGAGCTCCACGCCGACCAAAAGTCGGCTGTCCTCGAGCTCCTCCGCCAGCCCGTCGCGCTCCTCACGGGCGGGCCCGGCGTCGGCAAGACGACGATCGTCCGGTTCGTGGCCGCCCTCGCCGAGGCAGGCGGCGCCACCGTCCTTCTAGCCTCCCCCACGGGCCGAGCCGCCAAGCGCCTGTCGGAAGCCACTGGGCGCCCTGCGAGCACGATCCATCGCCTTCTGAAGTCGGTCCCGGGGGAAGGCGGCTTTGAACACGGGCGTGACAAGCCCCTGGAGGGCGGCGTCCTCATCATCGACGAGGTGTCGATGCTGGATCTCGCGCTCGCGCGCCGTCTCGTCGACGCCGTCGCCACGCCGACGCGCCTGATCCTCGTCGGCGACCCGGACCAGCTGCCGTCCGTCGGCGCAGGCAACGTGCTCGCCGACCTACTCGCGTCCCAGCGCATCCCGGTGGCGCGTCTCACCCGCGTCTTCCGCCAGGCCCGCGAGAGCCTCATCGTCACGAACGCCCACCGCGTGCTCCAAGGCGAGATGCCCCTGCTGCCCGCCAAGGGCGTACGGGACGCGGATTTCTACTTCTTCCCGGTCGATGGGGACCCCGAACGGCTCGCCGAGCGGCTGATAGAAGTAGTCACAGAGCGGATCCCCAAGACGTTCGGACTGGACTGGTCGGAGGATGTCCAGGTGCTAGCCCCCATGTACAAGGGCCCCGCCGGCGTGGATTCACTGAACCATCGTCTCCGTGAGGCCCTGGGCGCGGGCGGGCGCGAGGTGCTCTTCGGCGACCAGCGCTGGCGCACCGGCGACCGCGTGGTCCAGACCCGCAACGACTACGAGCGCGAGGTCTTCAACGGCGACCTTGGCCGGATCTCAAGCGTCGATCAAACCGGCATCGTCACCGTCAAGTTCCCAGAGCGGGAGGTCACGTACGAGAAGGGAGCGCTGAACGACCTCAAGCCGGCGTTCGCGATGACGGTGCACCGCAGCCAGGGCGGCGAGTTCCCGGCCATCGTCTTCCCGCTGACCATGCAGCACTCCCACATGCTCCAGCGCAACCTCTTCTACACCGCCATCACGCGGGCCAAGAGGCTCGTTGTGCTCGTCGGGGACCGACGCGCGCTGGCGCGGGCCATCGAGCAAACCGAGCAGAATGACCGTCGGAGCCTGCTCGCGACGCGACTGATCGATAGCCTTCCGCCCCTCGTCGCTGCCGCGTCGCACGACCACGGCGACGACCCGGCAACCGGAGAATAAGGCTCGGAGCCGCCAGGCTAACGCCCAACGGCTCCGATGCTTGCGTCACGGAAAGGCGGCAACACGCCGCCTTCCGCACTGCTTACCGAAGCAAGCAGGACGAGATTTGTAGAGCGGCTGAAACGCCGCTACAAGCCTTTTCGCCGCCGAATTCCGGCGTTTCAGCGCTTTCGAGGCGCCTTGCCCGCTGGAGGCTCCAAATACTTCGTACCGCGCAAAGAGGGTGGTAGGCACTCCATCTCGGCCTTTGCGGCCGGATCATCATGCGCGTAGCGGTATCCCTTGCCGTATCCAGCGTCCTTCATCAGGCTGGTGGGAGCGTTCCGTAAGTGCAGTGGAACGGCCTCGTTAGCCGTTCTCTGGACATCTTCACGCGCGCGGGCCAGGCCCTTGTAGACGGCGTTGCTCTTCGCCGCACGGGCCAGGTAGACCACGGCCTGCGCGAGCGCGAGGTCGCCCTCTGGAATGCCCAGCCGGTCGAAGGCCTCAGCGGCATCGAGGGCGATGCGAAGCGCGAAAGGATCTGCCAGGCCGATGTCCTCGGAGGCGATGCGCACGATCCTGCGCGACAGATAGCGCCGATCCTCACCACCCTCGAGCATCCGGGCGAGCCAGTAAAGAGATGCGTTCTCATCCGAGTTTCGGATGCTCTTGTGCAGCGCACTGTTCAGGTCGTAGTGCTGCTCGCCCGACTTGTCGTAGCGAACCTGCTTGCGCTGGAGCGCCTCGGAGAGCGCCGCATCGTCGACCTGGCCGCCGCTCAGGCTGACGCCGGCGACGGTCTCCAGGAGCGTCAGCGAGCGACGTGCGTCTCCGTCGCTCGCGTGGGCGATCCTGGAGACCTGGTCGTCATCGAGCTGGATCCGACCCCCTAGCCCCCGCTCCGATTCCAGGGTGTGTCGCACGAGCCGCTTGATGTCGTCCACGTCCAGAGCCTCAAGGATGAGCACCCTGCAGCGAGACAGGAGCGCCGCGTTCAGCTCGAAAGACGGATTCTCGGTCGTCGCACCGATCAGGAGCACGTCTCCCCGCTCCACGAACGGCAGGAAGGCGTCCTGCTGGGCCTTATTGAAGCGGTGGATCTCGTCGACGAAGAGCAGCGTGCGTTCGCCGGTGCGCGACCGAATCGCGCGGGCCTCCGCCATGACGATGCGCATCTCCTTGACGCCCGAGAGCACGGCCGAGAAGGGGACGAACCGCGCGCTGCTGGCGCGAGCGACGAGCCGGGCCAGCGTGGTTTTTCCGACTCCAGGCGGTCCCCAGAGGATCAGGCTCTGGGTGAGCTCGCCATCGAGGATGCGCTGGAGCAGCTTGCCCTCCCCCAAAAGGTGCGTCTGCCCGAAGACATCCCCGGGCGTGACGGGGCGCATGCGCTCCGCAAGCGGCGCGTCATCCGCGGCGGGCGCAAGGTCGAGAATCGCGGCGTCGTCCTTGGGCTCGTCAGGGCCGAACAAGTTGGCGCTCACGAGCGCTCTCCCGCCATTTGGGGGCGGACGCCGCGCGAGCTGCGAATGAGTGGATTGGAGTTGGCCATGGTCCGGCTACGGCTTCTCGAGATGTTGGAGGATGTCGTCAACGGCGGTTTTGGCGGACTGGCAGCCACGCCATAGATCACCCGCGCCCGAAGCAAACATGCCCGCACGATGGGAAAAATACTCGGTCTCGTTCCTGAGGGCTGTGAGCACCAGGTGACGATGACGTCTCAACTTGATCGCCTGTGCCGCGAGCACGCGATTCTGCCACGGGCCAAGCTCCGTGAGTAAGCGAACCGTCTTGCCACGCGCCACACCGTCCGCGCGGGTGAGCAGTGACCCCCCCAGTGCTTGCATTCTCCACGTGATCTCCATGGCGGCGGCCTGCTGCGGCGACGCAAGTAGCGGCTTCAGCCCACGGACACGATCTAGCAAGAGATCGCGATCCGCGCTCGCCACGGGCAGTCGGGGCTCTTCCTCCAGGTGCCGGGCGAAATTCTTGAGCATGTTGTTCGAGGTCACCAGGCCCTCGTAGCTGTGCCGAACGAGCTGGGTCTCCACCAGATCGACGATCCGATTCGCCCAAAGGGCCGTCGCCCCTTCGCCGCCTCGATAGCTTGCATCAGCTAGCGCAGCCAGCGCGTACCGGTGAAGCCATTGGTATTGGGACGAGTCGATCTCTTCGTCGGAGGGTTTCCCCGTCTGGGTCACCCACGCATCCAGCAGCTCGCGAAGAAGCGGATGCGCCAGCGCAGCGGCTCGTGCCGTGGGTTCCAAGGGCGCCACATCATGGAAGTCCCATGGACCCATTAGCAGTAGGTCAATGGCCTCTATCTCCGCGGAGCCCTTTTCTGAGTAGAGGAGAAGATCGAGCTGCCGGGCGGCCTCCGTATCGATCCCGAGCCTAAGGGTGAACTCAGGGGTCCCCAGTCGCTCCGAAGGATCCAGGTACGCCGCCAGCTCGTCGATACGCTGATCGATCGCCTGCTGGCTCTCCTCAAGCGTCATAGGCGACACCCGGTTCAATCCCCAGTAGACCACGAAGGTGGCGACCAGCGCAGCGATGACCGTAACCCTCATCCAAAGCGGGCTCGGCGGCCCAGAATCAGAAGGCTCTTTCATGGGCCTATCGGGTGGTGGGCGGGTGGACACGGCTCGTCGCGATCCTGAGACGCGAAGAGATAGAAGAACCGCCAGTGCATGGCCATCGCTGTCAGAACGGCCACATGCCAAATTTCGTGCGAACCGATGACGCCGGGAACGAGCGTCGGCCACTGGAGCCCCATGAGCACCGCTCCGATCGAGTACATCACACCACCCATAATCAAGAGTCGAATCTGGGCCGTCCCAAGCCGCTTCCAAACGATCAGCCCGCACACGCCCGCGAACCACCCGAGCACCAAGAAGATCGCCGTGCCCAACGCGGGTGGCAGCTCCTCGTAGTAGATGCTGAAGAACGTGACCCCGACGATGGCCGCGCTCCACATCACGGTGAGCGTGATCCAGCGCGCGGCCCCACGGAAGAACAGCCACTGGACCGGCGTGTGCGTCCCAGCGATCAACACGAAGATGGCGGCGAAGTCGAGCCGCCCCAGAACCGCCCGCGCCGTCGAGCCTTCATCGAGCATGTGATAAACACCGCTCATCGAGAGAAGGAAGACCGTGCTGAAGACGTAGACGCCCATGCAGACCATGCGCCCGGTGTGACCGCGTGCTTCCTGGATCAGAATCGCGCCCAGGATCGCGAATACACACGCCCCCGCGAGGTGGCTGATGGATGAGAATGGCTCGTAGAAGCCTGGTAATGGATAGATCTGCACGGCGGGACCTGTCAGTCACCCGCCCTGGGAAGGGAGCGCAACTCACGACTCAGAGAAATGATAGCGGCGGGCTCATCTGGGTGCTGGGCGCTTGCTGCATGGGACGACGGCATGAGGCGACGGCTCACCGCCGCTTCCCCTCGCCCAGGCGGGCCAGCAGAGGCTCCAGCGCCGGGTGCGAATGCTTGCGCGCCGGGAAGGTCGCGTAGGCCCGGACTTTGAGGGCACCTAGCACGCCAACCTGGCTCAGCTTGTAGCGCCGCTTGAGGTCATCCGCGAAGCTCGTGGGCGCAGGCATCGCCCCGTGGCCTTCCTCGGCGAAGACCTTCAGGAGCGCGCTGTCGTCGAACTCCCCCACCACGGCGGGATGGAGGTCGTGGTCGAGCATCCATGAGTCGACGGCGCGGCGCAGCGAGCTGGGCCTGGTCGGCAGAAGGAGCGGTGCGCCCTCGAGCGAGTCCGGGAACGATGGGGCAAGGCGCCGCTTCAGCGCGGACGCTGCGAAAAGGCCCACGCTCGACTCGTCGAGAATTCGCGTGTGAACGCGAATGTCGGCCCCAGGCGGCGGCGAGCTGTCGGAGAGCACCAGGTCCAACTCGTGCACGGCAAGCTTTCCGAAGAGCGCCGCCGACGACCCTTCGATGCAGCGCAGTCGCACGCCGGATCCCCCGGCGAGTAGCGGCTCCAGCGCGCGGAACGCGACCAGCTTCATCATGACGTCCGCCAGCCCCACGCGCAGCGCCGGCGTCCGCGCTGAAGCCTGACCCCGCAGCACGTCCGCCAGCTCTTCGCCTGTGCGAAAGATGGTGTCCGCGTACTCGAGGACGAGCCGGCCTGTCTCCGTCAGATCGAGGTGGCGACCACGGCGCTCGAACAGCGCGGTGCCGATCGATGTCTCCAGCGTCTTGACCTGCGCGCTGATCGAGGCTCGCCCCACGTGCAGCCGACGGGAGGCAGCGGCGATGCCGCCCTCGTGGGCCACGCACCAGAAGTACTGGAGGTGGTGGTAGTTCAGGGGTCCCATGCAGAGACTCTACCGTCGACAGAATCGACGGTGGCGTCCTGTAGAACAACCCTTACGCATCGCTGGAAGTTGTCGATGATGTGGCTGTGAAGGGGCCATTGGCCCTGGTCGGATCATCGCAGGGCGAGCCTGCCCCCAAGGCGGCTTCCCCTTCCCCTGATTGAGGAACATGACCCATGAACCTGCAAATTCGCACCCGTGGCATCAAGATGACGCGCCCCCTCGAAGAGGTCGTGGAACGCCGCATCCGCTTCGCGCTCCACCGCTTCGGAGAACGGGTTCGGCACGTCCATGTACAGCTGACCGACCTCAACGGCCCCAGGGGCGGCGTCGACACCCGGTGCAAGGTAGAGGTCTCCTTGGACTCGATTGGGTCCGTGATCGTCCATGAGACCTCTGACACCCCCTTCACAGCGGTGGCCCTCGCCTCCGACACGGTGTCGCGGGCGGTGCGGCGCAAGATCAAGCGCCTGCAGGGCAGAAGAAGAGCCTGACACCGAAGGGCGTGAGCCATCTGTGACGGCGGCGCGGCAGCTGATCAACTACCGCGCCGCCGTTCGATGTAGTCCCCCCCAGCCGGCGCCTTAGCGGCGTGCTGCCAGCCAGTTCTCCATCTGAAACTGATGGCGGATCGGATGCATCACCGCGTGCTCAAGCATCGCATCAATCGAGTAGAGCCGGCCCCAACGCGACCGATGGTCCTTGGCTTCGAAAGCCTCAGGCAGGGGTTTCGCAAGCGGCGTTCGCCAGCGTCCCAGGACGTGCTCAAGGTAGTCGCGCCCGCTGGTCGCGATCGTCTCCGGCGTAGGCGGTGCCTCGATGCCCGGATCGGGCAGCTCAAGCATCTCGCAGCACCACTCCATGTAGTGCCGCGCACAGGCCAGAACGTGAACTCCCACCGCCTCGATCGACGCGTAGTCTGGATCCTCCGTCTCCGGCATGGAAACGCCCGCCGCAAGGGCCTGCTCCCAGATGCTCATGCAGCTGCGAAGGTGTCGGTCGTGTAGCGCAACGAGAGCGCGTGCGCCGGCGTATCCATAGTCGGGGAGATCTTGCATCGTGGACGCCACTCTACACGAGCCGCGCGGCCGCCGCGTAGAGGAGCAGCGCGCCAGCCACCGTCACGTTCAGTGACTCCACGTGGCCGCGCATCGGGATCGTGATGCCGGTGCAGCCGTTGAGTTCGGAGGGCATCTCGCCCGTCTCGGAGGTCATCCACACCACCGTTCGAGCGGAGAACGGATGCGACGGCATGGCGGCTCCTCCGCGCGTGGCCCCGACGCATTGCTCGAAGCCAAGGGCGGCGAGGTGGGCGTACGCGTCAGCGAGGGAGGCAGGCAGGACGACTGGGATGCGGAAGAGGCTCCCCATGGAACCTCGCAGCGCCTTGGGGCCAAAGGGCCTGGCCCCACCTGGTGCGACCACCACCGCCGCCGCGCCCGCCGCCTCAGCGACGCGCACTAGCGCCCCCAGGTTTCCGGGATCGGCGACACCCGCCACCCCAAGAACCAGCGCGGGCCCGTCGCCGATGAGTTCACCGAGGCCGTCCAAGCGATGAGAAGCCGGCTCACGGAAGATCCCCGCCAGCCCCGGCGCCGTCTTCACCGATCCGAGCCCCTCCATGAGCGCATCCGCACAGACTCGAAGCTCCGCCGCGCCGATGAGGTCACGGTAGCTCTCCAGCTGGCCTTCTGCTGCCAGCAGCACTTCAGGCACGTGCCCGGCGGAAAGCGCGTCGCGGATGAGACGCTCTCCCTCGATGAGAACGAACCCGTCCTCTTTTCCACGCCCCACGCCACGGGCCCTCTTCAGGCCTGAGTTCGTGCGCGAGCGGATGACTTCGTCTGGTGGCTCCACGGTCAAGAGAGTACGAACTCAGCGTCCCTCGATGTCAGATGGCCAGGAGAACCCACCTGCCTGTGCACGTAACTACCCGGCCCCGTCGACCCGTCAGAACAGACGGGACCTCTCCCGATATTGTCGAGCGAGCACCACGCAGACGATGCACCAAGCGAGGTTCGCGGAGACCAGAAGGATGAACGCGCGATAGCGCCAAAAGTGCGCACGCCCGGCCTTCACGCGTGCATGTGAAGGTCGGGCGTTCTTGGGTCACTGCACCGCCCGGGAACCGAAAACCCGGTGGAATAGCAGGGCAGACTGAGTGGGCCTACCTGGAGACTGGAGAGCTGAGAAGAGAGTCGAGTCAGAGTCCGTACCCGGCGGAGCCGGGCGCGGTGGATTGGATCAGGCGGCGGCGCGGGCGGCGGTGACTGCGGTGCGGCGAGCGTCCTTGCTGGGGCGTCCACCCTTGGCCCCCCCGAGCGGCGAGCTTGGCCTGGAAGGCTGCACGATCAGCCTCGGAGGACATTTGAGCCTGCGCGCCACATTGGATGCAGTAGCTGCTTTCGTTGCTGGCGAGGTAGTTGACGTACTCGTTGCAGCAGGGGCAGAACTTGGTGTCGTTGTGGAATGCGCTGGTCATGGGGGTCCTTGGAGCACAGCGGTTGCCAACCGCTCCCGGCCCGCCCCCGATCCGCGGCAAGCCACCGTCTACGCGTAACTTGGCGCCAAACGAAGACACGGTGCGCCGCGCGAGTACGCGTCGCACTCCCTCACGGTCCTCAGCTGGTGCGCCTCCCCCATCAGGATGATGTTGTCCGTGCACTCCCGGCGGATGCTCCCGATGAGGCGCTCTGCCACGGGGGGGGGGCGAGGCGCGGACACTAGCTCGGAGATGCCCAGCCCCTTCAACTGGCGGCGGAATGCCCAGCCGTAGGCGCAGATTAGGAGTCTGCGCCACCCATTCAGCCGTCGGATTCTTGGTGATGATGACGTGCAGGATCTTGCGCCGATCGAGCGACATGACCACGAAGCAGTACAGGCGCTGGAAGCTCACGGTCAACGGCTGAACGATGACGAGTGCATCGCGCTGTTCCTTCAGCATCCTCATCACCGTGATCCGGAAGGTGCGGTCTTCGGCAGGGACATCGGTACCGCCGATCACAGCTTCATTCCTTGCGGCGGCTACGCTGTCTCCAGGCTGCGTCGTAGATGCGCGCTTCTTCGTCGCGCGGCTTGTCCTCCACTTGCAGGTAGCGCGAGGTCGCGTTCTCCTCAAAGAACGTGAATACGTCGAGCACGCGCGCCCCGTCCTTGCCAGCGACGAGGTCGTGAATGTTCTCGCGCTTCAGCCCCAGCGAGGAAAAACGGCCCGGCAAAATCAAGTCGTTGCGGGTCTCCCGGATCTGAAACGTTTTGGTCGAATCCGTCGCCGGTGGGTCGCTTTGAAAGTC
>JBLIHL010000039.1:0-19600 GCA_047635895.1 Paracoccaceae bacterium | reverse complement strand
AGGGATGGCCGCACGCTCCATCCCCAGCCCACCGCGCACCATGTTCAATCCACCTGGAGTGGTGTCGCTGAACCGCGACGGCACGATGCGCTGCACGAGCGCTCGGTATTCACTCTCGACCTCGTACATGGACACGTTCAGCTCGAACAGGTCGTTCTGTTCAGAGAGAAGAACCCGGAGGCTACCGCCGGTGCTTAGCACCTTGACGTCGAACTCAACGATCACGTCATGGACCGAGCTGGGCCCACGCACGTACTTACCGCTCGGCGTCAAATGACCGTTGGTCACGCGGTCATGGAATCGCATCAGCCCAAGATCAGACCCGAACTTCACCACGGAGCCGTCCAGCGTCCACACCTCTGAGCCACCGGCTTCATCCGCAGGCTCACGGGTCCATGGATCAAAAGCGGTCCCGCCATGACGCCAGTGCTCGTCCATCCCCTGCAGCTGCGAGTCAAAAATGGGCGTCGGCTCCGGGCGACCAGGGGCCTCCGGGATGTACTTTCGGTTGAAGCGTATGTCACCCGAGAGATTGATCATGAACGGCTCACCCGGCAGGCCGAACACACGCTTGATCGATGCACCGCCGCCCAGGTCCTTGAACGCGACGATGTCAAAGCGCTCCTTCACCTTCGATCCGTAGCGAAGGAACACGGCTTCCCCCGTCATGAGCGCTGGCTCCATCGACCCAGAGCCGATGGGATAGACCCAGCCGATCGTCGCGCGACAGACGAGCGCCGCGACCCCCAAGGCCGCGGCCACCCCCAGCGCAAACTTGAGCCAGCCTCTGCCCCGACGCCTCGGTCGATCCAATCCCGGCTCCTTCCTCAAGGCAGCGCGATCGCGCGTGCGACCAGGATGTAGATGACCGACCCGGAAAGGTCGGATAGAGCGATCAGGAACGGCCCCGCCACGATCGCTGGGTCGATGCCCATGCGGCGGCAGGCGATGGGAACCACGCCTCCGAGGAACGCGGCCCAGGTGATGGCCGCCATGACGGCCACGCCGACGGCCATGCCAAGCCCTGGCGAAGTCGCGGATTCGAGGTAGCTCGCGGTCAGCCAGGTCGCCGTGCCGCAGAGCAGCCCGATCAGCGCGCCGACGCACCACTCAGTTCGAAAAACGCTCCATTCGCGATCGGGTTCGACCTCGCCGGTAGCAAACCCACGGACGAAGATCGTGGAGGACTGGATGCCTACGTTGCCGGCCAGGCCGACGATCAGCGGAATGTAGCGCAGGATCGCCTCGCCGGTCGACGGAGCGCCGCCCCCATCCGCCGAGGACGACCCGAGGGCCAGCGCGAGCACTTTGGCGCTCAGAAGTCCGCCTACGACGGTGATGCCCATGAGCGGCATGCGCTGGCGCACGCGGACCAGAATCGGCAGACGCGTCTGCTGTCCGTCCGAGCCGGTGCCCGTCAGGAGCGCGAAGTCCTCGCTGACCTCATCCTCGAGGATATCGGCCGCGTCGTCGTCCGAGATGACGCCCAGCATCACCCCGTCGGCGTCCACGACCGCGAGCGAATCGAGGCTGTACTTGGCGATGGTCTGGGCCGCGACCTCCTGGTCGTCCCCGACCGAGATGACGAACGGATCGACCATCACATCGCCCACGGGCGTGTGGATCGAGTGGGTCAGCAGCGCGCGATCGGGGAGGAATCCGATGGGGCGCCGCTTCTCATCCAGCACGAAGACCCCGAGGTCAGCCTCGGCGTCCTTACCTTCCTTACGGACCTCCTTCACCACGTCGCCGATCCGCTGGGTCTCGGCGGCGCTGACGAATTCGGTGGCCATCACGCCGCCCGCGGAATCGGGCTCGTAGAGGAGGAGCTCGCGCAGTTCCTGGGCCACCTCGGGCGCCATCCGGTCGAGAGCGTCGTTCGCGACTCGCTCGTCCGCCTTGATCAGGACGTCAGCCGCCTCGTCCGACGGCAGCTTCTCCAGGACCTCGCGCAGATCGCTCGCGTCGAGACGGGCTACGAGCTCCTGGGTGAATGACTCGTCCGCATACTCGAGGATCGAAGCCTGGATCTCCGCCGACAGCGCCCCGAAGACCCGGTGACGGTCGTCCTCATCCGTGTCGCGGAGCCACTCCTTCGCGTCGGCGGGGTGGACATCCGCCAATAGAACCGCCGCCCGGGCGAGGGATTCGCCCAGGACTTCTCGGAACGTGGCTTCTGCCGCTTCCAGGCTCGAATCGGGGGCAGTCATGGCGGGTGCAGGGCAGTCTGGTGGGCTAAGATAGTGAACCGCGTGGTCGTTGATAGCGCGCAATAGGGATCCTCAAGAGGAGCCAGACCGAACACATATGACACAAGCGAACGGGCAAGGGGCAGCGGAGGACGAGCGTGAAGGGCTTATCCACGACTGGAACGAGGAATCGACGACGGGCTTCGGCAAGATCCAGCTGGACGACGAGACCCTCCGGGACGGCCTCCAGAGCCCGAGCGCGTTCGATCCGGACCTTGACACCAAGATCGAGCTCATCCACCTCATGGACCGTCTCGGAATCGACACGGCCAACGTGGGCCTGCCCGGAGCCGGTGAGCGCGCCCGGGACCACATCCTTGGCCTCGCGAATGAGATGAAGGATCTGGCCATCACGCCCAACGTGGCGTGCCGGACCATGATCGCGGACATCGCGCCCGCCGCTGAGATCCAGCAGAAGACGGGCGCCCCCGTCGAGGTCTGCGCCTTCATTGGCTCGAGCCCAATCCGGTTCTACACCGAGAACTGGGAGGTGGAGAAGATGGTCAAGCTCTCCTCCGAGGCCGTCGCCTTCGCCGTCAAGGAAGAGATGCCGGTCATGTTCGTGACCGAGGACACGACGCGGGCCAAGCCCGAGATGCTCCGCGCCCTCTACGGTGGCGCGATCGACGCCGGCGCGACCCGCCTCTGCGTCTGTGACACCTGCGGCCACGCCTCCCCCACGGGAGTCCGCCGCCTCATCAGCTTCGTGAGGAGCATTGCGGATGAGAAGGGCGTCGACGTGGGGATCGACTGGCACGGCCACCGCGACCGCGGTCTCGGGCTGATCAACGCCCTCGTGGCGATCGAAGCGGGCGCCACCCGGATCCACGGCACCGCCCTCGGCGTCGGCGAGCGCGCCGGCAACACCGAGATGGACCTGCTCCTGGTGAACCTCGCCCTCACGAACTGGATCGATCGCGACCTGACCGCCTTGGGCGCCTACGTCCAGAAGGCCTCCGACGCGATCGGCGTCCCCTTCCCCGACAACTATCCGGTCTTCGGCAAGGACGCCTTCGAAACAGCCACCGGCGTCCACGCAGCGGCCGTCGTCAAGGCGTTCCGCAAGGGCGACTCCTGGCTGGCCGACCGCGTCTACTCAGGCGTCCCGGCGGGCATGTTCGGCCTCGAGCAGAAGATCCTGGTCGGCCCGATGAGCGGCAAGTCCAACGCCTCCTGGGTGCTGGAGAAGAACGGCCTTGAGGCGACGGACGAGGCGATCCAGCGCGTGCTGGAAGTCGCCAAGAACTCGAAGCACAACCTCTCGGACGCCGAAGTGGTGGCCGCAGCCAGCTCGAGCTGAGCGGGACGCTGCCGGAACCATGCCGCGCATGGACTGGGGGCATGAACGGTCGACTCTTCCTCTCGGCGCTCGTGCTGGCCGCTGCCCTGGGCACCGGCTGGTATGCGTTCTTCTCGCAGGGCCCGGGCGTCGAGTCCGGTATGGCGCAGTCAGAGGCGGAAGGGGCCTTGGAGATGACGGCCCTTGCGCCGGGCCGCTTTGAGTTCAGCGCGTCGGGCAACTACGACCTCGCGATCGTCGGCAATCACGTGCTCCAGGCCGGTGATGAAGAAGCCGTATCCACAGCCGCGCTCGCGACACCGCTCGATCGCCCACTGAAAGAGACGTCTACCGACGCCGCTACCGCGGTGGCTGCCGGCCACCCGGACGCTCTCAATCTGCCCGCGCCACATACCGCCGCGTGAGAGTCCGGGAATGAACGTCAGCTGCAGGCACCGCGTGATGGGCTCTAGAAGAAGAGGATGGAGTAGCCGTCGCTGAAGTTGCTCGTTGGACCCGCAGGGCTGCTGTCGCGGAACCACGTGGAGAAGTTCCAGGTTTCACCCGGCTGAACCGCCACGAAACCCGTGGGCGTTGGGTGCTGGGTCAGGTCGAGGCCCAGTGAGACTTCGCCCAGGCCGCCAGAGTTCTGCACCTGCCCTGGTCCGACGTAGCGGCCGATCGAGCCGCCGAGGCACAGGTTGCCGCTGCTGCCACCGGGGTTCGGGACGAATCCTTGGGTCTGACCGGTGATCATGAACGCGAAGGAGTTCGTGGGCATCGACGAGCACGTCAAGGTGATGAGGTTATCCGCAGCGACCGCGGAGCCGGCGGCGGACATCGTGGCGGCCGCGCCGGTCGAGTTCACGTTGGCCGCGCAGTAGTTGGTCCCAAGCGGCCCAGCCCCCGCAGTCGTCACCGTGAGATTGTCCGCCCCTATGATCCAGTTCGTGAAGTTGCAGAACGCAGGAGGGATTCCGTCGTAGGTCACCCGGATGCGGTCCACATCCTCGAGCACCTCATTCCAGGCATCGTTGGCCGGGCCTGTGCTGCACGGAGACATCGAATCGATCACCCAGGCGGGCGGCATGGTGAGCTGGGTCGCAGGCACGTCGAACGTGTAGGTGTTCCAACCGGGCCCAGCCGGACCGACGGCGTTGAGCGCCAGGGAGATGATGCAGTCGTCCGACGTGACGCCTGGTGTGCCGGGATCGGAGATCAACTCAAGGATGACGTCGCCACCGTAGAGACCCTGCTGGACGTCGAGGTCGATCGTGACCGAATTGACTCCCGCGGCGCGCCAGTTGCCGCTATGCAGGAATCCTGTGCCGCTGGCGGCAGGGAAGATCGGAACGTAGTGACAGTTCGATGGGCCCGAGGTGACGTTGTCGAGCTGAAGGAACGCACCGGGATTCCCGCCTGTCGAGATGACGCTGTTGTAGTTGCTCCACCACATCTCCCAGCCGTCGGGATTGCCTGCTTCGAACCCCTCGCTACCGACCTGCGCCCCGGCAGAGGCGGCAAGCGTGAAAATCAACGTACATGGGAGGATCGACTTTTTCATCCCCTCAGTCAACACGGATGCATGGATCCAGCAACCCCCCGCTTTCCGAGTGCTGGGGTTCTCTTACACGCGCCCCCATGCGCTGCAGGTCAGGCAAGGCCGTGCTATCTAGACAAGGATCACGACACCGCGCCCTCGTCCGATGTGCCGAGTCGGTCGAGCGAAATGAATAGGTGCTGCCGAACCCAAAGCGGGTTCGGCAGCACCTAGAAATGGTGGGGAGAGTCCGTGATACATCTCAGCGATGCATCTCAGTCACCCCACCCAGAGTGGGCTCGGGATCAGTTGAAGATGACCGCAAGGCCGTCCGTGAAGTTCGACGTCGGGCCCGTCGGGCTGCCGTCACGGTGCCAGAGCTGGAAGTAACGCGTCTCGCCGACGGAGCCGGAGACGAAGCCCGTGGGCGTCGGAATCATCGTGTTGTCGATCAGAAGCTCGATCGTGCCGTTCGATCCAGAGTTCTGGATCTGGCCCGGACCGACGTAGCGGCCGATGCTGCCGAGGACGCAGAGGTTACCTGAGCTGCCGCCCGGCATCGCGACGAAGCCCGACGTGTCGCTCGTGATGAAGAACCCGAACGCGTTGTTCGGAAGGTTCGTACCCATGAGCAACAGGTCGTTGTTCGCAATGGATGCCGAGCCGATTCCCGACATCTCGGCGGCGATGCCCGTCGAGTTCACGTTGGCGGTGCAGTAGTTCGCGCCGACCGAGCTGCCGGCAATACCCGGCGTGAGCGAGATGTCGTCAACGAAGTACTCGGTCGTGTCGTCCGAACCGGGGAACAGGTCAAGCGCAGCGATCGTCGTGTTGCCGCCGGTACTCCACGTACCCTCGGACATTTGGACGTCGTTGTAGCTGTAGACCACGGTGTTGAGGTCCAGGTCGATCTCAACTTTCAGCTCGACCCACTGGTCGTACGTGATGAGTTGGTTGCCGTTGATCGGAGTGTTGGCACCGAGGTCGTCGGCGATCACCATTCCGGTGTCGTCAAAGTGGATCTGCGAAGACCAGTCGTAGGGTCCTCCGCAGTTGCCGTACTCGCTGAGGAGGATGAAGTACCCGAGTCCTGCGAAGCTGCTGGGAATGTACGTCTGAAACGTCATCGTCCACTGCCCGCTCGTGTACGGGCCGTTCAGCTCGTGGGTCGTGTCGGAGCAGCCGGGGCACGCGCCGCCTGCAGCGTTGGACCCGATCATGCTCAGGCTATTGGCTCCAGAGGCTGCCTGGGCAGAGGTGACCGTGTTGAAGGCCTGGTTGCCCGTGGCGCAGATGTCCCAGTTCTGCCAGTTGCCCTGGCCTTCGATGGCCGAACCAGCGGTGTAGGAGTCGAACGACTCGGTGAATTGAGCGGACGCGACGGACGCGAGAGAGAAGGCAGCTAGGCAGGTAGCTGCGACTGGAAGAGTTCTTCGAAACATGAGAGTAATCGTCTTGGCGATGAGGAATCGGTCCAGGAGAAGGAAGGAGTTGGCCGGAGGGAGCGTCGATGAACGACGCACTCACACCCGGCGACGCTTCAGGCTAGGGCGGATCGAAAATTCTCGCCGCGCCGTAATCCAAGAATCGCAAAAGCCGCGACGCGACCTGCTCGCCAACGGCTGCCCTGATTGCCACGCAGATTTCCCACCTAGGGCCCCAAAGCCCACTGAATGGGCTCAAGCCTTGGCAAGGAAGGTCTCGATACCACCGTGACCGTCTCTTCGCCAGGTATTGCGCATGACTCATTCAGGTAGCTCAAAGTTCCTCATTCCCGCTGTCGTCGCAGGCTGTGTCCTTACCACGGGGCTCGCCTGGCGCATCCTGGGGTCAGAGCCAACCGAGGCCACTGTGGGAGTCGACTTCATCGTGCAGGGCGTGTCGGTGGCGCAAAGGCCCGCACGCATGCTTCTCCGAGAGAGTGCTGACCTCGTAAGCGTAGGTCCGATGGAAACGCTGCACGAGCACCAGGCCCGTTTGGCGCAACAGAACGCCGTCAAGGGCGCCTTGGTGGAGCCTGAGCCTGGGGTCCAAGAAGGGCCGCAAGAGGCTAGCCCTGGTTCCATGGAATTAGTGATCCAGATGCCTTCCAAGGACCAGGCAGAGGGTGTTCCCCTACGGGTCGTGCTCGACAACCCTGAGGGTGGGACGGCCCAGCCCGAGTGGATAGGCGAAGCCGAACTGCCAAACGGCGCAGGGAGCCTGCTTCTGGAGGACCTGCCGCCGGCGACCTCTTTTCGCCTCCGGGTATTCCAGGGTGACGAGCTCTACGCCCGCACGACGGTCCAAGCGAGCAGCGGAAGTCGCACCACGATCGAGCTCAACTTCGCGGAGAACAAGCGCCAAGAGAAGGCGGCCACCGCAGCGCTGCGATCCATCGCTGCCGCCCAGCAGCAGCTTCAGGCCTCAGCCGCAATCGATACTGACGCCGATGGCGGCGGCGAGTTCGGCTACTTCGCCGAGCTCGCGGGAACCCAGCCGATTCGCAGCTACGCGCCAGGAGGAGCGACGCTGGACCCAGGCGGCATCAAGCTCGATCCGACCTACTTGCCGGCGAGCATGGGCGAGATCGAGCCTACGTCCCAAGGCGGCGTCATGATCCGAGAGGGCTACGCATTCATGATCCACCTTCCGGATGACTCCAGCGACCACCCGTACCTCGGCATCGCCGAGTCGGTCAACGGCGGCAACACGCCGAGGCTCCCTGGCAGCTCGAACGCCGAGATCATGTGGTGCTGCTACGCCTGGCCCGTGACCCCTACCACGCCCATGAAGAAGGCGTTCATGATCAACCAGGCCGGCGATGTCATCGGCACCTCCAACGGAGGGGCCAACCCCTACGTGGGCCTCAGCTCTACCCCCACCTTCGACGCCGCGTTCTCGGTACCAGGTGACATGGGCTCCGAGCCGGGACTCGCAGCCGCGGGGCTGCTGTCGACGGATCGCCTCGTCTGGCACCCTGCCGGCATCTGATCCGCGAACCGCGGGTTCAGGGTCTCTATTCCAGGAACCCCAGCGACTGGAGGAAGGCATCCATCTTCTCCAAGGTGTCCGCGTAGCTCTCCGCGCTGCGGCTCTTGTTGAAGAATCCGTGGCCCTGCCCCTCGTAGAGGTGAAGCTCGCAGCGCGCGCCCACTTCCTCCATCCCCGCGACGTAGGCCTCACCTGTCTCCACGGGAATGAGCTCATCTTCCGTGCCCAGGAACACGATCGTCGGAGGCGTCGCTGCGCTCAGGTTGTGCAGAGGAGAGATCTCTCTCCAGTAGTCCTTCACGCGGTCGTGACCGTATCCACCGGGGCCGTTATCGAACACCGGGTTGAACAGGATCAACGCATCGGGAACGCAACTGACCGTTGAATCGCCCCTGCTGCCGTCAAACGCGACCGTCGTCGCGGTGGCCGCGGCCACGTGTCCTCCGGCGGATCCGCCGCCCGCTGCGATCCGGTTTGGATCAATCCCGAGCTCATCCGCGTGCTCGCGGATCCAGCGCACAGCGGCCTGGCCGTCCTCCACGCACTCCGCCGGCGACGTGCCGTTGCGGGAGCGGACGCGGTACTCAGCACTGATGGCGACCATGCCTCTTTCCGCAAGGTGCTCGCAGTGGGGAAAGAACTGCGACGGCGAGCCCGAATTCCATCCGCCACCGAAGAAGAACACTACGGCTGCGCGCGACTGGCCTGACGTGTGATTCGGCGGGCTATACACGTGTAGCCGCAGCGTGTGATCTTCGTTGGCTTGGTAGACGACTTGCTGCTGGGGCTCGATGGGCAGCGGGCGGTTCGCACAGGCCGTAAGGGCGACCCATGCGAAGAGGATCGTGAGACAGAGTGAGAGTTTCATGGCTCAACGACGGTAGCAGAACCCCGCTTCGTCACTACGCCTTCGGCAACGAGTAGCCGTCACGCCTCTGGTAGTCGAGCCACTCATTCGCCGCCTCGTTGCCCTCGAAGCGCCAGGTCGTCGGATTCCACTCGAGCTCCTGGCGGTGCCAGTACGCAATATTCAAGAGGTGACAGATCGCGGCGCTACGCGCGCCGACCTCGACATCACAGACTGGCCGACCCCGATCGCGAATCCTAGCGAGCCAGTCCGCCGCGTGGCCTTCGTTGCGCTGCAGGCGCTCAGCCTCTTCCTCCGGCTCCCATTCGAGGATCGCGTCGGGCACGCTGGAGATCCGGCCGCGATCCACCGCGATGAGGCCCGTCTCCCCGATGAAGGTGGCGCCGTTCGGGCCTCCATGCGTCAGCCGCACGCCGTTCGCGTACACGAGCGCCGCGCCGCGCTTGGCTGTCGGGTCGGACGGCGGGATCACTCGCACGGGACCTGAAGCGTCCATGCCGAGCGCCCATTGCGCGATGTCCAAGTGGTGAGCCCCCATGTCGGCGAGCCCGCCACCCGCGTACTCGCGGTAGTCACGCCACCTCGGATAGTGAGTGTGCGCACCGCGCGGACTGAGGATCGCGTTGTAACCCCGGGAAGGAGCCGGACCCTGCCAGCGGTCCCAGTCGAGGCCAGGCTCCAGCTCTTCCGTCGGAAGGTCGCAGGCAACCGGCGAGTCCCCCACTCCCACGTTGACGTTCAACACGCGCCCGATTCGACCCGCCCGGACGGCCTCAGCGGCCTTCACGAAGCGGTGGCCGTACTCGCTTCGCTGCTGGCTGCCGGTCTGGAAGACAATCCCGGCGCGACGAACGGCTTCGATGACCAGCTGGGATTCGCGAAGCGTGAACGTGAGCGGCTTCTCGCAGTAGACGTCCTTGCCCGCCGCGCACGCGTCCAGGATCTGGTGCGTGTGCCAGTGATCGGGGGTCGCGATCACGACGGCGTCGACGTCCTCGCGCGCGATCAGCTTCTCGTGCTCAAGTTCCACGCTGCAGAGCGTGTCCCCGTAGTGCTCATCCACGCGCCTCTTCCCGTCGAGCCTGCGCGTTTCGTCCACATCGCAGATTGCCGTAACCTTGAAGCCCGCGTTCTTGAGGAACGAACCGTTGAGCAGGTTCCGTCCGCGAATGCCGAAGCCGACGATCCCGATTCGCACAGGTGCATCCTGCTGGCCCGGTAGCGAGAAAGAGACAGGCGATACAGCGAGCGCCGCGCCTGCGGTCAGGACCTGGCGACGATCGAATCGAAGGGGGACATTCTTCATCGACGCAACATAGCATGATCCCCCTGAACCGGACACGGCCTCGCGCGGCGGTGGTAGCGACCCTAAACCCCTCGCTAACGAGGCAGTTCCAGACTCAACTCGAAGCGTCGTTCGCCCGCATTGATAGTCACCGATCCTCCAAGCGCTTCGACGCACTGCTGCACGATGGCCAGCCCGAGGCCCGCATGGAGGCTGGCATCTGTTCGCGCGGCGTCGCCGCGCCAAAGCGGCTCGAGAGCGCGCTCTGCGACGTCGGCGGCCAGGTCTTCAGCCTCGTTGCCGACGCGCAGGCAAAGGTGGTCGGCGGAGCTCTCGAAGACGCAGCTCACCACGCTTCCTTGCGCTGCGTACTGAATCACGTTGGCGACGACGTTGCCGAAGATCCGCTCTGCAAGCACTTCGTGGCAGGGCACGAGGCGGTCCTTGACGTCATTCCCCTCGATGGTCACCTCGACGGTCAACTGGCGCCGCGCCAGATCGCCCGACCGTGACGCGAATGCGAGCTCAAGCGCGTCCACGAGATCCATAGGCGCAGTCTCAAGTTCATGACCGGCGCCCTTCGCAAGCGTGAGCAGCGAGTCCACCATTCCCTGCATCGAACAGGTGATGTCCAGGCACTCGGCCATGGTCGACCGGTACTGTTCGGGAGCGCGCTCACGTCGCAGGGCCACCTCCATGGAGGCGCGAAGTCCGGCCAGCGGCGTGCGAAGCTCGTGCGCAGCGTCCGATGTAAAGCGCTTCTCGCGAACGAACGCGGCGCCGAGGCGCTCGCGCGCGCCCTCGAACGACTCGACGATCGGCGCCAGCTCACTCGGCACCTCTTCGATCGCGAGGGCCTGGTCGAGGCGCTTCTCGTCCATGAGGCTGATCTCGTCCGAGATCTTCCGGAGCGGCCCCAAGCCACGGCGGACTGTCCACGGGATCAGCAGTGCGGACGCGCCAAGCGCCAGCACGCCCGCGAGGAGCAGCGTGCGCAAGAGGCTCGCCAAAATGGTGCGCTCCTCGTGAATGGGTGCCGCCATGAAGACCAAGAACTCTTCGCCGAAGCCGAAGCGCGGTCCATTAGGAGGCCGCCCTCCGCGCCCGCCTCGCCGATCCATGCGGTCATCACCTGGGCCACGGCCCGCGCCGGGACCGGGACCGCCGCGTCCGCGTGCCTCGGGGCGCCCCTGGGGCGGTCCGTCAGGCATGTCCAGCGCTGGGATCACGTTGAGCACCGCAACCCTGTACGGTTCGCCGTCGGGCCCCTCGGCGACCACGTAGCGAATCTCCTTGGCCCCATCGACAACCGCGCTCTCGAACAACACGTCGACGCCTGCGAAGGGAAAGCCCTCGCTGCGTGCAAACTCCGCGAACTCGCCGTTGCTTTGACGCCGCGGCCCCTGCGGTAGACCCTTCACCAGCCAGGAGAAGCGGTCCAACGGTCCTGTCCCTCGATCGTCAAAGTAGGAGTCACCCCCCGATCGGACTACGCGCGCCTCGGCGCACATCCGCGACGACCCGAACCGCAGCACGGACTCCATCGAAGCCTCCGCCTCGGACGCAATTCTCAACCGCAGCGTTTCACTGATGAAGAGTCCCGCTCCGCCTACGCTGACCGCCACCGCCAGGAGAGCGGCCAGTGTGATCCAGCGCTGGAGGCTACCGCGAGTTCTCACGAGGGATCCTTTGCGCCATCGGGTGCCGCTTCACGGAGCTCGAGAATGTAGCCCTCACCGCGACGCGTGTGGAGCAGTCGTGGAGTCCCGTCAGCCTCGAGTTTCTTTCGCAGGTAGCCCACGTAGACATCCACCACGTTGCTGGAGGCCGCGCCGCCGACTTCGCCGTAGAGGCTCGTGTGGAGCTCGTCGCGACTGACCAGTTCTCCCGAGCGGAAGGCGAAGTATTCGAGAAGCGTGTACTCCCTGGCCGTTAGCTCGATGGTCGCGCCGTGGAGCATCACGCGATGGTCCGAGGTGCGAACGCTGAGCGGCCCGACCTCCACCACCGGCGATTTTTTGGCGTAGTGGCGCCTGAGAAGTGCTCGCGAGCGGGCGACGAGTTCCTCCATCGCAAACGGCTTCGACAGGTAGTCGTCCGCCCCGAGGTCGAGGGCACTGACCCGGGAGTCCACCGCATCACGCGCCGTGAGGATGAGCACGTGGGAATCGATCCCCTTGGCGCGCATCGACTTGAGTACGGTCAAGCCGTCCATCCCCGGGATCATCAGATCCAGGATCACGAGGTCGTAGGACGGCTCCGCCTGGACCTTCTGGAAAGCGTCGGTTCCGTCTCCGGACAGGTCCACGGACCAACCTTCGTCGCGCAGGGCCGTCACGACGGCGCCGCGGATCGGACCATAATCTTCGACTACAAGAACACGCATGACGCCTAACCGTATCGACTGAGCCGGTCGGACCTGACCGACGTCCTCAAACTCCTCTCATCTTCGGTAGGCTCGTCGTCCCATGGATGACCCAATCGCCTGCGAAGCTGATGATAACGAGACACCTACGCCCACGGTCACGACGACCGTCGACCTGGCGGGCTGGCTGGGAACCATCCTGATCGTCGGCGCTTACGGCCTGCTGAGCGGCGAGGTCATTTCGAACGGAGCGGTCTACCAGGCGATGAACCTCGTCGGCGCGGCCGGCGTGGCGCTCCTGTGCTGGCACAAGCGCACCTGGCAGCCGCTCGTGCTTCAGCTCGTCTGGATGGTGATCGCCGTGGCGGCGCTCCTCACCTGAAGTGCCTTTACAGGGCGATCCAGACGACGTAGCCCAACCAGGCGGCGAGCAGCACGCCGGCGCGCTGCTTGGCGGCGCGCCCCCGGAAGAGCGGCGGGCCAAGGACCAGGAACAGCGCGAAGGCGAGGTTCACCGGCAGGTCCCGATGGAGCGCATCGGTCGCCGCGAGCGGCCAGCCCTCCTGGGCCCCGCGCTCAACGCCGAAGGGCGAGACGGTACCCGCGATCCCGATGACCGCCAGCATATTGAAGACGTTGCTGCCGACGATGTTGCCGAGGCCAATCTCGGTGTGCCCCTTGCGCGCGCTCACGATGCCCGCAGCAAGTTCGGGCAGCGAAGTGCCGAGCGCCAGGATCACGAGGCCCACGAAACCCTCCTTGAGCCCGAGGACCTCTGCGATGCCGAAGGCACCGAAAAGGACGAGCTGGGCACCGCCTCCAATCGCCACGGATCCAGCCAGGATGCGGAGCCACGGGCGGGGTTTGTGAATCTCGTCGGGCTCGATGTCGGCGGAAGGCGACTGCTTGCCGCGACCGCGCATGAAGATGAGCTCGAAGGTGTAGGCGAGGAAGAGCACCATCATCGAGATCGCCTCGACGCGGGTGACGACCTGGTCGCTGAGGACGTACCAGAGCACTCCGATGGATGCGACCAAGGGCAAACTCTCGCGCAGCGACAGCCGTCCCACCAAAGCGCGCGGCAGGATCAACCCCACCACCCCCAGCACGAGGCCCGCATTCGCGACGTTCGAGCCCAGCACGTTCCCGAGCGCAGCGCCCGGGCGACCCTCTTGCGCCGCCAAGGTCGAGACCACGACTTCGGGTAGGGAAGTGCCCCAGGCGACGATGGTGAGCCCGACGACCCACTTGTCCATTCCTAGCTTCGTGGCAATCGTGCCTGCGCCCTCCACGAGGGCATCAGCGCCCTTGGCGAGGAAGAAGAAACCGGCGAGTAGGGCTAGGGCGTCAAGGAGCATGATCGGCGTGAACGGGGACCTGTGAGCCAGGGAGACTAGCGCGTGCCGACGCCCCCCCAACGGGACTTCCGCTCGATCCTCGTAAGCAGATCCCAGGCCCCAGTTCCAAAAACGCATAATCCAGGGGCCTATGACACGGAAGAACCGCCCCCTGATCGCCATCAACGGCCTCTACCACGCCGAAGATCCCATGCTGCGGCTGCGCCAGCGCTACGTGGACTTCGTCCGCCAGGCCGGTGGGATTCCAGTGGCGCTGGCTGCCAGGCTGATTCCGGAGGGCCTCGCCCCCGAGGATCTGGCGGCCCAGGAGGAAGAGCTCGAGCAGGAGCTGGACGAGCTCCTCAGCCGCGTCGACGGCCTCGTCCTGACCGGCGGCGACGACTTTCACGCCGGGCCGCTGGGACTCGGAGCCACGCATCCGAGCGCGGAGGTCACCCACATGCCCAAGCAGCGGTTCGATCTGGCGCTGACCCGGGCCGCTCTCCGACGCGACCTCCCAACCCTCGGAATCTGCTTTGGAATGCAGTGCCTGGGGCTGTCCGGAGGTGCGACGCTCCACCAGGACCTACCTGCGACCCTGCCTGACGGGTCCCCCAGGGCCCTTCGGCACGCGGATAGCGCAATTCACACGGTCCAGGCCAAAGAGGGGACGAAACTTGCGAACGCCTCCGGTCTAGCCCCGTTTCCCGTGGTATCCAGGCACCATCAAGCACTCCGAACGGTCCCGCCCCCTTGGATCGTGTCCGCTGTGGACGAGGAGAACCTGGTCGAAGCGATCGAACACCCCGGCCACGCCTTCGCGGTCGGTGTCCAGTGGCACCCGGAGCTGGCCCCAAGCCTGCTCCCGGATGACCCTGCCGCCATGGCGCTAATGCGAGCCTTCGTGGACGCCGCCGCGAAACCCTGAACTCACCATGAAGCACACACGCATCTCCAAGGAAGAAGCCGCTCGCCTAGCCCAGCGCGACCGCAACCGGATCATCGGCCTCGCCATCGTCGCGGCTCTGGTGGGCGGGCTGTACCTATACTCGGACAGCAACGCGCAGCGCAAGCGGGACCAGCAGGACGCCGAGCTGGCGAGCGCGGCGCCGAGCCGCGAGCTCGAAGCCAAGGACATCGCGATCATCCCCTTCGATCGCACGGACGTGCTCGAAGAGATCAAGGACGCGACCGAAGCGGGCCAAGAGCTGCTCCAGACCGAGCCGCTCAAGCTCGTCTTCGACTACGCGCGACTTCAGACGGCCACGGCGCTCGGCGCGCTCGGGCTGCGCGATCTTGAGCCGGCGCAGATCGCGGCGCTGATCGAAGCACCTGCGACGCACCGCCTCGAGGCCTACCGCGCCCGCGGCGTCATCCTGGAAGCTGGCGAGCGTCCGCGCGCCAACGGGATTGGCAACGACTGGAAGGGCTCGATGCGGCTGCTTTCTGGCGAGGTAGTGCACTTCCTTGTCGCGAACGCGCCCAAGCAACCGGGCGGCCAGCGGCTGATCGAAGCAGGCGACTACCTGCGCGTGGAGGGGCTCTTCTACGGGCTCCACCGCACGACGGTGGATCCGGACGGACCGTCCGGCGAGGAAGGCGCCAAGCCTGTGACCGCGCCGCTCATCGTCGGCGCCAAGGCCTCGCCGTCCACGCCGCAGATGACCACCGAGGTCGCCCAAGAGCTGGCGAGCCTCGACGCCGTCGTGGACGACTCGATCGGCGTGGTCCACGATTCGTCCCAATTCGCACAGGCCAAATGGGAGCTGATGGGCAAGGCGCTCATGCTCGGGAATGACACCAACTGGGACGCAGCTCCCGAGCTGAACGCCGAGATCCTGCGCAAGATCTACGAGGACGGTGAGACCTACCGCGGTAGGCCCTTCACGCTCTCGGTCAGCATCAACATGGATGCGAACGCCCTCGGTGCCGGTGACAACCCGCTGCGCATCGACGACTACACGGACGGCTGGATCAGTAACATCCTGTGGAAGAAGCCGGTTCACGTCATCCACTGGCAGGCGCCTTTCAAGCGGACCGACCTCCTGCGCGATAACCTCCTTGACGAGAACCGCTACGTCACCGCCAAGGGCTACTTCTTCCGCAACGAGGTCTACGAGACGTCAGCGGGCGAGCCGGCGCGCACGCCGCTCTTCATCATGCACTCGGTCGAGGTCTTCACGCCGCCCAAGGATCCGTCCATCGCCTGGTTCGGCTACGGCGTCCTTGGGCTCACGATCGGACTCATCGTGCTGATCTACATCCTGTTGCAATCAGACAAGCGGAAGTCCAAGGCTCTTTACGAAGACATGCTGCGCCGCAAGCGCACGCGCCGCGGTAAGCAGACCCACGTCACGCCCGCGTGACTGGCACCAGCATGATCCACGTGGCCGTTCCCGGCAGTCCCTACGACGTGCACGTCGGGGCTGGTGTCCGTGCCGCCATCGCCGAGACCGTGGCGGACGCGGACCGGGTCGCCATCGTGGCGGACCGGCGGGTCTGTGAGCTCCACGGCGACCTCGCCCGCCATGGCATCGATGCGCCCATGCTTGAGCTCGATGGCGGCGAGGGCATCAAGACGATGAGCGTGCTCGAGGAAGTGCTGAACTTCTGCGCGGCCACTTCGCTCTCGCGGAGTTCGATCCTCGTGGCCTACGGCGGCGGCACCGTGGGAGACCTGACTGGCCTCGCCGCATCGCTGTTCAAGCGAGGGCTGCGCGTGATCCAGGCGCCGACCACGCTGCTTTCCCAGGTCGACGCCTCGGTGGGCGGCAAGACCGCTATCAACCTGGCGGCCGGCAAGAACCTGGCAGGGACCTTCCACCAGCCGCACGCAGTGTACTGCGACACAGGACTCCTCCACACGCTGAGCGAGCCTGAGTACCAGAGCGGACTCGGCGAGGTGCTAAAGACCGCCTTGATCGAAGGCCCGGAGGCTCTCGAGCAGCTGGAGACGGATGCTCCTTCCCTGAATGCGCGCGACGCGGTAGCGCTGCAGGAAACCGTGACCCGCTGCGTTCAGACGAAGGCCCGGGTCGTGGTTTCGGATCCGGAAGAGCGCGGAGCTCGACGCTCCCTCAACCTCGGCCACACGTTCGCCCACGCCATCGAGCACGCGGCGGGCTACGGTCGTATTCCCCACGGCGTGGCCGTTGCAGTGGGACTGCGCCTGGCGGCGGACGCCTCGTCGGAGGTCTACGGAACCGCGACCGACCTGGCCGGCCGTCTGACCGCGCTGCTTGAAGTCTTCGGTTTGCCGTCGGACCTGAACGGGCTACGCCAGCGCTATGGCCTGACGAGTGAGCTCAGCCCGGAGGCGCTCCACGAGGGCCTGGGGCACGATAAGAAGGGCCGCGTCGGTGCGCCGGAATTCGTGCTGATGCGCGCCGCCGGCGAGATTGAGCTGGGTGTCCAAGTGGAAGACCGGCTGCTGATGCGTCTGCTCCGATAGCCACGCCGGCCGCGAGACGCCCGAGGGCCCAAGCATCCTTCGGAGCCGTGAGGCAATGACCACTGGCGTCACATTGAACGGCTCGGTGAGGCCAACTTGGGCCTGCAACGGTAGGCTTGGCCCCACTGATGCCATCCGATCTAACGCACGCTGAAGGCCTTCCATCCAACCGGGTCGCGCTGATTCTCGTGGCGCTCGTGGGAGCGCTCGTGAGCTTCTTCACCTTCGCGGACTTCCTCTTCGAGGACTCCTACATCACGCTTCGGTACGCAACTCACCTTGCGGCAGGGCGCGGGCTGGTGTTTCAGCCCGGTGAAATGGTCCTGGGGACGTCCGCGCCGTTTTGGGCCATGCTACTGGCGCTGCCGATCGCGCTCGGTGCCCACCCAGAAGTCGTACTCGACGTCACCTTTTGCGCCGCGCTGGCCGGCCTCGCATATTCTGGCGGCCGGCTGCTCCAGCGGCTTGGATCGCCGGGCGCGGGCGTCGCCTTTGCCGTGGCCGTGTTCCTCGGGGTGGGTCGTCTGCACGCCTACTGGGGCATGGAGACCCCGCTCTTTACCGGGCTGCTCCTCGGGTCGTGGTGCTTGGTCCTGGACCGGAGGTATGCCCTCTCCGGGATCTTGCTCGGCCTTGCCTGTGTCACCCGCTACGAGGGTTACGCCTTCGCCGCCGCCCTCGCCCTCGCGCTGATCTCCCAACGGGCCTGGCCCGCCATCAGGGCGGGTGGTTTGGCGCTGGCGGGGGTCACGCTGCCCTGGCTAGGGGTGGCCTGGCATTACTACGGCAATCCGATCCCCCTGCCAGCGGGAGCTAAGGCGGGGCACGTGTCCTCGCTCCGTTACTTCGAGCGCTCCTATCTCGACCTCCCGCATGACCTGTTCTGGCCTACGGCAGGCTTCGGCTATTCGTACCCAATAGGTCTGGCCCTGAGTGTGTTTCTCGGGATCTTCGGACTTGCAGGCGCGAGACGCCTGATCAGGACGCGCGCGACCCTTGCTGGCGCTCTTCCTTTGGGGGCACTCTTCGTCTTCGCGGTCTTGATTGCCTTTGCGCCAGGACCCCTTTGCACGTGGCACCGTGCACCGCTCCACTGCATCGCCCTCTTGTGCGCGCTGTTGGGCTTCGCTGACCTGCTCGGGCACAGATGGAGCGGGCCCCGATGGAGAAAGGTCGGGGTCGCCGCCGTGGCGGCCGGCCTTCTCGTTTCGATCCCCACCCATCTGGCAGCCTCCGCCCGGCTGCGAAACACGTTCCAGTACGTAGGGCGAGAGATTGCCTACCCAGAGCTTGCGGACTTTCTCCGGCAGACAAAGCTGAACGAGACCACGGTGCTGACCTGGGAGCCGGGATACCTGGCATTCATGAGCGATGCGCGCGTCATCGATGTCGCAGGACTCGTGACACCTGCACCGGCCTTCACCGAGGTGAATACCTCCCGCTGGGACAGCGGCTTCCCAAAGGAAGCCGACCTGGTGCTCCTTAGAGCTCCCTACCGCCCCGCCGGATTCGAGCTCATCTTCGAGGGCTCCATGGGCTCCTGGCTGTTTGCGCGCCCCGAAATCGCGAGCCGCTACGCCGATGCCATCGATAGGTATAGGGCGAGCAACTCTGCTGGCGCTGATGTGCCCCGCCTCTCAGCGGGCCCACTACGGCTCACACCGTCCTATGCAGGCCCCCCATTCATAACGGAATCACCTGGGACGATGACCCGGATCGGTCCTGACCAGGAGATGCTGGCCCTCACCGCCGAGACGCCTTTCCTGTGGATCGATACCGCGCGTGCCGAGATCGAGTTTCAGACGTCGACACCCAACTACGTCCAGCTCCAGCTCATCGTCCGCGGCGAGGTCGTCCTGTCCACGACGCCGAGTAGCTCGGACAGCAGCCCTGTAGAGTGGGACCTCAGCCCCTGGCTCAATCGGACGGCCAGGGTGCGAGTCTTGGCCGTCGCCGGATCTGGCGCTGATGCCTCCTTTGGGTTGGTGCGAGGGAAGGAGTGAGGCGTTAGTGCGGTAGTAGGAAGAGGGCTTTGCGGTCGAACGCAGCCCTCCTTCCCCCCACCCGCCGCACCGCCTAACGCAGTACCGCCCGCCGCCGTACCGCAACCGTTCGAGCTCCACGTCCCGCGCGCTACAACAGACCGCCGCCTACCGAGGATCCCCACGATCACCGGAGCAACGCACCCGCCCAACCGCGCCCCGCTAAAGGCAAAAAAACGCCCGCGACAAGACATCGTCTCGCCGCGGGCGT
>JBLIHL010000038.1:0-19623 GCA_047635895.1 Paracoccaceae bacterium | reverse complement strand
GGACCAGGTTCAAAGTGCGCCAAGGTCGGGGTCAACGGACCAGGTTCAAAGTGCGTCAAGGTCGGGGTCAACGGACCAGGTTCAGAATGGTGCGCCTTGGTGGGCTTGGGGTAGGTTTGGCGGCATGGGGAAGGGGATCAGGGGGATTTATGCGCGTCTTGTGGATGAGGAGGCGCTGGGGGGGATTCCCGAGGAGATTCGGGGTAGGCAGCCTCGGCAGTTCTTTTTGCACGTCGCCGCGCTGGGGAGCACCAAGACTGGGGATGGGCTGGTCGATCCCAAACTCGTCATGAGCTGGGTCTTGGGGGCTCTTGGGGCGCCCGCGGCGGCCGTGGGGTGGTTGGTTCCCGTTCGGGAGGCCGGGGCGCTCTTGCCTCAGCTGGCCCTGAGTCGGCATGTTCAGGCCGGGGAGAGTGTTCGGTGGTTTTGGGTGGTCGGGTCCGTTGGGCAGGGGTTGGCCGTGCTGGCCATGGCCGGCGTGATCCTCTCGCTTGAGGGGGCGGCCGCCGGGTGGGCCATGGTCTCCCTGCTCGCGCTCTTTGCCCTGAGTCGGTCCGTCTGCTCGGTGAGCTATCGCGCCCTGCAGGGAGTCACCCTGGTGAAGTCCACCCGGGGGACGGCGACGGGGTTGGCCGGGTCACTGGCGTCTGCGCTCGTCTTTCTCTTCGGGGTCTTGCTCGCTACTGGGGTGCTCCCCCTGGCAGTTCCTACCATCGCGTGGGTGTTCTGCATCGCGGCGGGGCTGTGGTTTTTTGCGGCCTTCGCCATCCACCAGCTTCGCGAGGACCTCGACTCTCCTGATCAGAAGCGATCAGGTGCTCGGCACTCGCTCGGCCAACTCCGGCTGCTCCGCGAAGACCCCCAGCTCCTTCGCTTCACCATCGTCCGCGGCCTACTCGCCGCGACCGCCCTGGCGCCTCCCTTCGTCGTCACGACAGGACTCAAGCACGGACTCGGTCAGCTCGGACCCTTCGTTCTCGCCTCCGCCCTCGCCAGCGTCCTCAGCGCCTACATCTGGGGCCGCTTCGCCGACAGGTCCAGCCGCCGCGTTCTCATCTGGAGCGGACTCGTCGCGACCGTTCCTCTCCTCGTGGTCGCAGTCCTCATCCGGGCCAGGCCCGGGACACTCGATGCCGGATGGCCGCTGCCCTGCGCACTCTTCGTGCTGATGGTGGCCTACCAGGGCGTCCGCCTCGGCCGGGCGACTCACCTCGTGGACATGGCGCCACCCGACCAGCGCGCCGCGTACACCGCAGTCTCCAACAGCGTGATCGGCGTCGTCCTTCTGGTGGGCGGCGTCTTCGGCTGGATCGCCGATCAGTGGGGCCGCGAGGTCGTCCTCGCGGCCTTCACGATCGCATCACTCGCCGCCGCGTTTCTAGCCCGCCGCCTCGACGAAGTCCAAAAGGCCTGACGCGCCGACCAGCTGAAACGGCTCAACCGAGCAGGCCCACTGGGCTCGCGGTCCAGCCTGGCAGCACCGGCCCGAGCTTCTCCACGCCCATGAAGGCCGTGAGCGCCTCGGCGTAGATATTGCGCACGTCCGTCACCATCCGCAGGTCGCGATTCTGATGGAGCGCCGCCTTTGCCAGCGTGGGCCAATCCCCCACGACCTCCTTCGCCGCTCCACCGGGCCCGCGCACCGCGCCGCCCAGGGCCAGCACGCAGCCGCCGCTTCCGTGGTCCGTCCCGCCGGTCCCATTCACACGGGCGGTACGCCCAAACTCGGACACGGTCAGCACAAGCACTTCATCGAGTCGCCCACGCGCCTCCATGTCCTTGGCGAACGCCGCCAAGCCCTGGGCCAAGGGCGTCACCAGCCCGCCCCAGGCGCCCGCCTGATTCTGGTGCGTATCGAATCCGTTGTAGTCGATCTGAATCACCTCCAACCCAAGGTCCGAGTCGACCAACCTCGCGGCTTCCAGAAGATGAGCGCCCAGCGGGACACGTGGATACAGCCCCTTCGGCTCAAATGGCTGCCGCGCCACCTCGCCAAGCTGGCGCATCGCATCCAGCGTCGCATCGCCATCACGCTTCAGGAGGTCACGCGCTCGGCTCTTGCGATCCCCCGCCGACGTTTTGGCGGCCTCTGCCTTCTCACGGTTCTTCCCGTAGGCCCGGCGCAGCGCATTCATGGTCGCGTCCAGCCCCTTCGCTTCCCCGGGGACGCGAAGCTCATCCAGGCTATCAATCGCAAGCGCTGGCAAGGGCCCGCGCAGGCTCCGCGGCACGCCCTTCCCTAGCGAGATCGCGCGGATCGGACCACGCGGCTCCACGCCACCGAAAGCGAGGTAACGCCCAAGCCAGCCCGGCGCACCAACCTCGCCTCCAGCCTGCGCCAGCTCCCACCGCTCCTGCTCCTCGAAGTGCGAGCGCGTGTTGTCCGGGTGCCCGACCGCGTGCACGGCCGCTGCCACGCCGCTCTGGAAAAGCGGTGCCAGTGCCCCCGCCGCAGGATGCAGTCCGAAGAGCCCGTTGATCGGCAACGCTCCACCGCTCTCCCCGGGCTCTGGTAACGCAAGCCCCGGCCGCAGCGCCGCATAGTCCGGATCCCCATGCGGCACAACCAGGTGCAACCCATCGCAGCCGCCACGCAAGAACACGACCACCAGAGTCCGCCGCTTCGGCTTCTTCAGCTTCTTCGGCGCCGCGACCTCCTGTGGCAAAGCACCCGCGGCCATCAACGCCGCTGATCCGCGCAGGAACGTCCGTCGATCCAGATTCAGGTCTATTTGAGCTCTGTTCATCGAACTACCTCAGGTTGGCTTCAGGAAAACGAGTGAGCAAAACGCACATCTGATCGACGCGCTTCCAGGCAGGCTCTTCTGATATCTCGCGCATGTAGCTGACCGCCGCTCCCCTGGAGTCCGGACCGAGCAATCGGCCCAGCAGTCGAAACGACGCGTGATCGATCGCGCGACCGGAGAACTCATCGAAGCTGTCGCCATGCCCAGACCGGCGCAGCGGCTCGGGCGTCAGCACACGCGCCGCCCAGGACACGCTCTGGGCCAGCCGCCAGCGCGCCAGCAGTCCATTGGAGTCGACCCACGCCTCGTCCTCTTCAGGATACCCGTCGGGCGCAGCGTGATCGAACATCCCCATGCCCGCGGAGCGCAAGAGCGCGTCTACCTGGCCGTGCAGGTGCCGGGGCGACGTCGCACGGCCAAAACGCAGTCCGAAGTCGAGGGGACTCGCCACGCGCGGGGTATCCATGGCCGCCCAAAAACTCGGGTGCTCAGCGATGTGAACCAGAAGCTCGCGCGTGTCCCCGCCGGTCGCCAGGAAGCAGTCCACAAGATCCTCCACCAGTGCCTCGGGTGCTGGCACGGCCACGAAGTGCTCGGCCAGCTTGTGCGCCCAGAATCGCGCGGTCATCGGATGGGCGCTGAGATGCTCCAGGACTTCTCCGAAGCGGTCGAACGCAGCACCCTCGCCGTCGGCCTCCCCAAAGTGCGTACCGAACACGCGCTGCGCCGACGAATCAGCCAGGTCGGGCGCAAACCGGAAGACTCGGGAGAGGTACTGCGCCGCCCCATCGGGTGGCGCCTCCTCCCCCACGGTCAGCCCGCAAAGCAGCCCCGCGAGCGCCGTCACGTCGTCCTGCCCATAGCCGCCGTTCACGCCGACGGTGTGCAGCTCAAGCAGCTCGCGCGCCAGATTCTCGTTCAGCCGCCCACGGAAGCTCTTCTGCTGGTCCAGGTACACCAGCATCACGGGGCTCGAGATAGCCGTGCGCAGAAGCTCACCGAACGGCGCTAAACCGGCGTCCTGGTAGCGGAGATGATCCCCCCACTCAGACGGCATCCCGGTCTTCCCCCCCCAAGTGTTGAAGTGGTTGTCCAGGAACAGTGCGAACCGCTCCCGCAGCGGCTGATCCGTCGACAATGCGATCTGCAGCGTCAGCTGCGCAGCTCCGTAGGGGATGGCCGCTCCAAGCTCCGTGCGAGCCCGGCCACGCGCCACCCGATGCCCCGGGCTCTCGGTCATCTGCCCATCGATCCAGGCTCGCTCGCCGTGGACCAGCACCTCGGCCAGCTCATGCGGATCAGGGCCAAACCCCATGCGATTCAGGAGATGTACAGCGCGCGCAAAGCGCCCCGGCTCTAGCCCTTCCTCGGCCGCGGGCACCCTCACCGTCCGCGCAGCCGACTCCGACTCGTTGCCCGCCTTGTCGAACACTCGGACCGACAAACGATGCTCCCCGACGCCGAGGTCACGCGCCACCATGGGCAAGACCGCGTAGCCTGCCCCCGCCGGGACTCTCGCGAACGCCGCGACTGAGCGCCCATCCACGAGCAGCTCGGCGCTTTGGACATCACGGTCATCGAAGACATCCGCCACCACCGCGTCGAGCGCGGCATCTACCGTCGCACCCTCCTCCGGATAGAGCAGCTCGACCCCTGGCGGCGAATAGTCGACGCCCTCGCGCTCGTCGAGTCGCTCGAACACCACGCTGCGCAGATAGAGCTGCGGCTTTTTAGAGGCCGCCCCGTCCGGCTGCGGCACCGCCTCGATCGAAAGGCGCTTCGCCCCGGCCGGCAGGTCCATCTCGCCCAGGGGCCGCTCCCTCCACCAGTTGTTCACCTTCAGCGACGTCTCCGCCAGGACAGGGCGATCTCCCTTGTCGTCGGGAGCGCCCTCGATCCTGACCGAGACGAGACCATGGTTCGGCGTGCCCGGCCCGCGTGCGTCGAGACGCACCGCGTAACGGCCCTCCAGCGCCTCGGGAAGATCGAACGATGCGGAAACGGGCCCCGATGGCTGCCGAAGCGACTGATCTGTAACCCAGCCGTCATCCTGCATTCCATAGCGATGAACCAGCGGCGGCCTCTTCACACCGGTTCGGCCTCGCACGTGAATTGTCTGAACCGGCGTCACCGCCAGCCTCCCCCCCGCCTGTTCAGCGCTCAGCTGAACCGTGTGCGCGCCCGGGCCCAGCTCATCACGCGTCATATCGAACACCGGCTCGCTCCCCTGAACCACGCTGACCGGCTTCCCGTCGATCAAGAGCGCCACGCGCGGCGCCGGCACCGACGGCCCACCACGCCACGTGGCCTTCCCCTCGACGCGTAGATCGCCGTTCATCGGGAGCCCGTCAAAGACCTCCTGGAATCCAACCCAGAGGCCCTCGGCCATCACGGCGCCAGCCCCGGTCGTCGCGCCCGCGTCCATCATCGAGGGAGCCTCCGCCATCATCATGCTCTCCATCGACATCATCGAGGACGCCGGCGCCGCCGACGGTGGCACCGAAACAAGCTCCACGGCATCGAGATACAAATGGCGCTCTTCCGTGCGCCCCTCGTTAATAGGATTCACCAACCGCAAGCTCAGCAACCGTACGCCAGCCTCCAACTCGAGCGGTAGACCCACCGCGAGCCTATGCCAGTCCTCGGACACCACGCGCGCGGTTCCGAGCCGCGGCTGATCCGTGTCGACGGACACGGAGATGGATGGAAACGCGCCCCCGCCAATACGCCCCCTGACCCGAGCGATGACCTGCCAGCGACCCGCTTCGGGCACGTCCAGGTGAAACAGGACCGCGGGCTGATAGCCCCGGATCACAACGGCCGTGCCGCCGCTTGCGTCAGGGTCGCCGACCACGGACGGACGACGCTCTCCGAAGGTCTCTGGACGTGGGACCCCAAGCGCAGCCTCAGCCTCGACGGCCAGGACCTGGCTTGCTGTGTCCCCATGCACGACACGCACAAAGAGTGGCTTGCCCGCTGCCTCACCTTCCGTTGGGTCATCCTCCCCAACGTTCGGGCCCAGGCGAACGCGAAGGAGCTGAGGCCCCTCCGACATCTCAGCGGTGTCCACTTCAAAGACCCAGCGCTGCTCTGGGCCACGCCCCACGGCCACGCGCGCCGTCGGGGATACGTCGCCGACTCCCGGCACCTCCAGCACGGGGTAGACCTCGCGCGGCTCCGCCCCTGGACGCGTGGCCAGCTCAACGCCGATCGCGCAGACGCCCGATAGAACCGCGCCCTCCGCAGGCGCCACGAACACGGGCACGGCGCCGCGCCCGCCTGGAGCCAGTGGACTGATCCGCGCATCGAAACGAATGCGGGCCTCCCCGATGCACAGTTCGCCTGCGCCAGCCTCTAGCACTCGGACCGTGCAGCTGCCGTAGCGCTCGCCCCCGAGAATGGTGGCCAGCCCAAGTGGCTCCACTACGCCAGGCGCGCTCGAAGTCACCGTCCACTCACGATCCTCAGCCGCCGGCTCGGCGGCTTCGATGGCGACAACTTGACGCTGACCAACCCAGAGCCGAACGCTCCCCCCGGCAGGCACCGAGATCTCAGGGCCATCGCCGGAAAGCGTGCCGGGCAGCGTAACGGGGAGCACGCCAGCCACCGCGGGGGCTAGCAGCAGCGGAAGACAGAAAACGAAGTCAAGCATGACGATGAGGAGGGCCGCAGGGCTAACGGGTGAAACACCCGCCAACCGCTACTGTACCCCCTCACCGCTATCCGCCCGGACTAATGCTTGAGGTCGACGTGCGCGCGCAGGCCGCGACTCTTGTCCGCACCGATTTCCTCGAACGTCAGCGCCCCGCCCAGCCCTTTCAGCGCCACCAGCGCCGGCGGCAGGATCGGACCGCGCTGCGGCGCACCGGGGTGGCCGAACACCGTGCTCTCCATGGTCTGGTACTCCTCGTTCCAGACATAGTCCCCGCCCCCGGCGCACACGAGCTCGATGCCCCATTCGTTCATGTGGAAGAACACCGGATCCTCGACATCCGCGAGCTTCCACTCGTTCAAGATCGCCAGGTTCGACCAGGAGCGGTTGCGCATCTCGTCACGCGCCGTCAGCTGGAAGAGGTCCACGGCGAAGGCCTCCTTCAGACCGGAGCCCACATGCAGCCCCGTGCTGGCGCCGGTCCATGGAGCCGGCACTTCGTCCACGGCGTCCTCGCCAGCGGCGGCCCGCGCCACCGAGCGCCCGATGGCGCCCTGCACGACCTTCTCCGAGAAGCTGACCACCCATGCATCAGGAAGCGCTACGTAGTAGATCGTGGGCGTCTCGCCAAACATCGACCCGTCCGCGGGGACGATCGCGACGTACTTGCGCCCCGCATGCTCGCGCGTCTCGTAGTCGAACATCCCAGGCACAGCGTCCTCGATGAAACCGCGCAGCCCCGTCAGGAAAGCCGCCAGCTTGAAAGGGCTCTTGACCCCTACCTGCATCCCTACCGGAAGCCCCGGCAACATCTCGTCCTGGAAGACATCGAAGGAGTCGGCGTCCTCGAGGCGCGCCAGGTACTCCTCGTCCCGATCAACGTAGACGGCCACGTGTTCGCCGACCCAGTCCAAGCCGAAGCGGTCGTTGCCGATGCCACCCACGAAGCCCGTCATGGAGCGATAGAGCCTGCTGTTGGTATCGATCGCCGAGACCCAGTGAAGGATCGCGCCCTCGTGAAAGTCGCCCACACCTGGCTTGAGCCGAACCTGCCCTGAAAGCTCCGTCAGCTCGCGATAGTCCGAGCGCACGATCATTGGCACGAGCGTCAGATCCATGGAGAGCTTTTCGTCGGTCACGTCGAGGCTCAGCGCGATCGGATCAAACGAGGTCGTCCACTCGCGCTGGTAGCCCTCCAGCCACAGTTCGTATCCAAGCTGCTCCGCCTCTGTCACCAGGTCGAGATCAAGCTCGGCGATCGGGGTCAGGAACGAAAGGCGGCCATAGGTCTCGTCCATCGCGAAGCGCGTGTCATAGGTGACCCTCCCGCCGCCGGGGATGTCGAGCGTCTTGCGAGCCTCATCCGCGGCACCGACACCCATTCCATAGCCAAGATGCCACGCTTGGGCGTCGGCCAGGAGCGCCGCAGCCCGCAGGCGACGCGATGCACCGATGCGCCAGCGCGCGCCCGACCACCGCCGGATCGTGGCATCGCTGACCACGGCCAGCGCATCTTCTCCGCCGTCCGCGCTCTCGCCTTGCCCCATCAGCGGGTAGCGATCTCTGAACCACAGGTACTCCGGGAGCTCATCCAGCGAAACGCTGTCTCCACGCGCCGCCTTGAGGACCCGGCTTACCTGGACGGGAGAGTTGGCCACCACGACGAATCCGTCGCCAGCCGCAAGGTACACGGACAGCATTCGATCGGCGCTCACCGCCGACGTCACGCTGGCGCCGCCTATCTCCAGAGTCGTCACCTCAACGTCGAACTCCTTGGCGGCCGCCTCGATCTTCGCCGTCATCATTCCCCGGATCGCGGCGACGCTCCCCTGGAACAATACGGCCACGTCGCTGCCCGTTCGCAGGTAGGTATCCGATCCGGTGATCGCCACGCTTTCCACGAACTGCGAACCGAACGTTCGCGCCAGCACGTTGAGGCTCAGGCACATTTGGGTCTCGTAGCGCTCACGCACGCGCCCGTCCTGGCTCCGGCCGTCGAACAGCTGAACGAGGGGCTTCGCGTCGTTGTCGACCTGGTCCGCCACTCGCAGCATCGCCGCGAAGCTGGGGAAGAACACCGCGTGCTGGTCATGCGGAATGGCGCGGCTCAGCGGATCGACTTCAACGTCGAGCCCCTCCACCAGCGGCCCGAAGTCCAGCTCCGGTACATCGACCTTATCCATCGTCGAGATTTCGATGTGCGGCGACTTTCGGTCTTCGTCCGCGTCGATCACGTCGCTGAGCGCGAGGTTCTCCGCCAGGGCGCGCCCGCCGGAGAACATGGCGAATGTGTCCGTCATCTCCTGGCTCCGATACGTGGCCCAGGGCTTCAGGTCGCCCATCGGCCCACCCAGGGACTCCGCGCGCCGGCGGAACCATGCGGTGCCAGGGATCGAAGCCATGGCGAGCGCGCGGTACCGGCTCGCCTCGATTTCACGCCAGCGTCGGTCACTCTCCGCCGCCGCGCCCGCTGGAATCGTAAAGGGATACGGAACGAGCTCGCGCCCGCCGTAGTCCGGGACGAAGAGAGTGCCTGAGATTCCATCGCCTGAGCCTGGATCGTGCAAAGCGATCGACCCCGCCCGGATGTCCGACAGGTCGAGGTGAATCCCCTCGAGCGCCGGAATCTCCAAGGTGGCATCACATCCGGGAATCACGACGCGTGGAAGGAGCGCCGGAGCGCTCGCCCCCCTCAGCCAGATGGACCTGCCCCAGTCAGGCTCGTCCCCGTCAAAGACGAGGCTGTTGACCGGAACGGTCAGGTGACCGCGCCCGACACCAGTGGCCTCTAAGGAGAGCGTCTCCACCCCAGACTCCTGGGCGGAAGCGTAGGTGGAGGGCAGAAAGCTGGCCGTGGCGAGCACAAGGGGCGTGATGAAAATCATGACGCCTCCATATTCGGCTGTCTCCCGCCACTATGGGACCACTACCGCGAAGTCTATCGATCAGCCCTGTGATGTGACGGTCATGGCGGCGCCGAGCGCCCTTCGGGCATTCCGGTGAGCGATCGCCTCTAGCGTGTCCGCATCGACGCCCCGGGCCTCCAGCGCCCGTAGGAGCGTCTGATAGCCGGTCGCATCCTCCAGACCCTCCGGTCGCCGATCGATGCCGTCAAAGTCCGACCCGATCGCCACGTGATCCGGCCCGCACACCTCCAGCGCGTGCATGACGTGGCGCACCACGTGTTCGATCGGGAACGGGGGCAGGCCCGCCTGGATCGCGTCACCCTGGAGCAGGAGCCTCTCCGTCGCGTTATCCGCTGTGATCGAGCGGTAGCCCTCCGTCGCGCGGAACTCGCGCTCGGCGTCGCGCTCATCCTCGTTAAGAAACGCCGTCGCGAACGGAATGCCAAGCACGCCACCCCGATCCCTCAGCGCCCGGAGCTGGTCGTCCGTCACGTTGCGCGGGTGATCACTCACCGCCCGGCAGCCCGAGTGACTCACCATCGGCGGCGCAGCCGCGCACTCGAGCGCGTCATAGAACGTGCGCTCGCCCGCGTGGCTCAGATCCACCAGCATCCCCAGCTCACCCATGCGCTTCACGACCTCGCAGCCGAAAGCGCTCAGTCCTTCGGGCACACCGGCGCCCGCACCCCCGCGGCACGAACGCGCCCAGGAGAGATGATTGTTCCACGTAAGAGTCATCGCGCGCACGCCGCGCGACGCGTAGTGCTCCAGCTGGGCGAGGTCATTTTCAATCGCATGACCGCCCTCAATCGCGAGAACGCAGGCCACAGGCCCAGTTGGCGTACCGGAGCCGCTCTCCGCAAACGCCGCGTCCAATGCGTCACCGTCCGTCACGCGAACAATCTTGTCTGGCGCCGCCGCGAACAGATCGTCGGCTACGTCCAGGAGAGCGTTCGTGCGCCGCTTGGACGCACCAGGCTCATCTGCGTAGGGCCCATCCACCCAGGCGGTCAGAACCGCCGCGCGCAGGCCTCCGCGGGCTCCCTTGGCCAGATCCAGATGACCGTGGGTTTCGACGGAAAGGTCGTGGCCCATGTCGAGGGCACGCTGGAGGGCGTCACAATGAGCGTCAAAGATGGGGAGCATGGGGCGCAGGATACGTGCCCGCTGCCGTTGTCGGGTACAGTTCCGGGCTCCCGCTGATCCCCAAGCCCCGATGCATATGGAATCCCCCCGCCGCCCGCTCGATCGCCGCATGTTCCTTGGAGCCTCGGTCGGCCTCGCCGCCGGGCTGAGCGCCTGCGGAGGCAAGGAGGCCGGAGACTCCGCCGGTATGAGTTCCACCGCGGATAAGGCCTCCGCGAACGGCGGGGCCACGCTCCCCGAGGGCCTCGACGCCGAAGACTTCATCGTCCACGGCACGAACCCTTGGACCATGGAGAGCCAGCGCCGCGAGATCGGCGGCGCCATCACTCCGACGGACAAAGTGTTCGTGCGCGGTAACCTGCCATTCCCTCCGGCCAGCATCATCGAGGACAGAGACGCCTGGTCCCTCGAAGTTGCCGGCGTGGCGAACCCGCGCTCCATCAGCCTGGCCGAGCTCAAGTCCCTCGGCGCGGTCACCGTCGCAGCCGTACTTCAGTGCTCCGGCAACGGGCGCAAGTTCTTCGAGCACGGCCCGTCCGGCTCCCCGTGGGGCGTGGGCGCAGCCGCGAACGTGCTTTGGACCGGCGTACCGCTGAAGACCGTGATCGCGGAGCTCGGCGGCCTCTCGGCCGGGGCCATGAAGTTCATCACCGGCACGGGCGGCGAGCCGATCCCCGAGGCCCTCAAGGACCAGGAGCGCAAGGTCATCGTCGAGCGCTCGATCCCGATCGAGAAGGCCCTCGCCGACGGCATCCTCGCATGGGACCTCAACAGCGAGCCGATACCGCTCTCCCACGGCGGGCCGCTCCGCCTGGTGATCCCCGGCTATTACGGCGTCAACAACGTCAAGTACCTCAAGCGCCTCGCCGCCACCGAGGCGGAGACGGACGCGAAGATCCAGGCGAAGAGCTACCGCGTGCGCCCGATCGGTGTTTCCGGGGCGCCCGATCAGCCGTCCATGTTCGACATGAACGTCAAGTCGTGGATCACCGGCCCCCTTGGAGATGAATCGCCGAAGGCCGGACGCCACATGGTGACGTGCGTGGCGTTCTCGGGCGAGAGCCCGGTCGCCTCCGTCGAGATCACGACGGACGGCGGAAAAACCTGGAAGGCCGCCGAGGCGATCAGCCCCATGCTCGGCAGGTACGCCTGGACACAGTACGCCATCCAATGGGACGCCAGGCCTGGGCAGCACCTGCTCGCTTCCCGCGCTACCGACGCCTCGGGCAAGGTCCAGCCGGAGCTGCGCATCGAGAACGAGCGCGGCTATGCCCACAACGCGTGGCGAGACCCGGGTGTGACCGTCGAGATCGCCTGACGCTCTTCCCAAGCTTCCCCACCTCACCGAGTCTTCACTTCACGACTCCACGCCTCCCCCCACTTGGCTATGGCCCGCTTGTCTCTACTCACTCGACTCACCCTGGTCGTGGGGTCGCTCCTGCTTCCCGCCTTCGCACTGACCGCGTGCGGCCCCGCCGCGCCTAGCGAATCGGCCCTGCGCGGCCGCAAGGTGTTCATGGAGTCCTCCCAGCCAAAGTGCTTCATGTGCCACCAGTTGAGGGACGCAGGCTCACCCAAGGGCCTGGGCCCAGACCTGGACATGCTGCGCCCCAGTCGTGAGAAGACCATCAAGTCCGTCACCCAAGGGGTCGGCATCATGCCCGCCCAGAAAGGCATTCTGACGCCGCAGGAGATCGAGGACGTCGCTGCCTATCTGGAGGAAGTGGCGGGGAGATGATCCCGCGCCGATTACGCGCACATCCGGTACCCTGGACCCATGCGCGTCCTCATCGTCCTCCTGTCCGTAGCGTTCCTCACCGCCGCCCTCGCGAGTCCCCCACAGGAGGGCTGCAGGCGCTGTGACCACCAGGGTGTCGTCGTATGCCCGAAGCACAAGGAAGAGATGCTGGAGGCGGAAGCGCGCGTGCACTTCTGCTCCGTCGCCGCTGAGTGCTCTGACTGCGAGGGTACGCTCCGCATTGACTGTCGCCACTGCGAAGGTGGGCCTGGCGTCGAGCCGATGGAGGCCCGACGCAAGGAGATCCAGGCCTGGCTCGGGACCAGTGAGGTCGCAGCGCACTTCGGCCGCTCCGTCCCGCGGTGTGAGTCCGACCACCTTGAGCTCGTCTTCGAAACGGGGCGCAAGATCAAGGACGGTCGTAAGACCATGGACCCGCACGTGCTGATGCACCAGGTCGCCGACGACTGCGAACATGTGGCGAGCCGCATCGTCGAGCACTTTCAGGTTGAGGAGGGAGAGGAGGTCACGAAAGGCGGCTTCCCCGCGAAGATGCGCATGTGGCTTTGGTCGAACGCGGACGATCACTCGTCCGCGCTGGAGACGTTCTTGAAGATGAGCGCGCGCGGCGACTTCAAGCTACTCGGACGCGACCCCGTGTTCTCCGTGTGGCAGGAGCCAGGCCTCTTCTCGACCGCGCCCGGCATCCGCAGCGTTTTCGGGCACAACATCGGGCACATGCTCATCTCTAACCTCGACCGCGAGCTCGACATCAGCATCACGGGCGGCGGTTGGTTCGACGCGGGCATCGCGCACTGGTACGAGTACGACCGATTCGAACGGAGCGTGAACTACTGCACGGAGGAGGCGAGCATCGCCGAGAGCTTTGCCAACGGCGTGTGGAAGGCCTCCATGCGCAAGCTCGTGGAGAAGAGCGATAGCGGCCTCTTTATCGCGACTCTGTCGATGCCAACGACCGCCATGAGCGCGCAGCAACAGGCCGTCTGCTGGTCGTTCTACGACTGGCTCGTGGCGGTGCACCGCCCGAAGCTGCGGCTGATCCTGCGGGGGCTCAAAACCAAGACGCCGACGCGCAACCTCTTCAGCGAACACCTCGGGATGACGACGCTCGACGCAGAAGCGGCCTGGAAGGAATGGGTCATCGCGACCTACCCCAAGAAAGATCCGATCAGGCGCCGTTAGGGCCCGATCAGGAATGGTCCCGTACGAGGCGGTCGTCGCCATAGCGCCTGATGCGGCCCGCGCTGCGGCCCAGCGACCCAGCGACCTGGCGACCCGGCGACCCGGTGGCTGATCCATATGGATCGGCAGGGCCGCAGCCTGGAGATGGGGTCACAGGAGCCTTCCGTGAGGGTCAAAGCGGGCACTTTTCGGGCAAAACGTCGCACATGGACCCCATCCGGCGCGAGATTACGCCGATCCTGCCGATCGAGCCGCGGACGGCGTTCACGCCTGAAGTCGGGCAGCCGCCACTTTGACAGTCACCGATCTTCCTTGAATCGGCGCTGCCACGTTGGCAGCACCTTGGATCGAACGATGGGAACGGCAGGCTCCGCCTCGGGCCCTGATCAGGGCTTTCAAGGGCTTTCCAGGGTCTCACGTGCCTCCTGGGCCATCCGGCGGCGGCTCGGCACGCAGTTTGCTCATGGCTAGCACGCGAGGTGCACAACCCCGCCCTATGCCCATGGAACACCGCATCCTCATTGCTGACGACGACGCCGACGTGCGCCAAGGAGCCGCCGAGCTCCTGGTGCGCCAAGGACTCGAAGTCATGCTGGCGGGTGACGGCGAGGAGGCTATCTGCCTCGTCCGCCGTTCACTTGAGCTGGGGAAGCCCCTGCATCTCGTGCTGGTGGACGTGCATATGCCGCCGCCGATGGATGCTGCCCCGATCAGCATGGACGGGGAGGACGGAGGGCTCGCGCTCTTCTCCCTCCTGCGCGGGAGCCGACCCGAGCTCCCCTGCATCCTCTGGTCCGGCGAGGCGTCCCAGGGCGTCGAGTCCTGGGCCATGCGCGAGGGCGCCAGCGCCTTCTTGCGCAAACCAGTCAAACCGCTGAAGCTCCGCGAGGAGATCCAGCGTGTTCTGAAACTCCACTGGGGCGCGGCTGGCTGATTTATCAGGCCACGCCTCGTCCCGCGTCACTTCGACTGACTCACTTACCTCCCTCTTCACTGCTATCCAAGGAGCGCATCTCAAGCGCTCACGAAAAAAGACATGGCCACCAAGACCAAGAAGAACGTTGCCATCCGCCCCCTCGGTGACCGCGTCCTCATTCAGCGTGTAGAGGCTGAAGAGAAGACCGCCGGCGGCATCCTCCTCCCCGAAAGCGCTAAGGAGAAGCCGAAGGAAGGCCTGATCATCTCCATCGGTGAGGGCAAGACCCTCGAGAACGGCGAGCGTTCGACCTTCAGCGTCGCCAAAGGCGACCGCGTCCTCTTCACCTCGTACGCCGGCACCGACGTCAAGTACGACGGCCAGGAGTACATCATCATGCGTGAAGACGACATCCTCGCGATCGTCGGCTGATCGAGCCTTTCCGCTCCCCCTCCATCCGTACCCACACGCATATCCATGTCAGCTAAGCAGATCAGCTACGACGCAGCCGCTCGCGAGCACATTCGCGAAGGTGTGAAGAAGCTCGCTCGTGCGGTGAAAGTCACCCTCGGGCCCCGCGGCCGTAACGTCATCATCGAGAAGTCGTTCGGCAGCCCCACCGTCACCAAGGACGGCGTCACCGTCGCCAAGGAAATCGAGCTTGAGGACGCCTACGAAAACATGGGCGCCCAGCTCGTGAAGCAGGTGGCCCAGCGCACGAACGAGGCTGCCGGCGACGGCACCACGACCGCCACCGTCCTGGCCGAGGCCATCTTCGAGGAAGGCCTCAAGAACGTCACCGCCGGTGCCAACCCGGTCGCGCTCAAGCGCGGCATCGACGCCGCCGTCAAGGCGTCCGTCAGCCAACTTGAGAAGATCTCCACGCCCATCAAGGGTCACCAGGAGATCGCTCAGGTCGGCGCCATCGCCTCCAACAACGACGTTGAGATCGGTGAAATGATCGCTCGCGCCATGGAGAAGGTCGGCAAGGACGGCGTCATCACGGTCGAGGACGGCTCCGGAATGGAGACCGAGGTCGAGTGGGTCGAGGGTATGCAGTTCGATAAGGGCTTCCTCTCCCCCCACTTCGTCACGGACTCCGGGAAGATGGAGTGCGTCATGGAAGACGCGCTCGTCCTCGTGCACGAGAAGAAGATCAGCTCCATCAAGGACATGATCCCGCTTCTTGAGCAGGTCGCACAGGCTGGCCGTCCGCTTCTGATCCTCGCCGAGGACGTCGAGGGTGAAGCCCTCGCCACCCTCGTGATCAACCGCCTCCGCGGTTCGTTCCCGTGCGTCGCCGTCAAGGCACCCGGCTTCGGTGATCGTCGTACCGCCATGCTCCAGGACATCGCTGTTCTGACCGGCGCGACTGCGATCATGGAGTCCACGGGTGCGACCCTTGAGGGCGCAACGATGAACGAGCTTGGCAAGGCCAAGAAGATCATCGTCTCGAAGGACAACACCACGATCATCGAAGGTGCTGGCAAGAAGGCAGAGATCAAGGCTCGTATCGACCAGATCAAGGCCGAGCTCGAGCACACCAAGTCGGACTACGACGGCGAGAAGCTCCAAGAGCGCCTCGCTAAGCTGTCCGGTGGCGTTGCCCAAATCAACGTCGGTGCAGCGACCGAGTCCGAGATGAAAGAGAAGAAGGCGCGCGTCGAGGATGCCCTCCACGCAACCCGCGCAGCCGTCGAAGAGGGCATCGTGCCCGGCGGCGGCACCGCACTCCTTTCTTGCATCGCGGTGATCGAGAAGCTGAAGCTTGAGGGTGACGAGCGCGTTGGCGCGATGATCATCCGCCGAGCGATCGAAGCACCTCTCCGCCAGATCGCCACGAACGCCGGCAAAGACGGCGCCGTAGTGGTCCAGAACGTCCTCAACACGGGCAAGGCCGGCTGGGGCTACAACGCCGCCACGGACGTCTACGAGGACCTCATCAAGTCGGGCGTCATCGACCCGACCAAAGTGGTTCGCTGTGGCCTCCAAAACGCCGCCTCGGTAGCAAGCCTGCTGCTGACGACGGACGCGTTGGTCAGCGACAGCCCGCACCACGAAGAGCCAGCAGCCGCTGGCGGTCACCACCACTAGGTGATGCCGGGGCAGGTAGCCCCACTTCAAGCGACTATCAGGCCGCGCTGGGACACATGTCCCAGCGCGGCCTGTTTCGTTAGCCGCGCGGTAGTGGCGAGGCCGACGGGTTACTGGACTCAGTTGCCGCTCGAGCCAGGCGAGCGGGTGTCCGGCGCTATCTCCAGACCGAGTCCCCGATAGACGCGGTTGAACGTGGCGGCCGGGGAGTCATGGATGCTCCCTATCTCGATCGTCACGCCATCACCGTCGTAGACCCGATAGTTCAGGCACTCGAAGCAAATCAGAAGATCCATCTGCTCTCCACCGGGAAGCGCAGCGCGGATCGCGTGGCGAGGGTTGAAGCACAGCATGTGCGCGTTGTGGGGTCCGCGCCGACCTCGATTGAACGCGCGCGTGAGCATTCTGCGTGTCCCAGCGTCCTCAACGGTGACTCGGCCGAGGATCTCCCTCCAATGGAAGAGCTCTGGAGGCATCGGATCGTCCGGCCCGGGGTTGGGAATATCCTTGTGCGTCGCAGCTGTGCTGATCAGCTCCCAAGACGAGGCCGACTCAAAGACCTCGGCGGCGTTCGACTCGAGGGATAGCGTCGTGGCCGATGGGAAGTGCCACCAGGCGACGAACGCTCCGACGAGCACCGCGAGTGCTATCAGCTGTCGCAGGCGACGCCTGCCCCTTCCTGGCGCGTTTGAGGCTCCTCTGCCGACGTTGTCATCCATATCGTTGGCAGCGTACCGCAGCTCGACGGTTTGTGTTGAGAGCAGCTACGGGCGGCGGCGGTATGGGCGGGATGGGCCTCTCTTTCGATCGCGCTTCTACTCCAAGCCCGTCAAGGAGCGCGCGCACATGAAAGCCGTGGTTCGGTACATCGACAGGAGCGCCGTGCAGACGCGCCTGGCCAGCCACCCGTGGGACTATCCATGGGGCAGCGCCCGCCACCTATGAGGCGGGCTGCGGTCCCGTCATGGCGCACGTGCCGCGGGAGAAGGAGACTAACCGTCGCACAACGGCCACACGGGGCGAATCATGGCCCTTGAACCCGGTGCTAAGATGACGGTCATGTCCGCAAGAACCGTCATCGCAGTCGCCCTTCTGGCATCCTGCGCACGTCACCCCCAAACGCCCATGACTCCGAATACCCCGGGTGCCGCTGCGGCTGATGCAGCCGCTCACGCGCCCTCCGCACGCATTCCCAGCCTTGATGAGGCCGCCGCAGAGGTCCTCCAGACCGGTAAATACGAGACTGCGACCTTTGCCCTTGGCTGATTCTGGGGACCTGACGCCCAGTTTGGGGGTCTCGAAGGAGTGCTGCGGACGCGCGTCGGCTATGCGGGAGGAACCACTCCCTCGCCGACGTATCACTCGATCGGCGATCACGCCGAAGCGATCGACATCGACTTTGATCCGGCCGTCCTGAGCTTCGCGGAGCTCGTGGACGTTTTCTACCGGAGCCACAACCCGTGCCGGGACGGCTTCAGCACGCAGTACCGCTCGGCGGTCTTCCCCCGCACGAAGGCGCAGCGCGAAGCGGCCGAGGAGACGGCGACTCGCGTCGGCGAAGCGGCGGGCAAGCCTGTAAAAACGGGCATCGAGGACTTCACCGGCTTCACGCTCGCAGAAGACTACCACCAGAAGTATCGGCTCCGCCGTATCGACAAGACGCTGGCGGACTTCGAAGAGCGCTTTCCGACGACGGAAGCCTTCCTGGGATCGGTGGCCGTGACGCGCGCGAACGCCTTCGCGGGCGGCTACGGCCGGACCGACCAGCGTCGCGATGAGATTTCCCGCATGGGACTTTCAGGGCCAGCGCAGGCCGCGCTCGAGCAAGCATCGCAATAGAAGGCCCGCTCGGAAGCGGCACCTTCAACGCCAGCATGCCGATCAGATTCGGGCGACTGGCTCCCACGCGGGAGCCGGTCGCCTTATTTCGTCAGTCGACCGAACCGGCGACGCGACTCTGGGAAGTCCACGCCCATGAGGCAGCCCACAAGCAAGCCCAACCCGATCGCGTGCCCCGCGCCGAGCGCGCTTAGACCCGAGCCCCGCAGAAGCGCCGCCCCCGGCCACACCGTAAACCCAATACCCGCAGCGAAGCTGATCGTCGCGTTCCACTGGTAGATCGGAAGCCCCAGCACGCGCGGCGTCTGGGGCTCGCCGCGATAGGACTCTTCGACAAAGCGACCCACGCCCGCGAGCATCAGGTACGCGCCAACCAGAGCTGACGCGGGGACCGCCAGTGACCAGAGCCGGTAGAGCACAAGCCCGCACACGACGTTCCACAGAATCGAATAGGTCTGGGTCGGATAGACCGACTGACCCCCAAGCCCTGCGAGGCTGACGACGCGCGAGCGTGGATGGTGCACCCGGATCCCCGCGGCCCCCGAGCACGGCTTTCCATGGCAGCACCCCTGGATCAAGCAGCGGCAGCGACCGAGCGCCTGGATCCAGGGGCTCGCAACGGCGAAGGCTCCCCACGGCCCCATGACCCCGCGCCCGATCAGCACGAGTACGCCGCCACCGATCACGAAGCCTACCACCGCGCCGTAGTAGCCGAAGGGCCGCAGCGAGACGCTCTCGCCTTCGATGATCTGCGCCCAGAGCCCCGCCGTCACAATCGAGGAGACACCGAGAATCCAAAGGTCCAGCGCACCCTCGTCCCCGAGTAGCGCCATGACCACAAGGCCTCCGATAAGCGCTCCCACCGCACCAAATAGGCCGTGATTGATCACCCGAACCGGGCCGAGCCTCCATTCCGCCCACGCGTTGGCGAGCCGCTCAGACCCCCGGCGAATCACCTCCCAGAGTCCGGCGCGCCGGTCCACCAGGACAAACACGAAGGCGCCCGCAACCACGTCGATCGCGGCGTGCATGCCCGTCGTGACGCAGCTGATCGCCACCAGCGCGGCCCAAAGCCACGCCAGCGCTCTTAGCCAGGCCTGTCTGCCCCGGAGCGCACTCGCCGCGAGGAAGGCCCACGTGACGTGAAAGGACGGGAAGGCGCCAACGCCAGCCGCGTCGTCGTAGGCTCGCTCGAGCCTCATCCAGCGGACCCAGTACCCGTCGCCCAGTCCCTCGAGGCCGCGCGGTGCGGCCACGATCGGAAGCGTCCACCAAAGCAGTCCAATGATCCCGATCGCCCAAAGGCCGGCGACGGCGAAGCGCCGGAAGAGCGCCGCGCTGGCGGGCGCGAAGAAGGCAAGGGGGACGGCGACGTAGGCGCT
>JBLIHL010000037.1:0-19710 GCA_047635895.1 Paracoccaceae bacterium | reverse complement strand
GGCTGCTGTCAGCCCGATCGCGCCGGCGGACCGCATCACGCTCACGATTCGGACGCTCGGTGCATGCCGCGAGCTGGTGTTCCTGGTGCTGGGCGCGGATAAGGCGGGCCGGGTGGCCGAGGTCGAGTCCCAGGTCCGCGGCGAGGCTATTCTCCCGGCAGCCCGCGTTTCCGCGGCTGGCACCCGAGCGCGCTGGTTCGTCGACGCTCCCGCCGCCGCCAGCCTCGAGTCTGCGGGCGCCCACGTGCTGGCAGACTTCGGCATGATCGGCCTCGCCGTGATGGGTCGTAACCTGTCGCTGAACGTGCTGGATCGCGGGTTTGACGTGGCGGTCTGGAACCTTGAGCCCGAGCTGACGCGCCGGGCTACCCAGGAGAGCGAGGGCAAGCTGACGGGTACTGCGACGCTTGCCGAGCTGGTCGCGACGCTCGAGCGACCGCGCAGGATCATGATGATGATCCAGGCCGGTCGTCCTGTCGATATGGTGCTTGACTCGCTCGAGCCGCTTCTCGACGAGGACGACATCGTCATCGACGGCGGCAACTCCTGGTTCGAGGACACGCGCCGCCGCGAGGCGCGCATGGCGAAGGTCGGGATCCGCTTCGTAGGCGTGGGCGTTTCTGGGGGCGAGGAGGGTGCGCGCAACGGTCCCGCGCTGATGCCAGGCGGAGACGCCGATGCGTACGAGCGGATTCGTCCCGTGATGGAGGCCATTGCGGCGAAGACGGAGCACGGCTCTTGCGTGACGCACGTGGGTGCAGATGGTGCGGGCCACTTCGTGAAGATGGTGCACAACGGCATTGAGTATGCGGACATGCAGTTCATCGCGGAGGCGTACGACGTGCTCCAGGGCAGGCTCGGGATGGGGCCGGTTGAGCTCGCTGCGACGTTCAGGCGCTGGAATGAAGGTCCGCTTGCGTCGTTCCTGGTCGAGATCACGGCGTCGATTTTCGGCAAGGCAGATCCTGGCTCGAGCTCGGGTTGGCTCGTGGATAGCGTGCTCGACAAGGCGGGTCAGAAGGGGACTGGGCGCTGGACGGCTCAGGTCGCATTGGACCTTGGTGTTTCGATTCCGTCGATCGCAGCCGCGATCGACGCGCGCGTTCTGTCGAGCATGAAGGCGGATCGCGAGCGCTTCTCGAAGGTGCTCTCCGGCCCGGTGTCGGTGCCGGACGCGACCATCACGGTCGATGATGTCGAGGCTGCTTTGTTCGCTGCCAAGATCGGCGCCTATGCCCAGGGCATGGCGTTGATACAGGCGGGCGCAGACCAGTATGGGTGGTCCATCAACTCGGTGGAAATCGCGCGCATTTGGACAGGCGGCTGCATCATCCGCGCTCGCTTCCTTGAGACGATGATGGGGGCGTGGCAGCGTGATCCAAACCTCGCCAACCTCATGGTGGATGAAGAGGTTCGGGTCGAGCTCGACTCTCGACAGGCAGCCTGGCGCCGCGTGGTTGGTTCGGCGGTGTCGGCGGGCATTCCCGTTCCGGGTATGGCGTCGAGTCTGGCGTACTACGACGCGCTTCGGAGCGCTCGTTTACCGCAGAATCTGGTGCAGGCTCAGCGTGATGCGTTTGGTGCCCACACGTATCAGAAGGTCGACGATCCAGACGGGCCGTTTGTGCATAGCGAGTGGCTAAGCTAGAGACGGGAAGCGGTTTTGGGCCAGGCTGGGCGGCACCGAAGACTGAAGGTCGACGGTCACAAAGCTCGCCCATTCGGGCGAGCGCTCGGTTACCCGCGCGGGTTGACCGACGCGATCCGGTGGGAGAGCAGCTGCTCAACGATCAGCAACTCATCCGCGTTGGTCACTGTCGGAGATGCCCCAGGGTTGCGGTGGTGGGTCGAGGCGTGGTCGTGCTGAACCTGGACCTCTTCGATGCCGTTGGTCGCCAGCGCTAAGCGGCAGACCTGCATGACGTCCATGACGCGATCGGTGAGGCGGCGACCTGCTGGCTCCTGGAAGAGGAACTCTGCCGATCCAGACTGGGCGGTGGCTGAGCAGGTGGCGGGGCGAACGGCGGGGCCGACGGACCTGACCGTGGCTGGCCATGGGCCCGGCTGCCACGTTGGGCGGGAAAAGAGACCCCAGAGTCGCACGCCGTCGTGGGCGCGGATTCGAAACTCGGTGACCTGACACCCGCCCTCGGATAGGTCCGGTCGAGGGGTCCAGACGACCCCCGTGGGCTCGTCGTCGAGGATCTGGAGGCGATTTCGCCAATAGACGGGCTCGAGGAGGAGCGGGTGAACTGCTTTTTGGACGCGCATGCCCGACTGAAAGCGCCATCCGAGGCTTTCGGCGAACGGTGCATTTCCAGGAAATGCCGGTTCTGGCGGCATTCAGTCGGAGTTCGTCACCTGGTTGGCCAATTCCGCAGCCCTTTTGGCTCGTATCGCCCGGCGCATCAGGCGGCCAGGCCCGGGAATACGCCCGTAATGTTCAGGCTGTGCTAAGCCATCCCAGGGCCGCGGGAAAGATGAGACACCGGTCACGTCACTGTCGCTTTTCGACGATGGAGCGCGCTCCAACCACCATCCAGTGAGCGCCGCGCCTCGGTCTGAGACAATGTTGTCCAAGTCGGGTACGGGCGCCCTTCCCGCGTAAGACTTTGGCGCTAGCGGTGCCGCCAATCTCTCTTGGGGATGGTTCGCCACCGACTGACTCCATACGATCCACGTCCCCCGCTGTGATCCAGCCGTGCTCCGTGCGCTGGCGGGCCGCTGCCCCCTTTCTTTCAGCTCTCACAGCAAGTTCGATCCTTCGACCATGCGCATTTCACACCCGCGTCCTCTGGCCGCACTCGTTCCCTCCCTTCGAGGCACCGGCTCCTTCTGTGGCATGGGGCTCGTGCTGGCGGCATTGGCTTCCACCGCGCTTGGGTCCACAGCCATGGCCAGCCAGGAGGAAGCGTCCAAGACGCTCTTCTTAACGGCGAAGCGAGTCATCGTTCGACCTGGCCAGGTCCTTGAGAACGCGAGCGTTCTCATCGAGAACGGACTGATCTCCGCCGTGGGTACCAATCTCACTGCGCCCGAAGGGGCTGAGATGATCCAGGGTGAGGTGATCTGCGCCGCGTTCATGGACCCCTGGTCCAGCGCGGGGTTCGATCCGAGCTCGGTTCGCTCCGATGACGCGAATGCGGCCACGATGGCGGTCGACGCTCTCGACCCCTACGGCCAGAAGTCGGTCCTCGACGAACTGGCCGCCGCCGGCGTTCTCCTGACCCGCAGTCAGATCGGCCTTTCGGCTGACGTCAGCGGCTTCGGCGCGGTCATTCGCACTTCGACCGCCGAGGTTCTCCTCGGAGACGCTTCGATGTCGGCCGCCATTGGCGCCGAATCCGCGGCCCCCTCAGTCCAGCAGTTCGGCCGCGGCGGTCCGCAGCAGTTCTCCTTTGGACCGCAGGCCATTGACCCGATCGACCGCATCGGCCAGATCGACAAGCTCGTCTCTAACCTTGCCTCCGGCCAGAAGTACGCCGAGGACATGGCGGAGTACGAGAAGGAGCTCGCGGAGTGGCACACGACGATCGCCGATAAAGAGAAAGAGCTCACCGACGACTTCAAGAAGGCCAAGAAGGCCCGCGACAAGAAGGTTAAATCGGCGGAAGAAGACGGCGAAGAAGTCAAAGACAAGAAGTACAAGGAGGACAAGCGTCCTCGCGAGCCCCGCTACGACGCCGAGAAGGCCGCGTTCGCGCGCGCCGTCCAGGGCGAAGTGCCGATGGTGATCCACGCCGAGCGCGCACTCGAGATCCGCGACATCCTGCGCTCGACCGAGCCGTTCTCGCGACTCCGCCTCGTGCTTGCCGGCGGAACGTCCGCGCTCGCCTGTAGGGACGAACTTGCCAAGCGCAACGTGACCGTCATCGTGGCACCGAGCCCCGCGAACCCCGGCGGCCCAGTGGGGGAGCTTGACCCAGGTCTTGCCCTCGCTGCTGAGCTCGACGCGGCAGGCATCAACGTTCTCATCGGAACCGGCGGCACGTCGGCTCTCGCCTCCCGAGACCTTCCGCTCCTCGCGGCTCTTGCCGTTGGGCATGGCCTCAATCGTGACGCCGCTCTCCGCGCGATTACCAGCGGTCCCGCCGCTACGTTCGACGTCGCCGACCAGGTCGGCTCCGTCAAACGCGGTCAGGCAGCGGACCTGCTCGTCCTTTCGGGCGATCCGCTTTCTAGCTCATCCCGCGTGCTGGCCGCCATCTCCGGCGGCACCGTGGTTCCCTCGGCGAGCCGCTAACGGCAGATTCCTGGCCACGCGCCTTTATCCCCATCATGCTGACTCTCCCCATCCTCGCCTCTGCGCTCGCCCTTGCGGCGCCCGCGCCGGAGCCTGTTGTTACCACCGCGGGCGACACGGTCGCCATCCGCGCCACCAAGGTCCACATCGGCGATGGCCGCGTCGTCGAGAACGGCGTGCTGGTCATCCAGGACGGCGTGGTCCAATCGGTCGGTGCCTCGGCACCTGAAGGCGTCTCCGTCACGGAGGTCGAGGGCGAAATCGCTCCTGGCTTCATCGCGATGCGCGACGCCACCGGAGCCGGATCCGAGAACAACGAAACCACGCGCAAGTTCACGCCCACGGCGGACGTTTCGCGCGCTTTTGATCCGCACCACCCGGCCTGGGCGGCTCTCGTTTCTCAGGGCATCACGACCGTCGTGATGACCCCGGCAGCGGGCCGCATTGCGGGTGGCTTGGACGCCATCGTTTCGCCCGCCAGCGGTGAAATCGTTCTGCGCGGCGTGGCGCTGCACCTCGGGCTTTCCAGCCGGTCGCTCTCTAGCTCGGTCGAGCCGACGAGCTACGCCGGCCTCTACGCTCACCTTGAGAAGCACTTCGCCGACGATGCCGAGGGTAGCCCCTTCGCACGTGCGAAGGCGGGCTCCCTGCGCGTCATGATGGAGGCCTACTCGAAGAGTGAGGTCGTCCGCGCCGTCGCTTTCGCCAAGGCCCACGGCCTGAAGGGCGCCATTATCGGCGCTTCCAAGGCTGGCGATCAGGTCGAAGTCCTCAAGGCGTCAGGCCTTGGGATTGTCTTCGAGCCGATGGCCGCCGGCGCACGCGCCGACGTGGTGACGAGCGCGATCGCCCTGAGCGATGCAGGCGTGGCCTTCGCGTTCGCTTCGGATGCGGGCAGCCGCGGAGCGTCCGCCATGCGCATGACGGCTGCGGCCTGCGTGCGAGGCGGCCTGGACGCCAAGGTGGCCCTCTCCGCCATGACGAAATCAGCCGCTGACATGCTCGGCGTTTCGAAGACCCACGGCACACTCGAGGCCGGCAAGGTTGCCGATTTCGTGGTCTGGAGCGGAGCTCCTACGGATCTGACCAGCCGCGCGAACCACGTCTACGCGGGTGGCAAGCTCGTCCACGAAGCGGGTTCCCACTCGTCCCACCAGGTGAACCGCTAAGCGGCTCGGAAGAACAAGCGCCATGATTTCAATACTCACCACGCTGCTTCTTGCCGCGCCAGCCTCCCAGGCGGCGGCACCGGAAGCTCCGATGACCTCCTGGAGCGTCTTCGCCGACAAGGTTTACACCTCGACAGGCAGCACGCTTGAGAACGCGCTGGTCATCGTGACCGACGGCAAGATCACTGCGATCACGCCGGGCGCGAAAGCCAAAGATGACTCCCTCCGTGCGACCACGCTGACGGCCGGCCTCGTTGACGCGAGCGCTCGCATCAACGTGGGCAACAGGTCGGTTGAACAGTCCAGCGAAGTTACGCCCTCCGTCAGCATGGAGTACGGGGTTGACGCCTTCGATCCTCGCTGGGAGCGCCTCACGCGAACGGGCGTCACGACGGCCTTCGTACCGCCGCTCAACCGGAACGTCGTCGGCGGTCTCGGTATCGTGCTGAAGACAGCCGGGCCTGAGTCCATCGAGGCTCGCATGGTGAAGGGCGCGGACATGCTCTGCGGCGCCATCGGCAGCCTCCCGAGCAGCGGCAACCGTCCGGCTTCGGGTCGTCCCACTTCGTTCTATAACCGTCGTCCGACGACCCGAATGGGCGTTGAGTGGGAATGGCGGAAGGCCTTCTTCGACGCAGCCCAGGCTCCGGCCGAGGGTGCTGGTAAGGACATCGACATTCTCCAGGATGTGCTGGCCGGTAAGACGGCTGCGTTCATCCAGGCCTACCCGACCCAGGACATTCGCACCGCCGTCTTCCTCAAGGAAGAGATGCAGCGTGAAGGCTTCGGCGAGATGCGCCTCGTGATCGATGGGGGAGCGGAGGCCTGGCGCGAGCCGGACCTACTGACGCGTTCCTCGACCGCGGTCATCCTGCCGCCGATGCCGGCCCAGGGGAGAACCACCGATTCGGCCTTCATGGCCGTCAACACGGCGAAGGTCCTCCAAGACGCAGGCGTCCAGTTTGCGCTCTCGGGCCACGACGCCCTCTCGGCTTCGATTGGTATGCAGGCCGGCCTCGCCATGCGCGGCGGCCTCACCCGTGAGCAGGCTCTTCGTGCCGTCACGATTACGCCTGCGCAGATTCTCGGCATCGATAGCCAGGTCGGCACAGTCGAAGTTGGCAAGGACGCTGACCTCGTGCTCTGGAACGGAGAGCCCTTCGAGGCCACGAGCCGCCCGATTGGCGTTCTGGTCAACGGCGTGCTCGCCGTCGACCCGCGCTGAGCGTCGACCCGCGCAAGCGGTCGACCGACTCTGAGAATCGCCGGAGCCACCTCCGGGATTCTCCCCTCACCCCACCGAACAAGAAAACGCCCCGAGTCAGCCTCCTCCGCTGGCGCTTCCCGACGCCCTCACCGGGCGGATCCGAAAACGATGTCATTCACCACGTCTCTCAACGTTACCCGCAGCGGACGGGCCATCCTCTCGGCGGTTGCTCCGTTCGTCGCGGTTGCCGCGACGCTCACGGCCTCCGCGCACGCCAGCGTCCAGGTGGACAAGACGGCGATCAAGGCCGGCACGGTCATCACGCTCGCCGGTGAGCCGATCAAGAACGGCATCATCGTGATCGAAGGCGGGCGCGTCACCGCGGTCGGCTCCCAGGCAGACGTTCAGATCCCCTGGGACGCTGAGGTCATCGACCAGCCGACGATGACAGCGTTCCCCGGATTCGTCGAGTCCCACGTCTCACGTGGTATCGACCGCGCGAACGAGACGCTCGAGATCGCACCGTTCCTGAACGTTCGCGACTCGATCGACCCGGTGAACTTCTACTTCGAAGACGCGATCCGCAACGGCATCGTCGTCATGAACATCCAGCAGGGCAACGACACGGTCGTCGCCGGGCAGGGCATGGTGGTCAAGCCCCACGGGATGACCGTCGAGGCGATGATGGTCAAGCCGCGAGCTGGCATCAAGATGTCCGTGGCCCCGAAGCGCGGCAAGTCGCGCGCTACGCAGGCCCAGGCGCTTCGAGGGGCCTTCGGTGACCTTCAGCGCTACCTTGAGGACATGGTCCAGCGCAAGAAGGACGGCGACGACTTCGATCGCCGCGAGGCGCTTTACCAGGGGCGCGAGCTGGAAGGTGAGGCCGCCAAGGGCAAGCCGCTCCAGTCGACCGCCTGGAAGATCGACGGCTTCGAGCGCATTCCGCGCGGTGAGGTAGACGAGAAGCAGGAGGGGCTCCTGCACGTCATCGAGGGGAAGATGCCGGTGTTCATGTGGTGCGGCTCGGCCGCGGACGTCCACACGGCTCTGCGCATCTCCGATGCGAACGGCTTCACGGGCCAGATGACCCTCGTTCTTGACGCTTCGTGCTGGAAGGCTGCTTCGAAGATCAAGGCCGCTGGCGTCAGCGTCATCCTTGACGACAACCTGACCCACCGCGAGCGCGACCCGATGACGGGAGAGGAGATTGAAACCTTCGTGCCGAAGGTGTTCTACGACGCGGGCGTCACCTTCGCTCTCACGTCCTCAGCGGACTCGAATCGCTCCCTCTGGTTCCAGGCTGCACAGTGCGTCGCTGGCGGAATCCCGCGCGATGCCGCCCTCGCCGCTGCGACCACGGTCCCCGCTGCGATTCTCGGCCTCGAAGACCGCGTCGGCTCCACGAAGGCCGGCGCCGATGGCCATGTCGTTCTGTTCAGCGGTGACCCGCTGAGCGTGACGAGCGTCGTCGAGCACGTCATCCTTGATGGTAAGCACGTCTACGACCGCTCGAAGGACGTTCGCGTTCAGCAGCTCACCGACGGCACGCGTCCCCCGGGAACGGTGGCCGAGGAGCCCGAGGATTACGAAGGCGACGGCGAAGACGGCGATACCGAAGGCGACAACTCGAGCGACCAGTCCTGATCGACTCGGAAGAGTCCTCCCATGCGTAACTTCATCTCAAACCTCTTGCCGACTGCACTGCGTTCCACACGGACCAGTGGCTTCGCGATCGGCCTGACGGCCGTGGCGAGCACGGCGTTCGCGTTCACACGCCCCGCGGTGGTGTATGCTCCCGCCCAGCCTTTGACAGCCCAATCCGGCGCCGTCGCGGTTAGAGCAGGAACTATTCACGCCGTCGAAGGCGGTGCCACGTTCCAAGACGGCGTCATCCTCGTCCAGGACGGGAAGATTTTGGCTGTGGGTGCCGCGGCTGACGTCGCGATTCCCGCTGGTGCGACCACGGTCGACTACGGCTCAGAGGCCGTGATCGTGCCGGGCTTCGTGTCCGCCGATTCCTCCTACGCACGTACCAATCCAGGCCCGCGCACGGCGGAGCCGACCCTTCTGGCCATCGACCAGTTCGACCCTTACTCGAGCATCGTGTCCGGTCTGAAGAGCGGCATCACGACCGTCTACCTGGCGCCGGCGCGCGGTCGTTTGATCGCAGGCCAAGGCGCTGTGGTTAAGACTGGTGGTGGCGAGATGGGCGAGGCCGAAGGCCGAGTCCTCCTTGAGAGCGCCGGAATCCACGGCTCGATCAGCGAGGAAGCCCGACGGACCCCCGGTTATTGGGAGCCGCCCGTGCCGGCCACCGTGGACGTGGGCCTCGGCGTTGAGGCGCCGCAGCTTCCGCGTACCACGATGGGTGCCGTGCTGGCGATCGAAGAGCTCATGGCGTTCGCCGGCGGCGATCGCTCCTACGCGGAGGAGTACGGATCCCAGACGGGTCCGACGCTGGCCGCTCTCCTCAAGAAGAACGCGACCTGGCGTCTTGGCGCCGAGACGCCGGGCGAGGTTCGCGCTGTCCTTGACGTGGCCAAGCGCTTTGGCTTCCCCGTCGTGATCGACGGAGCCAGCCGTGCCGCCTCGATGGCGGAAGAGATCGCGGAGGCGGGCGTGCCCGTGATCGCGCGGCCTCACTTCAAGCGTGGTCAGAACGTTGGCAAGGACGAAACGGCCGAGTGGCCAAGCTACGACGGCATCGCCCGCCTCGTGGGTGAGGGCGTTCACGTCGCCATCGTCGTGCCCCAGGGCCTCAGCGCTTCGGAGCTTCGCTTCGCTGCCGCGCTGGCCATGCGTGGCGGCCTTTCCGAGGCAGATGCTCTCGCCGGGATCACGCTCAACGCAGCTATGGTCCTGGGTGTCGACGATCGCGTCGGTAGCCTCGTCAAGGGCAAGGACGCTGATATGGTCGTGATGACAGGCTCGCCGATGTCGGTGAGTTCTTCGGTCGTTGCCACGTACGTGGGGGGAGCCGAGGTTTGGAATCCGGCCATGGCCCACGCCACGCGCTCCGGCTCCGGAAAGTCCTACAAGGGCATGTCCTCTGGTTCGGGCACCGTGGTCATCAGCGTGGACGAGCTTCACGTGGGTAACGGCGTCGTGCACTCGCCGGGCGAGATCCTCGTCCAGAACGGCAAGATTGCCCAGGTGGCGGCCCAGGTGGCCCGCCCTGCAGGCGCGGCCGTCATTCGCGGCGCTGCTGCGATGCCTGGCATGATCGATGCCTACGGACACCTCGGAACCGAGGGCGGACGTCGCTCGTTCTCCACGCGCTTCGACCTCTCGCGGATTCTCGAGCCGGGTGATTACGCGGACCGCCAGGTGGCGCGCAACGGCGTCACGACGGTCAACATGATCTCCCGCAACCTCGGCGGAGTGACGCCGTCCATCGCCTACAAGCCGGCGGCGGACAGCTTCGATGGCCTGGTCGTCGACAGCGTCGCTTCCATTCGCATGGAGTGGGACAGCAGCATCGTGGCCCAGTCCGGCGCATCGGTCAGCCAGCAGCTCCAAAAGGCTAAGGCCTACGCGGATAGCTGGACCAAGTACGAGGCCGACATGGCCAAGTGGACCCCGCCGGCGGAAGAGGCTGCCTCGGACGACAAGGACGAGGACGCCAAGGACGACGACGAGTCGGACGAGGAAGAGAAGAAGGACGACAAGAAGAAAAAGAAGAAGGAGCGCGACCCGGCCAAGTCGGTGACGGGCGTCTTCGAGGGATCCTTCAAGCCCGCTGACGGCACCGAGGGGGGCAGCGTTCGCTTCCGTTTCCTCGAGTCCGAAGATGGTTCCATTGAGGGCACCGCCCGCATGGTGGGCCAGAGCGATCTTCTCACCGTGACCGGTAGCCGCACGGACTACGACGTCACGCTGACCGTCGAGACTCCGGACGGCGACCTTACCGCGACGCTGGCCCAGATCTACTCCAACGATCCCGAGCCGAAGAAGTCCAAGAAGTCGAAGAAGGACAAGGACGGCGACAAGGACAAGGAAGACGACGGCGACAAAGACGACGACAAGGACGGCGACAAGGACGGCGATGACGAGTCGGATGACGACACGGTCAAGACCTACCTGCGCGGCGATGTGAAGAGCGGCGATGAAGTGATCGGCGCTATCGACTCGACCCAAGCCTCGGGCGAGTACAAGGTCGCCCGTCGCGTCATCACCGTGGTCGAGGAGCCCAAGAAGGAGAAGGATCCGAAGGGCATGCCCAAGATGCCGTCGATCGACCCGGACCTCGAGCCGATTCGCCGTGCCATGGCCGGGGAAGCAGCGATCCTCGTTCATGCGACTCGCGACGATCAGATCGTGGCATGCGTCAATGAGTTCGCGAAGTACGGCATTCTGCCGGTGCTGATCGACTCTGCGGACGTTCACAAGGTCGCGGATCAGATCGCGGGCCGCGTGGCAGGCGTTCTGGTTCCGATGGACAAGGTGATCGCGACGGACTCTAACGGCCGTCAGCGCAACCGCCTGGTGGAGATTTCCTCTGCGGGTATCCCGGTGGCCTTCCTTAGCGAGAGCGAGGAAGGGGCCGCGGAGCTCGGCGTGATGGCCGCCCGTGCGGTCGCCCAGGGCCTCGCGCCCAGCGCCGCCCTGAAGGGTCTGACTTCTGATGCAGCCAAGATGCTCTGCATCGGCGATCGCGTCGGGCAGATCGCTCCCGGCATGGACGCGGACATCCTCGTCCTCGACGGCAGCCCGCTGGAGATCTCTTCTTCGGTCAAGCGCGTGTTCGTCAACGGCAAGGAGATCCGCTAAGTCGATGGCCTTTCCCTGGAAGACACCTCGCTTGCGCGTAGCGGCAACGCTGCTTGCGGCTGCCTCCACCTTGGGTGGGGCAGCGGCCGGTTCCGCGCTTGATGGCGCGAAGCCGGGCGCGGCAGGCTCCGACCGGGGCCTCGTCGTGCTCGCGAGGAAGGCGTTGCCTCTTCCGCTGGTGGGCGTCCAGGTGATCGACAACGCGGCGATGATTGTCGAGGACGGTAAGGTCGTCCGCGTGGTCTCGCGAACGGAAGTCGACCTGGAGGCTCTGGCCAAGACCCACGACATACTCGACCGTTCGGACGACTGGCTGTCTCCCGGGATGATCGACCTCCACAGCCACGTTGCGGGGGAGAGCTTCTTCACGAACGACCTCAACGACATGGTGTACCTGACGAACCCGGGCCTTCGGGCCTGGACGTCGGTCGTGCCGAGCAACAGTAACTTCCTGAACGGCTCGGCCGCGGGCATCACCGCTGTGCTCTACATCCCAGGCTCAGGCACCAACATCGGTGGCCAGGGCGTGCTGCTGAAGACCGGTTTCGGCCGGTACGAGCGCATGGAGATCCGGAACCCCGGATCGCTCAAGCTCGCCCAGGCGGGCAACCCTGAGAGCTTTCTCTCGGGCGTTGGCCGTTCCTTCATGAACTGGAACACTCGCAACACGCTCAAGCGCGGGATCGCCTACGCGAAGGGCTGGGACGAGTACGAGGCGAACGGTGGTGAGAAGCCGCGCGTCGACCCGATGTGGAGCGCCTTCCGCGGTCTCGTCGACAAGACGGTTCAGCTCTCGGCCCACACGCAGATCTATCAGGTCGTCCTCATGACCGTGAAGATGGTCAAGGAAGAGCTCGGCCTCGACGTCTACATCGACCACGGATCGTTTGACGGCTGGCGCGCCGCGCCCGAAGCCCAGAAGGCGGGCGTGCCCGCCATCCTCGGGCCGCGGGCCATCAGCAACAGCATCAACGTTGAGTACCGGCCTGGTCTCTTCATCGTCAACGACAATGACGGCGCCATCTTCGGCATGGCCGCGAAGTACCAGGAGCAAGGTCACACGATGATCGGCTTCAACACCGACGCGCCGGTCATTCCCCAAGAAGCCCTGCCGCTGCAGGCTTCGATGGGCGTTCGCTACGGCTTCAAGAATCATAACGTCGAGCACGTGCGCGGTCTGACGATCGTGCCGGCCACCGCCGCCGGCATCGCCGACCGCGTGGGTAGTCTCGAGCCCGGCAAGGACGCCGACTTCATTCTCTCCTCCGGGGATCCCACGGATCCCCGCTCGATGATTCACTTCACCTTTCAGGAGGGTGAAGTGGTTTACGACGCGCGCGAAGAGCGCCGCTACTGATGCGCCAATCACTCCAACGTTCCGGTGGCAGCGCGCTGCGCCTGCCGCTCGCCGCAGCCCTCTTCGGTCTTGCGACCCTCGTCTCAGGGGCCGACGCCTTCGCGTCTGATCCCGTGGTGGGGGGGGGGGATGCGCCCGTTCCGGCGAAGCGCCCGATTCTCAACCGAGACCCGTACGCGGTAGCTCCGCTGCCTCCGGTACGTCCGGGAAGCGTCGCGGCCCAGCCGCTGGCGGGCATGCAGGGCGGCCCTGGCCTGGCAGTCAAGGCCAGGAAGATCCTGACGGCCGAATGGAAGGGCCGCTCCGTCGTCAACAACGGCGTGGTGCTGGTCAAGGACGGTCGCATTGAGGCCGTTGGCCCGGCGTCCGAGGTCGAGATCCCCGCGGACTACGAGGTGCGGGACGTCGGCAACGACTGGCTGATGCCCGGCATCGTCGAGCTCCACTGCCACATCGCTGGCGCCTTCGGGCTGAACGACACCGTCTACCTCACGAACCCAGGGCTGCGTGCCTCGTCGGATGTGGTCCCGGGGAATCCGTTGCTGCGCGTCGGCCTCGCCTCGGGCGTCACGACCGTCCTGTACATTCCAGGATCGGGCGCGAACATTGGTGGCCAGGGCATCCTTCTGCGTTCGGGGTTCGAGACCTTCGAGCGCGCGGAGATCCGCAACCCAGGTTCGATGAAGCTCGCCCAGGCGGGCAACCCGGAGCGCTGGACGACGCGTCCCGCCCGGACGTTCATGAACTGGAACACCCGGAACACTCTCATCCGTGGCAAGACGTACGCGGAGAACTGGACCGAGTACGAGAAGAACGGCGGAGATCGTCCCGATATCGACCCGCAGTTCGAGATCTTCCGTGCGCTCATGGCGGACGACGCGCAGATCTCCACTCACACGCAGATCTACCAGGTCGCCCTCAAGACGATCACGGACGTGCACGACCTGCTCGGCATTCCTGTCTACATCGACCACGGCACCTTCGATACTTGGCGCCTCGGCAAGCTCATCAAAGAGCGTGAGATCTTCGCGATCGTCGGCCCGCGTGCCATTGACGTCCCGACGCGCGGCTTTATCAACTGGTCCGGGTCCAACCCCGAGAGGATCCAGGGCTGCGTCGCCGGCTACCAGGAGATGGGTGTCGAGCTGATCGGCTTCAACACCGACTCGCCGGTCATCCCCCAGGAAGAGCTTCAGCTGCAGGCCGCCATGGGCGTCCGCTACGGCTTCGATAACTCCAAAATGGCCGCGGTGCGCGGCTTGACCATCGTTCCGGCGATGGCCTGTGGCCTCGACGAAGCGGTTGGCAGCATTGAAGTCGGCAAGGTGGCGGACCTGCTTTGGATCACCGGCGATCCCGCCGACCCGCGCAGCTTCGTCAAGCAGGTTTGGCAGAGCGGCGAGTCCGTCTACGACATCTCCGCGGAGCCACGCCTCTGGTAGTCCGGTAACGGTCTCCGACATCCACGATGTTCATTAGCCTCTCCCTCTTCGGTGTTGCCCTCATGGGCACGACGGTCACAACGCCGGCTGCAACGCAGTCGGCGGAGACGATTGTCGTGCGCGCGGGCAAGCTGATCACATGCGCCGACGATGGCACGCAGGTGGTGGAGAAGCCCGTACTGGTGATTCAGGACGGCAAGATCCTGGCGATTCACCGGGGCGAAGACGTCGAGGGCACGGATTGGAGCGAAGTCGCCGATAGGGTGATTGACTACGGAGACCGCTGGATCGCGCCCGGCTTCGTCGACCTACATAGCCACGTCGGAGGATCGACCCGTGACATCAACGACACGGTGTATCAGGTCAACTCCGAACTGCGCGTCTCGCCGGTCGTCATCCCGAACAACGCGCAGCTCGAGCGACCGCTCGCTGCGGGTGTTACGACGATCCTGTTCATCCCCGGATCCGGCTCCAACATGGGCGGCCAAGGCGTCCTGATGAAGCTGGGTGAGGATCGCTACGAGGACGCCCTGGTTCGCGACCCCGGCTCGCTCAAGGTCGCCCAGGGCGACAACCCGAAGCGCTGGGGCTACGGCATGGGGCGGATCCTCATGAACTACACGCTGCGCTATCGGCTCCGGCGTGGCCGCGCCTACACGCGCGCATGGGACCGGTTCGAGGCGGGTGAGGGCCCCAAGCCCACGCGCGATCTCGCGCTCGACATCTTCCGCGACCTCTACGCGAATCGCGCCCAGATCTCGGCCCACACCCAGTACTACCAGCTAGTACTGATGACGATCACGATGCTGGCGCGGGACTTTGGCCTGCCGGTCTACATCGACCACGGCTCATTCGACAGCTACCTCGCGACGCCCGTGGCCCAGAAGTACGGCGTGGCCGCGATCCTCGGCCCCCGTGAGATCATGGTCCCGAGGCCGCCGAGCTTTGACACGGACGGCCGTATCGAAGGCACGGCTTGGGGCTTCCAGGAGGCAGGCATGGTCGAGGTTGGTTTCAACACCGACGCGCCGGTCGTGCCCCAGGAAGAGCTCTCCATGCAGGCCGCCATGGGCGTTCGCTACGGCCTCCGCAATGAGCGCGGCCAGGGCCTGCGCGGACTGACGATCGTCCCGGCGCGAACGGCAGGGATTGCCCACCGTGTGGGAAGCCTCGAGGTCGGCAAGGACGCGGACTTCATCGTGACCGACGGCGACCCGATCGACCCGAGAACCCATTTCGATGCGACTTGGGTCAACGGAGACTGCCTCTACAGCGTGGATCGAGACGGGAGAGTTTGGTGATGAGACGCCTTACTCTGATTCCAAATCTGGCTCCAATGCTGGCTCCCGTGGCGGCGCTTGCTCTTCTTCCCGTGGCGGTCGCGGGCAGCTCGCTGACTCTCTCGCTGGGTCTCTCGGACGGCACCATCACGGTGCTCCACGTCGGCAAGATCCTGACGATGAACGACGCCGACGAGGTGATCTCGCCGGGCATGATCGTGATAGAGGATGGCGACATTCGCTACGCCGGGCCGATCGTCGAGCGCACCGACCTGCCGGAGCCCGAGCTAAGGCTCGACACCTGGGCGTCTCCCGGACTCGTCGACCTGCACACGCACATTCATAGCGGTGGATTCGGCGACGTCAACGACATGGTGCACGCCGTCAACCCGGAGCTGCGCGCCTCGTCGGCGTTCAAGCCCGAGAACCCGTTGATCCGCGTGGGGCGAGCCGGTGGCGTCACGACGCTCTTTGGTATCCCGGGGAGCGGCACGAACATGGGGGGCGTCGGTTTCGTCTACAAGCCGGCGAGCACCTACGACGAGTCTGTTGTCCGCAACCCGGGCGGCATCAAGGTCGCCCAGGACTCCAACCCCCAGAACCGGAACGCGATCGACTTCGGCGTCACCCGCGCTGGAATGGAGTGGAACCTCTCCGACGTCAGCGACCGAGCGCTCGCTTCGCGGCGTCAGGGCCGCTTCGACCCTGCGCTCCGCGACCTGGAGAAGGTGCTGCACGGAGAGATCCCCGTGCTCATCCATACTGCCGGCAGCGAGGGGGTGCTCAACGCCGCTCGCATGTGGAAGGTCAAGTACGGCGCCAACGCGATCGTCTCGCACGGCAGCTTCGACGGATGGAAGTCGGCCAAGGCGCTTGCCGAGATCGGCATCCCGGTCAACCACGGCCCGCGGACGATCGACTTCTTCAGCAGCCGCGAGGGACGCGTCATCGGCTCGAGTTCAGAGTTCGTCAATGCCGGCGTTCCCCTGTTCTCCCTGAATACGGACTCCAGCATCATCCCCGAGGAACTCTTCTTCCTCCAGGGCTCGATGAGCGCGCGTTACGGCGCGGATCCTTATCAGATGCTGCGCGCACTCACCATCCACCCCGCCATGGCCTTCGACCTTTCCGAGCGAGTCGGAAGCCTCGAGGTCGGCAAGGACGCGGATGTGGTTCTCTGGGACGGCGACCCGCTCGACCCCCGCTCCTCCGTTCAATCCGTCTTCCTCGACGGACGCCTCGAATACGACCAAGATCGCGACGGGCAGCTTTTCTAGCCTCTGCTGTTCAAGCCTCTGCGCCGCGAACCTCTCCTTCGGCCTTCTTCACCGAAGCTTTCCCTCCGAGACACGTCTCGGGTTTTTCCATGATGCTCACGACACCTCTTCTTCTCATCGTCCTCCCGGCGCTTAGCGGCGCCGCGACAGGTCCTGGGCTGTCCCCTGCGGCGACCGCGCCCCAGGCTGACCTGTTTGCGATCAAAGCCCGTCGCGTGGAAATCGGCAACGGCGAGGTGATGGAGCACGCCGTCCTTCTCGTCGAGGATGGCGTCATCATCACGATGGGCCAGGACCTCCCGATCGAGCGCGGTATTCCGGTGATCGAGCTCGGTGACGACCAGGTCGTCATGCCGGGCATCGTCAATCCCTACACGCGCTTCGGTATGGACGGCAGCGGCTACAACGACTCTCGGCCCTACGTGATGGCGTCGGCGGAGCTGTACCCCTCGGAAGCCTACGAGACGTTCCTCAAGAACGGCATAACGACGGTCGCCCAGTATCCGGCAGGCCAAGGTGTGCCCGGCCAGGCGGTTGCGCTGAAGCCGTTGGGGGACACCGACGAGGACATGGTCATCGACGACGGTGTCTACCTGAAGTTCGTGATGCGCAACTCCTCGAGTGCCAAGCGCAACGTCACGGACGGCTTCAAGAAGGCAGACGACTTCCTCAAGGAAGTCGAAGAGGAGCGCGAGAAGTTCGAGAAGAAGAACTCGAAGAAGACCACGTCCAAGAAGAAGGACGATGAGAAGAAGGGCGATGAGAAAGAGGACGAGAAGGACGCGAAGAAGACGACGTCCAAGTCTTCGAAGTCCAAGGCGGTGTTCAAGGCTCCCGAGCCAGACCCCCGCGTCAAGCCGTTCCTCGACCTGCGAGACGGCGAGCTTCGCGCTCTCTTCTCTGTCAGCAGCGCCGCTGACTACGTTCACCTTGTCGACGCCATCGGCGACGAGAAGTTTGAGTGGCACCTCCGCGTGCCTCTGAGCCGCGACATCGATGTCTTCCACGTGAAGGACAAGGTCGGCAAGGTCGGCTGCTTCGTCATGATGGAGCCGCTCATCACGCTGATGCCCGGCACCATGCGCCAGCGCAACCTCCCTGCGGAGTTCGACCGCGCGGGCGCGAAGCTCATCCTGATTCCACGTAGCGACAGCGAGGCTGGCTTCAAGTCGTTCCTCGAGGACGTTGGCGTCATGATTGGCGCCGGATTGGATCGCAAAACGGCCGTTCAGGCTCTGACCCACCGCCCCGCCGCTTTCCTCGGTCTCGGCGACCAGCTGGGATCGCTCCAGGAAGGCCATCGCGCTAACCTGCTCGTGTTCAATGGAGATCCGTTCCAGCCTGGAACGAAGCTCGACGCCGTCATGCTCGACGGCAAGTTTGTCAGCGGAGATATGGACCAGTGAAAAACCTTCTCACCATCACCCAGCTTCAGGCTTCGGCCCGTGTTTCTTTCCTGAGCCTCGCCTCGTCGGCGCTCCTGTTCTCTGGCGTGCCGCTTCTTACGATCGCGCCCGCGCTGGCTTCGGCATCCACCCTTTCATGGGCGGATGACGAGGAGGCCGAGGATTCGGATGCCAAGGACAAGGACAAGGAAGAGGAGAAGGATAAGTACCTCGCCCTCGTCGGCGGCGAGATCCATACGGGTCTTGGCGGCGTCCTTCGCAACGCCACGCTCCTCTCGAAGAACGGCAAGATTCACTCGTTCGGCTACGACGTCGAGGTGCCTGAGGGTGCGGAGGTCGTCGATCTGGGCGGCATGCGCGTCTACCCGGGGCTGATCGCGGTTGGCTCGTTTGGCCTCTTTGGAGGCAGTGGCGACCTTGAGGACTCGGTCGACCCATATAACCAGAACATGACCCTGGCGCTGGCTGCTGGCATCACCACGGCCGTCAACGGCAACACGGTGGCCAAGCTCAAGCGCGGACATGTCGACGGTCTGGTGCTCAAGGAGGACGCCTTCGAGAGCCTGAGCTATTCAAACGGCAACCCCCAGGGGCAGCTGAAGGTCGTGGAAAACTTCGAGCAGGCGGCCGCCTACGTCCGTGCATACCAGGCGTACGAAGCCGAGAAGCGCAGCAACAAGGACGCCAAGGAGCCGTCCAAGAAGGGCGTTGACGACAAGTCGGTTAGCATCCTCCGGGGCGAGGTGCGTCCGCGCTTCGCAGCGGACACACGCACCGATCTCATGGAGATCGCCGAGCTGGCCCAGCGCTTCGGATTCCGTCCGATCATCGAGGGAGCCCGTGAGGGCTGGACCGTGGCCGACGAGCTGGGGCGTGCTGGCGTCACCGCCATCGTGACACCCCGGACGCGTCGCGGTAAGGACGAGCGTCAATTGGCAGCAGGTGGCAGTTCCATCGAGAACGCCGCCAAGCTCTACAGCCACGGCGTTCCCGTGGTCGTGGTACCCGCTTCACGTGGCATTTCGCTCGGCGGAATCGTTGGCCAAGACCTCCTTCACCTCCCGATCGAGGCTGGCTTCGCCATCCGTGGCGGGCTTCCTGAGCAGGCAGCTCTGGAATCGATCACGCTGGGGGCAGCCCGGGTCCTTGGTGTCGATTACCGAATCGGTTCGATCGAGGTGGGCAAGGACGCCGACCTGATCGTCACGGACGGCGATCTCCTGCACTATCAGACGTTTGTTCAGTGGGCGATCGTCGACGGCGAGATCGTGTACGACAAGCAGGAGGAGATGTTCTTCGCTCACATTCGTCCGCGGCCGGAGACGGCCCTCGCGCCAGAGACCACCGTGGATGCGGGTGAGGCTGGTGCTGTTGACCCCGAGGAAGGGGACGAGGACGACGGCGATGATGACGGCGATGATGACGGCGATGATGACGACGATGCAGCAGCGATGCTATAGGCTGGTAGGGGTGTTGTGGCAGCATGTCGACACCGAATCGTCATCATCATCGTCATCGTCATCATCGTCATCATCATCATCAGCATCGTCATCATCATC
>JBLIHL010000036.1:0-19736 GCA_047635895.1 Paracoccaceae bacterium | reverse complement strand
CGACGCTGTACACCTCTTCCTGGATGTCCACATTGAGCGTCGAGCGGGCGTCTTCCAGCCTGGAGCGGGCTGCACGCACCGAGTGGCGCGCTTCGCGCTCTGCGGCCGAGTAGCTCGACGTCCACACGGGAAGACTCAGCGACAGGCCAACAAAGAGCGGATCATCACCGCTTCCCGGCGTACCGCTGTTCAGCGCCTCCCCGGTGTCGATGTAGTCAACGCGGGCGACAAAGTCTGGACGCCGCTGGTACTTCGTGACTTCCTCCGCGGCACGGGCGGCTTCAAGGCCCTTCTCAAGCACGCGCAATCGCGGACTCGAAAAGAGCGCCTGCTCCACCAAGGCGGCCGTGTCACGGCTTGTGCGAGCAGGAGCCGAGAGCTCCGGCAAGGGCAGAACCGCCGCCGCCCCGCCGAGCGGCACGTTCATGGCATCCGCCAGGCGAGCCGAGAGCGCTGGCCGGCGCTGCGAGATGCTTGCCACGTCGTCTTCGAGGCGCCCAATCTCAACCTGGAGGCGAAGAAGATCCTCCTGCCCTGCGCCAGCGCGAATGCGGCCCTGAACGACCGGCTCAAGTCCCTTGACGAGCCCCAGGAGCTCGGTCGTGATAGCGAGCTCCTGGCCGAGGAATGCGTACCCATGGAACGCCTCCTCAATGCGCCGCGCCACTCGCAGTCGCTCTTGTTCGACCTGCTCCCAGGCGGCCTCGGCCTGCCTCGAAGCCAGATCGGCCTTGGCGCCGAGCTTGCCCGGCCATGGAAAGGCCTGCGAGAGCCCGAAGCGGCGCTGTTGCGGCCCGGTCCTGGTCTGGACCTCCTCGATGAACGCTCCAAAGGAGAGCCGCGGAGCAGGCAGCGTGGACATCTGCTCGACTCGCTCGGTCGTCGCGCGCCAGCCCTCAAACGCTGTCCGCAGCTGCGCACTGTGCTCGAGCCCAAACTTCAGATAGACCTCCAGGTCAGCGCGCTCAAAGAGCGCTTCAGCACTCGCCCTGGGCTCAGCCTCTTGGCCCTCCAGCGTGGGCGCCTGCGCGGCCCCATAGAGCGGCCCTGAGAGCGGCCCTATTGGGCGAGCGTCGTATTTAGTGGCGCACCCGGAGAGGATGAGCATGGCCGCTGCCGCTTGGGGCAGAAGCCGTGTGTAGCTGTACATCGAAAGTCCCTATCACGACCAAGAACGGAAGGTCAACGGCTGCACGGCAAAGCCCATAACAGGGCGCTATGCAGCCAATGGCGTGGCTCGCTTCTTGGCGCAGTGGCACTCGATGTGGCGGAACAAAGCCCCTACTGCATAGGGAGTTCATCCGCTCAGGCGACTCTAGTCGCAGCCCCACAACGGAGGCCCCAAGCGTCTCGCAAGAAGCGAGCGCCCGTTTAAAGTCGGAAGACTTGAGTGAAGGCCGGTGAGGCCTTGCTGACCACTCTTGGTGGTCGATTCGGGGGCCGAGCAGCCCGCACCGCCAGGCTGGGCCATAGGCCCGAGAGGAGCGGATTCTGGCCCGCCGTAACGGCCATCAAGCCTTCACCAAGCTCGGTGGAAGCAGGCTCGTTGCGCTCTGGGGCGATCGGCGCCGGAGGGGTCATGACGCAGCCACAACCCGACTGGTAGCCCTCCGAATCGGAGGGTTGACCTTCGGGGCCATCCGAAGGCTCATCCCCGCCACAGCATCCAGAACGCGCCGTAGGAGCCGCATCGTCCGGGCAGCAGCAGCACTCCCCACCCTCCATATCAGCGCCCATGCACCACCCAGTCGTCACCAGCGGCTGCACAAACAGGTGTGCTACCGCAAAGAGCGCGACGAGGAGAAGGTGCTGGAAGCGGATGTTCATGACTGGGCTAGGCCTACCATAGCCCCAGTACGGGTACCTCGGCAGATTGTGAACGGAATCCTGACCAGATCCGCTGGGCTACGCACTAATCGGTACAGGCGCGCCCTGCCCTCCCCGGGGGGGGGGCCAGGTCCTGTTCGAATGTGGCGGATTCGTTCCTGATACCGTGCCGCTACTTCGCCGCCTCTTTCGCTGCCTCCAGCGCGATCGCTGCCGCCCTGGCCGCTTCGAGTTTCGCGTTCCAGGCTTCGACCGCCGCGTCTTGGCCGAGGGCGGTGTGGGCCTCGATGACGAATGCGATCACCCGTTCGTCTCGGTTGGTCTCCAGGATCGGCTCAGCGCTCTCCAGCATCGCCTCTGCCCCATCGGAGGCGAGGACGAACTGAAGGACGTCCGCGATACGCTCGGGGTGCAGCCTGCCCACGGAGAGCAGCTCGCGCTCCATGATCGACGCGTAACCGCCCTGCCCTGAAAGACGCACCGCATCAATCACCCAGAGACGGGAGCTTGGACTCAGATCCCCAAGACTCTTGAGCTCCTCGATGATCTCGGCGGCGTCCTCTTCGAGACCGATCTCCGTCATTCGCTGGGCCAAGAGCGCCAGCGGCTTGACGGCTTGAGACGGCTCGATTCGCTCGTCGTACAGCCACGCACCGAGGGCGTGCCGAAGCCTGCGGAACCACTTCGCAGGATCCTCGACCCCCTTCCCGTCCACCGGCAAGAGACGACGAAGATCGCTCGTCGAGAGGCCTGCCGATTCGAGCGGGTCCTCGCGGTACCAGCGCTCCGTTGGCTGCGTCACGTCCGCTGGGTCGAGCTTGGCCATCCCCACCTCCACGGCGCGGACGGCGTTCTCCACTTCGCCTGCGAGGAGGAACAGCGGCGCCGCACGGCGCGCCACAGCGCGTCGCAAACCCGTCGACAGGTCGATGGCGGCCTCCGCGGTGCCCCGCGCCTTCTCCAGCGCCTCCTGGGGCTCGAGAACCTCGGACCAGGTGTTCAGCACGAGCTGGTCATAGCTCTTACGCGCCCAGGGGCTCACGCCTTCCGCCGGGCGAGAAGCATCGAGCACCATCTCGATCAGAGCGAGCCGATCCTCTCCCTCTAGATGATCACGCGCTTCCTGAACGAGCTCACGGTCGCTGACCATCGTCACCACGTCCGTCTGCTCAGGACCCTGGTAGCCCATCACGCTCCCCAGCTGGAGTGCACACCAGTGGTAGAGCGCGCGCGCTTCCTTCCGCTGGCCAGACAGCGCAAATACGCGCGCAAGCCGCCGCACCTGGGATGCATCGCGCGGAGGCAGGGTCTGGACAAGGTCGCGGAGCGCCCGCGCCGCGGCTCCCTTCGCCTGCTCTGGGTTGCGATCCAGAAGACTCAGCAGCCGGATCTGATCCGCCCGCCCCATCGTGCCCGCCTCGGCCTTGGCGAGGAGGGTCTTCAGCACGCTGTCCTCACCCTGCTCCTCAATGGAGTGCCGAAGAAGGCCCTCAAGGACGGACTGCAGACGATCGAGTTCCTGGGCTTCCACCGTCCTAAGGAAGCGCTCCTGCTCGGCGACGAGTGCCTTGGAGGTTGCCAGAAGGTCGTAGGCATTCGGCGGCTCCGGTCGCGGCTCAGGCTCGTCTGCCTTGAACGACAGGAGTCCGCCCTTCTCGGCCACGTCCTCCTCGCCTTCATCCTCGGTCTCCAGCGCGGGCAGCCTCAGGTTCGCGAGAGGAAGCCCGCGGTAACGAGACATGAAGAAGCGCGGAATCTCCGGCTGACCGACCGGGAACTGACGCCAGAGGCGCCGCAGGATCAGCGCAGCCTCCGCTTCATCGCCCGCCTCAAGCGCCTTTCTAACCTCGTCGAACGTCTTGGGCAGGCCCTTGTCCTTCTTGCCCATATCACCGGACTTGAAGACGACTCCGCTCATGAGGATCGTCGCACCTGCCGGAAGAATGAGACCTGCCGGGAGGCCCGGCGAGCCGCTCGCGCCCGCATCATTCCCGCCCAGCTGCGCCTGGGCCGCAAGCGCTCGCTCTGGCGCGTGCAAGGCCGTCCATTCGCTCACCAGCCTGCGCAGGTGGCGCTTCTTCGCGGAGTCACCCGGCGTGTGTTCAGCGACGAACTCCAGCGTCTCGGCGGCGTCGATCCGCGCGCCGATCCGGAGCTGCAAACTGCGAAGCTCGTTCAGAAGATCGAGGTCCTCCGGCTCACCTTCAAGCGCCACGCGAATAAGGTCGATGGCCTGCTCTTCCTGCCCGCCCTTGGCGAGCAGGCGAGCGCGTGCCTTTGTCAGCGCAGGCGTGACGCCCTGCTCTTCCTCGATCTCGCCCAGCGTCCTGAGCAGCGCCTCTGCCCCGCGGATCCCAGCGACCTCCTCCAGGACTTCCTCCAAGGACGTGCGCGCGGAAACAAGCGCCCACTCTTCTTCGCCGACCTGAAGCAGTGCGCTCCAGACCCTGGCCGCGTTCGCGAGCTCCTCTTCGTTCGCGGCGAAGTCCTCGCCCATCCGACGAGCCCTGTGCGCCACGGCGATCGCGTCCGCTCCCTTGAGACCCGGCTTGACCTTCTTCACGGTCGCCGCCATCGCTTCGATCGTCGCGTGGCTGTGCGTCACGGTGATCAGCTGGTTGACCGCGTACTCAATGAAGTCGTCCGCTTCCTCGAGCGCCGCAGGGAACGACTCCACCACAAAATCAGCGAGCTCAGGAGCCACGTCAGATTCCGCTTCGGTGATGAGATTCAGCAGGAAGCTCGCGCGATTCGCGGACTCAAGCTTCGGCCAAACGCCGCGGATCGCGCCAACGCGATCGGAGGGCGGCAGTAGCGCCAGCACGGGACCAAGGCCCCACGCGTAGCGATCACCGAAACCGTCGAGCAACGTCCGGACGCTCTCGGTCTCCACGACGCTCTCACCGAAGCGCTTGGCCAACCCGGGCAGGATCGTGACGTACCGGGCGTTCTTCTCCGGGTCCTCGAGAACGAGCCCCACAAAGTAGCGAGCCAGCGCCAGGCCAGTCTCCTCATCGAGGAGCCCGAGCAGGCTCTCGACCTTGTTCTTGATCTGGAATTGGGAGGTGCCTTCCGCCACGTCGAAGCGCAGCCAGTCGCGCGCAATGCGCAGCACCAGTTCGCTGTCGCCGCTCGCACGCGCAGCCGTCAGCAGAATGCTGACACGCGACGTGTTCTCGGTGGACAACGCGCCGAGATCGACGCGGCGCAGCACGCTCTTCAGCCCCTCCAAGTCCCCCGCTGCGTGCAGCGGAAGAATCTGACTGACGGCCTCGTCGAGGGCGATCGGGCCGATGGCCGCCGCCCCAGACGCTTCGGCGCCGGACTCGGAGAGCCCGAGCCGTCCGAGCCAAGCGGCTCGCTCCGCCGGGTCTTCCAGAGCGTCCGTCACAAGCAGACGCGCCGACTCGGAGCGCCCCCATCGAAGGCGAGCCTCCACCGCGGTCTCCAGGAGCTTCTCATCCCCCGGGAAGGCCGCCAGAAGGTTCCGGTCCATGGTCTCGACCTGTTCGAGCAGGTCGCTAGCGAACGCAGCGCGCCGAACGATAGCTGCGCGTTCGAGAATGCGTGGATGATCCGCGAAGCCGCTGAATTCAGCCTCGACTTCAGACTCGACGTCAGGCTTCGCGTCGCCCGCACCGTCGCCTTCCGTCCTGCCCGCGGCAAGCGCGGCGTCGCGGCCCGCTTTACCCTCGGGAATCTCGCCCCGGATCAGCGCTCGCTGGTCCTCGACGAAAGTCTTCACCGCTGCCCGATCCTTGAGCGAGGTGAGGACCCCGGTGATCACGCGGCCCTTGAACTGATCGAACTCGTCGACGTTCTTCGGGGCCCAGCGGTTGGTCGTCGTGTCCTCTTTCTCCGCGTGCTCAAAGAGCGGCTTGCGGCGGAGGAGAATGTCGAGCGCACGGGAGTACAGCCCAAGCGCTGAGGCATCACGTCCGAGCGCCTCCTCCAGCTCACCCACCTTGGCGAGTAGCGGAACGTCGCTCGGGCTGGCGCTGAGGACCCGCTGGTAACGCTCCAGCGCTCGGTCCACGTAGCCAGCCTTCTCGAACCGCTCGGCCGACTGCTGCTGGTAGAGCTCGCCGTCCGGGAACTCCAGCGTCAGGTCGAAAGTCCGCGCCGCGGACGCTGCGTCGTCAGCCTCGAGGAAAGCGTCCCCGAGGTCGAGGTAGACGTCAGGCGGTACAAGCTCACCGAGTCCCACGAGCCGTCGCCCGAAGGCGAGCTGGCGCGCACTGTCCCCATCACGCGCCGGAGTCCCGAAGGAGCTACGCGCTGGCTTCGAGAGATCCATCAGCTCGCGCAGGATCGAAGCGCGGCGCGGGCCCGCGGCTGCTAACGAATTCTCAAGGGCCGTGAGTTGGCCCTTCTGGTCGTCCGTCTCCTCGGAGAGGTCGCTGAGCAGCTGATAAAGATACGGTGCGTCTTCACGGGCGGCGAGCCGCTCCAGCGTGATCCGACGCGCCCACTGCAGCATCTTGGGCCGGGGCGGCGCATCGACAACCATGTTGAGAAGGCCGTCGATCGCGATCGTGAACAGGTCGTCGCGCTCGGCGGTCTCAGCGAGGTATTGGAACATCCCCACGGCGCGATCTGACTCGTCGACCTGCTTCATGAGCCCGGCCATGAGCAGATACGAATCGATCCGCTCCGGGTGAGCCGCGAGCCCGCGCCGGTAGGCCTGGATCGCCTCCTCGCGCATGCCGGAGAGAGCGAGCACGCCCGCCTCAAACTCCGGCGCGCTGTCGTCCGTCACGCCCTCGCCGTCGAGGCCCTTGAGCTTCATCAGGGTCCGGCGCGCCTGGTCGGGCTTGCCTCGCTCGAGCTGGCTCATCGCGAGCTGGCGGAAGTAGTCCGGCCGCCCGTCGGGATCCAGCGTGATCAGTCGCGCAACCGCCTTCTCGTAGTGATAGAAGTCGTTGCAGGAGAGATAGACCCGCGCCTTCTCGGTCAGCGCGTCCAGCTCGGTCCCGCCCGACTGGGCCAGGAACTCGTCCACGATCTCGGCCGCGGAAACGGCGTCGCCGACCTTGGTGTAGAGACGCACGAGCAGCCCGCTTTCACGCTCGGAGGCCTCACCGGCCGCCAGCGCTCGCTCGAGCTCAACGGCAATGTCGGCCAGCACGCCCAGGCGCGCAGCCACGGTCATCATGCGGTCCTCGACGAAGCGGCCGCGCGCCACCGATTTGACGCGGCTCCAGAGATCGCGCCAGAGCGCCAGCGCTTCCTCCTCTTCGCCGACTTCGGAGTAGAGCCATGCAAGCCGCATCTCGAGGTCCTCGCCAGCGCGCGCCACGCCGCGCGCCTCGCGCACGTTCTCAAGAACGCGCACGGCCTCCTCAAGCTCGCCGAGCCTCTCGAAGCAGTCCGACAGCGGCATGCGCGCCGGTGATTCTGGATCTGCAAACTCGTCCAGCCGCTCCAGAGCAACGCGAGCCTTCTCCAGATCGCCACGATCGCGGTGCAGGTCGTACAGGAACAGAAGAGCCGCCTCGCCGTCCCCTTCCCCGTCCGCCTTGTGCGCCGCCAGAGCCGCTTCCGACGCGTAGATCGCCAGGTCGTCCAGCCCCAGGGACTCCAGAGCCTCCGCGGCCTCGAGCGGGGCCTTGGGAGCCTCGCCCTTCGACTCGTACTCGTCGAACCACCCGCGCCAGACCTTCACAGCCTCTTCGCGGTCGCCGCTCTCCAGATAGTGACGCGAGAGTCCCTTGCGCCAGATCAGCTCCCGCGGCTCCGCCCCCATCCAGTCGAGGTAGACGGCGACCATCTCATCGTCTCGCCCAGCCTCACGGTACATCTCCAGAAGGCGGCGACGCTCCTCGCGGGAGAAGGCATCGGCCTGCTCCCCGAGCGCCAGATCGATCGCCTCCTGGAACTGACCCGTCTCGCGCAGAAGGTCGATCCACGCTTCACGGGCTTCGGCGGGCAGCGTCGCTTGATCTGCATCGAAGCGCACGAGAAGTCCCCTCAGGGACTCGTCGCCCCGGTGAGCCTCTGCCAGAAGCGTCAGCGCGTAGCGAATCTCTCGCTTGACGGTGCCGAGCTCCATCGCGCGCCATGCGGCCGCCTGGGCACGGGGCCAGTCCTCTGCGCGGATCGCCCATTCGGCGATCCGAAGCTCTCCGTTCGCCGCCGACTTCCGGGCGGCCTTGCGCTCCTTGGCCGTGGCGTCTGTTTCCCCGACGTCGGGCAGCTCCACCACGTACAGGTTGGCCGCCTCCGCAGGGCGGCCCAACAGCGCGAGCACAACGGCCGAGCGATTCCGCAGCTCGAGGGACTGACCCTCATGGAGCGCGAACTCCGCCAGGGCGTCCTTGCGCTCCTCGTCGCCGCTCTCCATGGACATGAGCGCCATGCGCAGCTGCACGCGGCTCGAAACCGCCGCATCCGAGATGAGCGACACCGTGTCGCCGTAGGCCGCCAGGGCATCCTTGGAACGACCCAGCGCATCCAGGAGACGCGCGCGCGACAGCAGCGCATCCAGGTCCCGCGCGGCCCCATCGACGTCCGCCGCTAGCATCGCGTCGAACCGCTCCAGCGCTTCTTCGAGGTCACCGTAACGCCACGTCATGTGCGCGGCCAGGCGCGTCGCATTCAGCTGCCAGTGGGCCTCCTCGGCCTCCTTCGCACGACCATCCAGGAACGTGATCAGGGGTTCAACCTCGCCGTGCTTCGCGAGTGCTCGCGCATACAGCTCGGTCTCCATCTCCTTTGGGCGATGGGCCTCGATGGGCTGCTGGAGCGTGGACTCCGCGTAAGCCGCTACTTCGGCGTCGAGCACCGTCACTTTCTGAGCGGCAGTCGCTCCCTCGTCAGCGCCCGCGCCCTTCTGCAGGACGTTGGCCTGGAGCGGCCAAGTAGAGAGTGCGAGGACGGCGACGAAGAGAGTCGCCGAAGCGACACGTTGGCGGATAGCGACTTTCACGAAACGGCCCTCGGCCAGCGGCGGTAAACAATATCCGCGAGATAGAACAGGAGAGCCAAGAGGGCGAGCCAAGGGCTCAGCTCTCGGAGCTTCAGCGGGCGATCCATGGCGTCGTCCATGAAAGCGCGGGGCGCCTCAGCCGACGCGTCGAACGGGGCGATGTCTCCACCACTCCAGCGCACAAGTGACTCAAGCGCGCCCGTGGAGGCGACCGACACCTGCAGCTCCGGCGCCCGAACAGTCGGTGCATCGAGCGCAACAAACGTGGCGGAACGGCTTCGTCCGGCCGGTCCACGCGAGGTGGCGGCGATTCGGATCGACTCATCGGGCCTCTGGAACGTAAGCCTCGCCTCGTAGCGATCAAGCGCCACGCGCTGCCACTCGATGGCCTCAGCATCCAGGAGGTCCTCACGGATCAGCTCGGCGAAGGGCTCCACCAGCTCATCCATCGTCCGACGCTCGGCCACTAGCATCGCGCCACCCGCGTCCGCCGTGAGCTGGAACGCGAACGGTGCCGACGTGTCCGAGGCCGTCCGCTCGAGCACGCGGCTCAGGAAGGCGCCGTAGTCGGACCAGCTCGACCAGGGCTCAGTGCCCGGCCCCGTGGGCTCGGTCGTCATGGCCGTCACGCGACCTAGACCGTGGCGCCACGACGCAACGATCGGATGATGTTCATCGGCGGTTTCAAGAACGCTCGCCGCACCTCCGCGCAGCCTCGTCTCCACGTAGCCGCCAAGCGCGGGCACGCCCTCTACCGGATCGAGCTCGCCCCACCAAGCGGGAGCGATCGTCGGCGACACCACTTGGGTTTCACCGGGCCTGTAGGCGGGAAGCTTGGCGCTTGCAGGCTGCTTGAGCAGGATCTCCGGCAGGCTGAATCGGTTCGGCACCGAGTAGAAGCGACCCTGGCCCCAGTTCGCGATGTTCACGAGGAATTCAGAGTGCGCGTCGGGCCCAATGAGCACCGTCGACACCGTCATCCCGTCGTCGGCCATGCGCCTGAGCAGCGGCTCAAACGAGCCTGTCTCCACGCCGCCGTCGGTCAGAATCAAGACGTGCTTGTAGCGCGTCCGGACGTTCTTGAGTCCGTAGTAGGCCTCTTCGATCGCGGGGAGAATGACGGTGCCGCCGCCCGCGTCCAGCCGGTTGAGCGCGCGCTCGATCTCGATCGAGTTCGACGCAGGCTGGATCGGAACGGCCCAGCGCTTGGCGCCGTAGAACTCGACGAGCCCGACCTTGTCGTGCGGCAGAAGGCGCCGGATCGCAAGACGCGAGACTTCCTTCGCCAGCTGGACGCGATTGCCGCCCATGGATCCAGAGGTGTCGATAATCACCACGAGCGTGGTGCTCGGGTCGCGCTTCTCTTCCTTCTGGACAAACTCGACGGGGAGGATCTCCTCCAGCGGCTGATTGTGGTAGCCGCCTGGACCGAAGGCAGCCTCGCCGCCCGACATCATGAGGCCGACGCCGTGGTCCTGGACCGCGCGCACCATGGCCTCCTGCAGCGGAGCGGGAACGAGACTCGCGGGTCGGTCGTCCAGGATGATGAGGTCCGCGGACGTGAGCGCCGACTCCGCGCCGCCACCCGTTCGAGTATCGGAACCATCCGAGCCGAGGAAGCTCGCAGCGTCCACGACCTCGAAGCCTGGCCCGATGAGCTCCGCAAGGCGCGCGGCTCCACCCTCGACGCGATCGCCGAAGTACAGAACGCTGCGGGCGGGCTGCACGGGCAGCGTCGCGGCCCGCACCAAGTCCCCGCCCTCACGCGGATCCAGACCTTCGACCAGGACCGCTTCGATCGTTGCGTCCAAGAAGCCCGCTTCCTCCGGCTCGAACGTCAGTTCGACCTCGATGGCACCGTCGATGCGCACGCCTTCGGCGCGCGCGGCCTCGCGGTCGTCTACGCGCAGCACCAGATCCACGACCTGGCCGCCGCCCTCTAGCCCAACCGTGACGCGGCCGGTCACGCCGGCATGCAGCGCCTCGGCCGCACCCAAACCCGTCACGCGAAGGTCACCCTTCACGCCCGGAAGGCGGAGCCACTCCAAGGTGGCACCGTCGCGTGCGATGACGTCTCCAGCAGCCGCCAGCGATGCACCGTCCACGGTCGCGGGGTCCGTCCCCAGGCCGTCGGTGAGGATCGTCACACGGTGTGAACTAGAGCCCCGACCGGCGCGCAGCGCGGCCTCGAGCCCAGCCGCCAACGGCGTCGTCTCGACGCGCCCCTGGGAGCCCCCTACGGCCACTGCGCCCCTCACGATCACGGACTCGAAGTCCACGTCGGAGTTCACAGCGACGCGGGGCACGTCGGCCCCGGGTGCGATCTCCACGAGGGTCAGGCGAGGCGCGGGATCCAGCTGCTGAGACTCCTCCAGGAGGCTCAGCACGCGAACGCGCGCTGCTTCATCCACCGCGGCAGAAACGCTAGCGCTGCGATCCCAGAGGATCGCGCGTGAACGCTCGTCGACCGACGAGAGCAGCACGGGGCGTGCCATCGCCAGGGCCACGAGAACGATGGCCATCGAACGCAATACTGAGTGCATCGCGTCTCGCTTGGACTCCGTCGGCGTCAGGCTACGGTGGCGTAGCCACGGCACGACGGCCAGAAGCCCAAACAACAAACAGGCGGGAGCTTGGAAATCCATGGGCGTCAGGCGATTCTCCCGCGCTGATAGAGGATCCACTCGGATACAAGGAGCGCCAGAACAAGAACCAGGACCCAGGTGGCGAAACGCCAGGGTCCAGCCCCACCCGTCGCGGGGTAGTTTTCACGGTCGGCATCGCTCGGAGCCGCGCTCAGGCCGGCACGAAGCGTCGTCCCGGGGTCGAGCAGACCCGGTGCCCCCAAGGTGGCCTCGCGATCGTTGACCTCCCAGGGGTAGAGCGCCATGGCCGCATTGCCCGCAAGACGAACCGGCTGGGGCCGGCCGCGTGGGCGGTAGGGAATGATGTCGGGCGTCCCTGAAAGCCAGCGGGCCGCTCGGCCCACGACGACGGGGAACGCGCGCGACTCGGTGAACGAGGAACGGGTCGGGTCGAAGAGCTCGGACCAGACCGAGATCGCTCGCGGACCACCCGATGTGGAGGCAGCACCAAGTGACAGCGGCCGCCCGATCTCGCTCGCCAGGCGCGCCGCATCGATGCGGTCCAGCGCCAGGGCGCCGAGGGCCGTTGCCAGCAGCGCGTCCGGATCGTCCACCGCTGGGTCGTGAACCTCAAAGGCATGCTCCTGACCCGCGGACGACGCCACGAGCAGTGAAGGCAGATCCACCAAGCCCGCGGCGGGCGTCCCGCCGATCACGATGTCCGCACGTGCCGGAGCGTTGACGATCTCAATCGCACCATCCGCCAAACAGGCCGAACGGAGCGCAGCATCCGCCGCCTCGACGCCCGAAGGCGACAATAGCACGCGGATCAGTCGCAGCTCCGGAAGCAGGATCTCCGCGCGATCGTCCATGTCAAGCTGGTTGGCAGCGCCGCTCGCTTCGAGGGCCGCCACCAGGAGTCGTGCGCCCGCGGCGGAGGCCGACGCGGGACGGAGGTCTCGGATGATGTACTCGAGAGCTCCGTTCGCGCCGCTGCGCCGCTGGGCCCCCGCTACGGACTGGCCGCCCAGCGAGATCGTCATCCGATGCGCCGACACGTTCTGCCCTTCCACCCGCACCATCACGTCCACGGCGTCGAACGAACCCGACGCGGCGGGAGAGACACCCAGCGCGGTAATGCCGACGTTCCCTTCCATGGGGACACCGCCAGAAACATCGCTGGAGCCATCCCCGGCTTGGGCTGCTGCTTCGGAGAGAGGCAGACGCTCGATCCAATCGCCGCCGCTGAGCGCCGCGGACGTGGACGGATCAATCGGTCCGTCCCCCACGATCACAAAGCGGTGAGGCGCTCCCGCTTCACCGCGGACCTGTGCCGCCGCGGAGACAAGCGTGCGCTCGACCGACGAAGGAACGGCCACGGGCTTCGCGTTCGCAAGCCTCGCTACCAGCAGCGCACGATCCTCGCCCGGCGCCAGCACGGTCCGAACGCCGTTGCCGCAGAGAAGCACCTCGGTGCGCTCGCGCGGCGTGTTCTCAAGCTCAGCGGCCAGGGCATCCACGGCCCGCGCGAAGCGGTCGCCCACGGCCATCCCAGCCGAAGCGTCCAGGAGGAACGTGTGCTGAACTCCCTCCCCACGATCCGACTCCAAGCGGGCCACGGACAGCCACAAGAGGCCACCGATCAGTGCCAGGAGCAGATAGGTCAAAGGGTGTCGGAAGCGCTCAAACAGCGTGCGCGCCCGCGACTCCTCGAGCGCTTCGCGCCAGAAGAGCGTCGTGACGACCAGCTGGGAACGATGCCGCACGCGCAGGCGCTGTAGCGCGAAGAGTAGCGCGCCGAGGCCCAGCAGACCGAGCGCCATTGCGCCGACGGACATCTGGGTGGGAGCGAGTGCCAGAAATGCGTGCGCACCCGGCGTCAATGCGTCGAATGCCACTAGACGTCCCTCCGTCCGTTCTCAAACAGCGAAGCGATCTGCGGGACCACGTCACCCTCAACATCGAGGGCGAGGAGCCCTGCTTGGCGGGAACGTGCCAGCGCGGCGAGTCCCTCTGAGAAACGATCGTAGGCGGCCTGATAGCGCTGCATGACGGCGGGTGAAATGGAAACGTCCTGGGCGTCCGAGGTCTCGCAGTCGACAAGTCGAAGGTCTCCAACGAGCGCCTTCGGCTCGCGGTCCGTGGGGCGGACCAGCTGGACGAACAGCAGCTTGTGCCGCACGCTCCGCACCGCCGCCTCGATCGCCTCTAGCCCGCCCTCGTCGAAGAAGTCGGACACGATGACCACAAGTCCCGGGCGCAGGCGCATGCCGCCGAACCGCTTGAGTGAGGTCCGCAGGTCCGTGCTGCCGCCCGGCTGCAGCGTCTGCATCCGAGCCGCCAGCGTCGAGAGCCGCCCCTTGCCCGAGGTCGGGCGCTGGAGGATCGAAAGATCGTCCGCAAACGGAAACACGCCCACGCTGTCGTGGGCGCCTAGCGAAACAGCCGCGAGCGCCAGAGACGCCTGGAGGCCGGCGATGACGCGGGGCCGCGACTCGATCCAAAGGCTCTTGGAAACGTCAGGCAGCAGATACAGCGGAAGGTCCTCGTGCTCCTCAAAGAGGCGCACGAAAACGCGACCGAGCCGCCGATAGACGTTCCAGTCGATGGCCCGCAAGTCATCGCCATGGGTGTACGGACGATAGTCCTGGAACTCGAGGCCCGAGCCCTTGGACTTCGACCGCTGTTCGGCAAAGCGCCCGCGCGGAGCGACACGCCTTGCGACGAGGCGCAGCCGCTGGGCCGCCTCCATGAACTCCGTCGAGAAGAGGTCCGGCAGGGTCACCGGTGCCTCGCTACCACTTGCCTGAATCACGCGGTCGCGCCGGCAGCGGCTTCCACGGACGCGAGAACCTCGGCGACGATCTTCTCAGACGTCACGCCTTCCGACAGGCCCTCGAAGTTTATCAGCACGCGATGGCGGAGCACGGGCAAGGCCACGGCCTGGATGTCCTCGACGGCGACGGCGAAGCGGCCCGCGAGCAGCGCCTTCACCTTGGCGCCGAGCAGGAGCGACTGCGCACCGCGCGGGCTCGACCCGAGCGCCACGTACTTGTTCACAAGGGCAGGCGCGTACTGGCTCCCGGGTTGCGTCCCCATCACGAGGCGGATCGCGTAGTCCTCAGCATGATCGGGCACCGGCACAGAACGCACGATCTTGCGCATCTTGTTGACCGCCTCGCCTGTGGACACCGGCTGGAGCTCGACCTCGGTGTCGCTCGTGGTCCGGCGCAGGATCTCCTTGTAGTCCGCTTCCTCCGGATAGCCGACGACGAGCTTGAAGAGGAAGCGGTCGAGCTGGGCCTCGGGCAGCGGGTAGGTGCCCTCCTGCTCAACCGGGTTCTGGGTCGCCATGACGCAGAAAGGCTCTTCAAGCCGAATGGTCCGCTTCCCCACCGTGACCTGACGCTCCTGCATCGCCTCGAGCAGCGCGGACTGCGTCTTGGGCGTTGCGCGGTTGATCTCGTCCGCCAGCACGAGGTTGGCCACGATCGGGCCCTCCTCGAACTGCAGCTCGTGGCCACCGCCCTCCGTCTCCACGAGCACCGAGGTGCCGCGAACATCCGCGGGCATCATGTCCGGCGTGAACTGAATCCGGCTGAAGCTCAGGTGGACCGCGCGGCCAAGCGACGAGACCATCATCGTCTTGCCCAGGCCGGGAACGCCCTCGAGCAGCACGTGGCCACCGGCCATGAGCGCCGTCAGGACGCCGTCGATCACGTCATCCTGGCCCACCATCATCTTGGAGACCTCGCCCTTGATGGTCTGGAAGGTCTCGATGAAGGCCTGCGCGTCTTCACGCGCGGCGCTGGCGTCTTTGGAACTCATGGTTGCAGGAAAGAAAATAGGAGTCAGTCGAAGGGTCCGGGACGGCGAATCTTAAGGACTAGAGCGTCGCCCGGCGGTTCAGAAAATAGCGGCGAACGAGCGCCTTGAGACCTGGATCGAGATCCAGGTTGCCCAGGGGTCCCGTCGGCCTCTTGCGCGCGATTCGCGGCGTAGCGTCGATGGAGCCAGGCTCTTCCGCCTGGGGCTCAATACGCTCCTGGGTGATCTTGGTAGGCCCGGGGCCCGGGCGCCCCTTGATGCGGTCGGGGATCGGAACGCCGAGCACGAGCGACGCGACGCCGCGAGACTTCTTCTGCTCTGACGGCCCACCGCGCCCGTTGGCATCGGGGTTCGGACGGTTGCCAAAGCCGATCTGGAGGTCCCGGCTCACCGGCGGCCGCCGGTCGCGCAGACTCGGCTGCACGCCGCCGCGGTTCTCCTGGGACTCTTCATCGTCCTCAGCCTCCTCATCGTCGTCGATCTCCTGATCATCCGACTCGGTGACCTGGTCGCGGCTCTTCCAGTCGGAGGCCGTCGGGTTCTTGTTGGAACCCTTCGACGAGCCCTTGCCCGCCGTTGCGCCGGACTCTTCGTCCTCCGGCTTCTCCTCGGGAGCGGGCTCCTCGTTCATCGCGCTAGGCTTCTTCTTCGGCCGCTTCTTCGCCTTCTTCTCGCGATCGCCAGGCTCAGAGCTTTGGCCTTGGGCAGAAGGCGAACTGCGCGACTCACTGCCGGCCGACGACGAGAGCGCTCCGGACGAACGTCCTGCGCCCGTCTTGCCCGCCGACTCCTTGACGCTCTCCGAGATGTCCGGCGAGGCGTCGGCCCGCTCAGGCGCCGCGGCTGCCTGCTTCTTGCGATTCAGGGATTCCAAGGCCTTGGGCTCGGGAAGTTCCTGCATGTCCGGGGCCTGGCTTGATTCCTCGATCACGGTCTCGGCCATCTCGCCGCCCGCAGCCACCAGGGTGTCCTCGGAGAGAAGCGCGCGGTAGCGCTCCTGGATCTCGAAGGTGCCCACCCAGAGGGATAGGAGGATCGCGACCACGCCAGCCGTCGCCCAAACCACGCTCGCACGCCCCCATTGAACCAGCGCTGGCTTGTGTTGGAGCGAAACGCTCTTCGCGGCGTTCGTTCGAGTGGAAGCGTCTTCGATGGCCGCCCGTTCAAAGCCGGTCAGAAGCGAGCGGTGAACAAAGTCGTCTGCCGCCTGAAGGCGACCCTCAAGCTCAAGCTGTCGATCGACCGCCCCCATGGCACGCCCGCGCGCAATCGCCACGCGACGCGCCTCCCGCGAGCCAAGCCATGCGAACGCAAGCGGCAGAGCGACGGCCGCGAGCGCTACGAAGAACGCGGACGCCAGCCGCGGATTGCCACCGGCACCCCAGTAAGCGAGCTGCATCAGCAGATAGAAAAACGGCACGAGCGCAATGAGCGGCAGTGACGCCCGAAGGATCCTGGCGAACTCGCGCTGGCTGTACGCAGCGCTCAGATCGTCACTGGCTTTCTGGACAATCGCGTCGAGCTCAAGGCGCAGCGCTGGATGATGGTCCGCGCTCGCGCCGTTGCCTACGCTCCTAGCCCCACCTGTGTCCTTTGAATCCGTGCCCATCAGCGCCCGTCCTCGTCCTTGGTGTCGACATCGAGGTCGAGGATATCCACGCCATCGACGGGAATGCCGCTTGGGATCAGCTCGTCGGCAGACAGAACGGCGCCTGAGTTCTTGTCGTAAAGGAACGCGATCACGCGCATCTCTCGCGAGTCGATCTTCATGGAGATCCTGGGCGCACTGCCGACGCCTTCCGTCTCGAGTGCGTCGAGGTGCGCGGCCATCTCGTCTTCAATGGAGGACACGGCGCGGCTGAACTCGAAGACGACATCGTCATCGTCGTCCCCGACGGTCTCAGCGCTGAACGCGAGCGGGCCTGACTCACCGAGTAGCGAGCCACGGGCCACGCGTCGGTGAACGACCACGCCGCTCGATCCGGGGTAAAGAACGCGGCCCTCGGCCAGCACGATTTCGACTGCCAAGCTGTCGCCGCGCGGTCCGTAGACCTCGACGGAGCCGGACAGCACGCCGTCCTCGAAGCTGGCCCCGAGGAGATCGATCTCGTGATCCCCCAGCGTAGCGAGGCGGTCAAGCGTGGCGCGCCGACCTCGGTTGTAGACTTCCTCGGCTTCACGCCACTTGGCGGCTCCGGGTGAACGAATCTGGCCATCGATCACGATGACGTTGGGGCCCCCGACGCGAAGCTCGCCCGAGCGGCGCGCAGCGAGAGTGGTGCAGAGCGCGTCCGGACGCGGGTCCGGAATGTGGTACTCGAGGAAGACAACGTTCGCTTCCTCCAGCTCGCCGGCGCTGGGCTCCACGGTGTCGTACGACGCGATCTGCACGCCGCCTTCACCGACGCCTCCATCCGGCGAGAAGTGACCGATCAGGCCCTCCATCCCGAGGGCCCCACCGATGGCGCCGCCGCGGAGCTCGTTCCCGTAGTGACCGTTCGTGAAGAACTCGACGAGCACCGTGCGCAGCACCGGCGTCTCCTTCGACTTCACGAAGGGGCTCGATGCGCCGAAGCTCCGCACCTTGCCGGCGATCATCCGCTCCACCATCGCGACCGAGTAGGGCTCGCGCGTGTCGTCTCCGTCCGCCGCAAGCAGCGGCTGAACGCGCTGCATCGCGTCGATCGCGAGGCCGCCGGTCTCGGGGCTGATCACCGCTTGAACGTAGCGGGAGAATGCGCGGCGATAGCGCTTCTGGCTCTCGTAGAAGCGGCCGAGGTCATAGTTCACGCGACCGTTCTCCGGAAGTCCGAAGGCCGCCGACAGCAGATGGCGCCACGCCGCGTCGCCGTCGCCCTGGTCGAACAGCGTCCGGCCGAGCAGGCCGTGCACCTCGTGGACCGCGTTGGGATAGCGGTCGTCCCGGCCGGCTTCGACGCCAAGTTCCCCGGCTGCGACGATCACGTTGGTCTCGCCCTCGTCGGCCATCTCCTTCATCAGGTCGAGCATCCGCGTCGTCCGCAGGTCGCCGGCCATCGTCTCGAAGATCCACTTCACGGCGGACTGGACTTCCTCTAGCGGCGCCATGTCGGCCAGCGAGTAGTCCAGGAGAAGTCGCGCTGCCTCGCGGGAGAGGCGCGACTTGGGGTGATCTTCGAGGTAGTTGGTCAGGGCCTCGGGGCTCTCCTCGGCGCGCGCCCGGAAGAACGCAAAGTCCTCTTCGGGATAGCTGGCCGCCCGAACGGGCCTGAGGCGGACCTCGCGGCGAGCACGGTCCACGCGAACCTCAAGGGACTCGAGCAGCCCGATGCCGGTGATGCCAAGCGCCAGGTCAGGGTGCACCTCGACAACGTCCTCGGGTCGGAGCGCCACGTACTCACCCAGGTTGATCTCACCGATCCTCACCGGACCGACATCGCCAGCGGGCCTTCCGACGCTGCGCGCAGCGCGCGCGTCGATGCGAGTGTCGTACTGGGAAGTGCCAAGCATGAAGCCGGCGGGCTCGCCTGAGTTCCACCGTACGGGCAGCCAGGCCATGTCATCGAGGAGTGACAAGGGCACGACTACGGTGCCGTCCGACTCAACGAAGACTGAGCTAACGAGCCCACCAGGCGTCGACGCAACGGCTTCCTTGGACGCAGGTGGTTCAAGCCGGATCTCGCCGTCAGCCAGGGCAAACGTGACCGTCCAGTCCTTCAGTATCTCGACGCCAATCGACCCCACGAGTGCGTTCTCGCCCATCTCGGCGGAGTGGTACTTCGTGAACTCCTCAAAGAAGTCCTCGGGCCCGAGCTCGCGCGCGGGAACCTCGACCCGGAAGCCGGGGAAGAGCATCGTGATCGGACGAGGCGTACCGTCGGCCGACTCGGCACGGAGGGTGGCCGCGGCCCGGTTGTGAAGCTGCAGCCCGTGCCTGCCCTCGTTCTCGAGAAACAGGTTGACCGGGATGCGGTTGGCGGAGGTCGCCAGGTCGCAAGTCACGACAAGCTTGCCCGCCACGACTTGGACCGGGATCGAGCCGCCAACGGCGAGAACGGGGTCGTTCGAGGCGGCGGAACCCTGCAATGAGGGCGCAGCAGCGCCGATGCCAATGAGCATCCACGCGACGGCGGCGCGCGCCGCCATGGGAAGAGAAGACATCAAAGACAAGAAAGAGTGTCGGGTCCGCGAACGTGCACCCGACTCAGTGAGGCTCATGGGGTAGGGCCCGAAAAGTAGGCCCAAGAGTCGGCCCAAAGATGGGCCCAAAATAGACTCAGAGGCCAGGCTGGCCGCTGCCACGCAGCTCGCCAAAGGCCCAGTTCTTAGCAATCATCTCGATCACGACGTTGTTAGTCGGCACGCTCACGGCGGCCGGTACGAACCCGCGGCCTCAGCACGAGCCCGGGAACACAGCGTCGACGAGGACCTTGCCGGTCTCGGCGTCCTTGATGTGGAAGGTCGGGCTCTTGCCAACCGGATCCCAGCCGATCCAACGCTCGCCGGCCGCGCCGGTGTAGCGCACCTTCTCGGGGTCGAGGACAACCTCGGAGCCATCCTTGTCGAAGGTGAACGTGGCCTTGATCGGC
>JBLIHL010000035.1:0-19833 GCA_047635895.1 Paracoccaceae bacterium | reverse complement strand
GGGATTCGCCGCGATACGCGCCGAGATTTCCACCGGTCGAACGCACCAGATTCGCATCCATCTCTCATCCCTTGGGCACCCGCTGGTCGGTGAGGAGTGGTACAGGGAGGAGCCTTGCCAGCTACATCCCAGACAGGCGCTCCACGCCGAGCGCCTCCGGGTTGAGGCGCCTCTGCCGCTGGACCTACGGGCTCGGATCCCAGGGGACCTCCGCGAGCTTCTGGGACACCTGGGGCTGGAGTTACGTTCTGACGCATAGTCAGGCGGATCCGTGGCCTGGATCGAGACTTGAGGCCCAGGGCGCGGGCCAAAAGCGAGATCCGCTCCTCTGCCCGATCCTCAGGGGTCGATGCACTCGGTCGACTGAGAAGTCTGCCAAACGCGTCACGCCTCCCCTCGCCAATGAAGTATCCACGCCGCCAGGCGCCGGTCCGCTCCTCCGACGGTCGCCGCCACGACTCCACCTGCCCATTTGCCGCTCGACTGCCGCTCGCGGCTGGGGTCACGCCGGCGGGCCCGCAGGGAACAGCGAGGCGAGGGAGCTCGCTTGTCACCGTTCTCATCCTGCTCGCGGTTCTCACGACCCTGATGGCGGCGTTCCTCAATACGGCCGCCGACGGCTCGCGGGCTGCCAGCACGCGCTCGGGCCGCTTCGAGATCAAGCGCTCTGCGAACAGCATCAACCGTCTCACGGCGCAGTCGATCTGGGTGAGCTATGCCCAAATCATGGGCGGCGCGGACACGACGCTGCTGACGCTGCGCAACCACCTCGACGGACTTGGCCTGCTGAATCAGGCGGGTCAGGTGCCGGCCCCAGTCGACTACACCAATCTCATCGGCCTGTCCCGGAATGGCGCGGGCGAGCTCATCCTTGGCGACACCACGATTGGTTCCGTGTCGGTGCATCGAGAGGACGAGGGACGCGTCATCTCCCTCTTCGTCACCTCGCTCACCACCACGACGGAGGGCCAGCGCGCGCTCACCCACACGGTGACAGATGTCTTCTCGATCGAGGCACCCAGCTGGCAAGGACTTGACTTCGCACTCCTCGCCAACAACATCAACTGCATCATGTGCCACACCAACGTCGACGACGTCGAGCGCGTGTATAGCATGGGCGGAGCGGCCGGCCCCGCCGGCCCAGGGCGCGCCCGCGTAGGCTCCATCGAGAGCTTCCAGTTCAGGGATGACCCAGACTCGACGATCGCGGGCACGCTCTATCTGGGCGGCAGCGGTATCGACGAGCACGGTGACCCGATCACTGACTGGGGCTCGCTGAACCTCAAGGCGGCCGAGCTAAATGGCGAAGGCCGAGTGCTTGCCGACTCGTTCGGTGGCCTCAGCATGGAGAACCTCTCGCCAGCGGATCCGAGCGCTCCAGCGCCTTACGAGAACCTCTACCTCAACTACCTCAACGCCCCTGACCAGGTGGACGGTGAGATGCCTGGGTCCTTCCCGCTCCCCTTCCGAGATGATGGCGGCGTCGACCTTGCGACCGGTGACCTCACGACCGACGGCGCCAACAACCGCGTCGTCGATGACAACGAATTCAATGCCACGACCGCCGTCTTTGCCGGCTCGATCAACGGGGGTCGAATTGGGCTGAGCGCTACAGGGACCCAGATTTCTACCGCGGCAGCAGCCAGCGCACTCCTGGCAGGGACCGAGACCTCGCTTCCATCGGGCACCGTTGGCAACGTCGTCCTGACGGGCACCGAGCTCGATCCGATTCGGCTGGATGGACGCGTGGCCATCGACGGCGACCTGATCATCTCGGGCCCTATCGAGGGCGCCGGTTCACTCTGGGTGCGCGGGAACATCTACGTCCTGGGCGACCTCGAATACAACGACGCCACCGACGGCTACGACCGCCAGTTTGGCATCAGCAGTTCGGGCCAGACGAACGCGCTGGGCCTTACAGCCGGGGGCAACGTCGTCATCGGCGACATCTATCGGCCCCAGTGGGGTGGGAGCGGGGTCGTCGATGGAGGGAACTCGAACGAGTGGAACTTCACCCTTGAGCAGGCCGCGGCGTTCAACGGTCGCGAGTGGGTCAAGACCCAGCCGACGCTGCCAGGGGAGCCGACCCAGGTGGAGCAAGTCACCCAGAAATCCCAAGAGCAGTTCATTGCGAGCACCGAGACCATCCAGAAGCCCGTCTACAAGTGGGTTCCCAACGGCACGTTCCGGGACAAGCCCGTGTACGAGAACGTCCAGGTCGGCGAGACCGAGGTTCCCGTCTACGAGTGGGTACATCACGCGAACACGCTCGACGCGCCCTACGACAACTCATGGTCGGAGAAGGTCCAGACGGGCACCGAGATGAAGCCCGTCTACGAGCGGCAACAGACCGGAACGGTCTCCGTGGAGAACAAGGACAAGGTGCTCAACTACTACAGGGACGTCTCCACCACGACCTACACCTCCTACGACCCGCCGCAGTTCGTCGACGTCGACGTCACCAAGATGGTCTGGGAGACGCCGAGCTACACGAACCCTGGCTTCATGGGCACGGACTACACGGCCCGTTACTACCAGTTCGGCGAAGGCGATCCCGTGCCGATCCAGAACAAGGACGGCTACTTCGACAACAGCAAGGGCCTTTGGGTCATGGACGAAGGCGTTCCCGGCTGGGACCTCTCCAAGCTGACGCTGGCGGACCCAACCGATCCGAACGATCCGATCCTCTATCCGGCCACTGGCAACGATGCCGCTATCACCACTCTGGAGCCCACGGACTCCTGGATGGATCAGGACATTCTGCGCGGGATGATCCAGGACAGCCTGCGGGCTCGCAACGCCGATGAGGCGCTGAAGATCGACGCGACCATCTACAGCGCCAATAGCATCTTCGGCGTGGTCCCAAGCAGCATCTCCGAGGGCACGAACGGCGAGATGCGCGTCCAGGGTGCAATACTGGCGGCCGACGTCGGGCTCTTGGCCCCGAAGGGCCTCGAGCTCTACTACGACGAGCGCGGCAAGGACGTGCTCGACATCCGCGACGAGACAAGCCTTGGGCTGCAGTTCCTCGGCACGCTACCCGCGCCGCTGCCTATCCCGTAGCAGCCTGCGCAGCAGACCCGGCAGCAGCGCGGGAGCCACAAAGCAGGGGCCCCTCACTCGCGACGCGAATGAAGGGCCCCTGCTCTACTGTGGACGAAGTCCTTGCCCCGACTGCTGGGAGCAGTGGAGCAAGGGATCCGGTCTAAAGGAACGGATCGATCGCCTTCCGAAGACCAGGCGTCTTCATTTTGTTGATCGCTCGGACCTGGATCTGACGAACGCGTTCCAGGCTGACCCCGAGCTCCTTCGCCACTTCGCTCAGCGTGTGCTCTCGCTCACGGCTGATGCCAAAACGCATTTCGATGACGAATCGTTCCCTCTCCGACAGGCGATCCATGGCTCCATGAATTCCGTCTTCGAGCGTGTTGTCCTCCATCGTGACGGAGTAGACGCCGGCATCATCCGCCTGCGCGAGAACCTCTGCCAGGTTGCCCGTTGCTTCGCCGCTGCCGAACGGTGAATCGATCGACATCGTCGAACGGCTTGCCGCCAGAGCGCTCTCCACCAGGTGTTCACCCAGATCGGCTTCCTTTGCGATCGCCGCGATGGATGCATCAGGGCCGAGCTTGTTCTGTGCACGGCGGACGTGCTTCATGGCCTTCTGCAGGTAGACCGGCACCCGAACGGTTTGCCCGTTGTTGTACAGGTAGCTGCGGTAGGCTTGGTTGAGCCAGTGAACGGCATAGGTACGGAACAGCAGTCCGCGGCGCCAGTCGAAGCCATCGACGGCCCGGAACAGCGCGGCTGAACCTTCCTGGATCAGGTCGAGGCGCGCGATCCCCAGGTGGGCATAGCGCTCAACGTTGATCACAGCGAGGTACAGGTTGCGCTCAACCAGCTCCGTACGAAGATGGTGAAGTTCCACCCACCGGAGGCAAACGTCGCCCGGCAGCTCACAGCTTTCTTCACAGACGCTTCGGTAGGTTGTCGGGGAATAGGTCGCCTTGCCGGCGATATCCTCCTCAGTCAGCTTCGCCCGGTTGAGGGCATGCTCGAACCGAAGACGCGCGAACTCGATGCGTCGGGCGTGGCGAGCTTCTTCCTCACGATCCATGATCGTGATCATGTCGATCTCTGTCCGCAGCTGCTCTTCGATGGACGCGACGCGACCGTCGCGCTCACGGCGAGATGCGGACTTCTCAACCTTCCATGAGGAGGGATCGCGAAGCTCTAGGTCGTACTCTTTCCGGTTCCAATCCTGGGCGCGACGCTTTGCCTTGGCGGAAAACCCCTCGGGGTCGCCAGCGATGCGGTCGAGCATCAGGTCCAGTTCGGACAGAGTCTTCTGGGTGCGGTTCAGGGTGCGGGTTGCAGTCATGTCGTTTATCCAATGGCAAGCCGTCGCTCTCGAGCCGCGGGTGAAGGCCGCGTGGACGCAAGAGGGCTAGGGGTCGCCCGGGTTGGGCGGGTGCGCAGGGTTTTGGCCCGGCTAGCGCGCGCTTAGGTAGTTAGCCAGTGCGAGCGCCGTGCCGAACGATCTGGCTGTGTGCCAGACCGACTCCCCCCGGTGCGTTCTCCTATTCGCCTGAGATACGCGTTGTGACGCTGACTGTTGGATGAACTTCACGTAACCACCCTGATAACAGTTAGTTATCAGCACTGGAGGTGGTGCGGATTAGGATTCCCCACGCTCTGTGTTCGAGCTCCGCAAGGATCTGGTCCTTGGGCCCGGTCTCACATCCCGTTCATTTGCCGCAGCGCACGCACTGCGTACAGGCTGCGTCATTTGGGGACCGGCGCAGTACTCGGCCTGAATTCAGTCTGACAAAACGGCAGCCGCCGCTCCCGACTGCCACTTTGGACAGGCTCGGGAACGGCGGCTGGTAGATAGCGTCCTCTCCCGAGGCCCTGAGAGTAGGACAGGTTCAGCCCTTCTTCTCGGGTTTCGGTGGCGAGGAGTACTGTTTCTGCTCTTCCACGGGGATGAACTCCTTCAGGTGCTCCAGCTCGTTCGCCTCACGGATCAGGTGCCGCGAGATCACGATCCGCTGGATCTGGTTGGTGCCCTCGTAGATCTGGAGGATCTTCGCGTCCCTGAAGAACTTGGCGATCGGATAGTCCTCCATGAAGCCGTAGCCTCCGAACACCTGGACGGCATCCGTCGCGACCTCCATCGCCACATCCGAGGCGAAGCACTTCGCCATCGCCGCCATCTTCGAGTTCGCCGGGCTCGGACCGTTCATGTCGATCCCTGCCGCAGCGGCGTAGGTGAGCTGGCGGGCGGCCTCGGTCTTCATCGACATGTCCGCCAGCATCTTCTGGACCATCTGGTGCTGACTAATCGGCACACCAAACTGCACGCGGCGGTTCGCGTACACATTGGCGAGGTCGAGGGCACCCTGCGACGCACCGACCGCCTGGGCCGCCACGCCGGGACGCGCGTGATCGAGCGTCATCATCGCGTGCTTGAAGCCGAGCCCCTCGCGGCCGCCGATGAGATTAGAGGCCGGCACTCGCACATTGTCGAAGTGGGTCTCCACCACCGGCACGCCGCGGATGCCCATCTTGTTCTCGACCTTCGCGATGGTGAAGCCAGGCGTGCCCTTCTCGACGATGAAGGCGCTGATCCGACGGGACTTCGAGGTCGGATCCGTCACGGCGAAGACGGTGTAAACGTCCGCCACGCCGCCGTTGGTCGTCCACTTCTTCTCGCCGTTGATGATGTAGTCGTCGCCGTCGCGGACGGCGCTAACGGCGAGGCCGCTGGCGTCAGAGCCTGCGAACTTCTCAGACAGGCAGAAGGCGACGAAGGTCTCGCCCGCCGCGATCTTCGGCAACCACTTCTGCTTCTGCTCCTCGGTGCCACCGAGCAGGATCGGGAAGGAGCCAAGGGCGTTCACCGCGTAGGCGACGCCGAAGCCCGAATCCGCCTTGGCCAGCTCCTCGGCGACGAGCGCCAGCGACAGGACGCCTGCGTCCAGCCCTCCGTACTCCTCTGGAATCCAGGCCCGAAAGAGCCCGGCGCCAGCGACGGCCCTGGCCGCATCCATGTTGTATTCCGAATGACGGTCGGCGTGGGCCGCGCCCGGGCGGACGACGTCATCGGCGATCTGGCGGGCGATGGCCTGGAGCTCCCGGGCCTTGTCGTGGAAGACGATGTTCTGCTGCATGACTGATTAAATACGCGGCTTGGGGGTAGGCGGAGATGTGCCGCAACGCCCTCAGACCCTAACGTTTGGGGGCTGCAGGGTCTCGCCTAGCGACCACGATCTGGCGCTCGGCCGTCGCCGCGTCAAAGGGACGCCCGTCGAAGGCGCCCGCCCTGCGCAGGGGCTGGATCCCCACCGTGGCCATCAGGCGATCAAGCTCCTCTGGCTCGTACATTCGAACGTCCTCGTGCCAGGTGCGGACCTCCCCCGAAGCCAGCGTCAGGCGGACGGTTTTGGTCACCCGCTTTCCCCCATCCTGAAGGGCTCGCTCTGATTCGAGGATGATCCCGTCCCGCTCCTCCCGTGAACTGGGCTGAAGCCCCTCCCGGATTCGCGATGGATTCATGAGGTCCATCACCAGGAGGCCGCCCGGGCGCAGGACCCTCGCCATCTCACCCAGCGCCGCCCGGTCATCCTCAGCGCCGAGGTATCCAAAGGATGTGAAGAGGTTGAGGACGGCCCCGAAGGAGGCGTCCTGGAACGGCAGGGCTCGCATGTCAGCGCAGGCGAGGCGGCCGCCCAAGAGCTCCACCCCTCTCTCAAGGTCGCGGGAGCTCTGGAGCAGGTCCTGGGACAGGTCGATGCCGAACACGTCGACGCCGCGCTCGCGGAGGGCGAGGCTGTGGCGCCCGAATCCGCAGCAGTCGTCGAGGACCGGGCCAGTGACCCCGGCGAGCAGCTCGGAGGCCACCCACTCGGTCTCCACTCGCGCTGCAGGGACGTTCCTGTGGGCATAGACGTCGCGGTAGTCGCTCCGGAAGGCTTCCACGTACCAGGGGCTGTCGCTCATGCCGGGAGGGTAGCAGGCAAAGACCCTGTCGCGGATAGATGGATTCGCGTAGTGCGACGCGTTCCGCTACTTTGCAGCGGCTTCCGATTGCCTGAAACCGTCTGGGACGCTCATTCGTCCATCTCTTTGATGCCAAGCCAAGACCCCTTCGCTCTCTCCAATCGCGCCACGCGCGAGATGCGAGAGGCGCGCCAGCTGGCGCCCTACGCCATGAAGGCGATGGACTCCAGGGGCCGGGCCCACCCCGAGAGCCCCGACCCACACCGGACGATCTTCGAGCGCGACCGCGACCGGATCACCCACGCCACGGCGTTCCGCCGCCTCCAGTACAAGACCCAGGTCTTCCTGAACGATGAGGGCGATCACCATCGGACCCGACTCTCCCATAGCCTCGAAGTCTGCCAGGTAGCACGGAGTGTCGCGGGGGTCCTCCAGCTCAACGAGCCGCTGGCCGAGGCCCTCAGCCTCGCCCACGACATCGGACACCCGCCCTTTGGGCACCGCGGCGAGTGGGCACTCAATGAGCTCATGAAGCCCCATGGCGGCTTCCGCCACAACGCGCAGGTCTTGCGCGTCGTCGACCTGCTTGAGCGTAGGAGCCCGGACTTCCCCGGCCTCAACCTGACGCGGGAGCTGCGCGAGTCGTTGCTCAAGCACGAAACCAGTGAGGACTGGCCCGCCGAGTTCCAGCCCAAGCCGAGGCACCCGCTGCTGGAGGGTCAGGTCACCGATCTCGCGGACTCGACGGCCTACAACAAGCACGACGTCGAGGACGGACTCGCGGCGGGCATGTTCACCGAGGCCGATCTCGAGGAACACGTCACCCTCTGGAACATGGCGCGTGAGCGAGTTGACGCACGCCATCCCGGATTTCTCCAGCGCGAGGCGGAGGACGCGCCACTGCGCATCAGTCGGCTCGCGAACGAGATGATCGGCGCCTGCATCGTCGACCTCTGCCACGCGACCCACCGCCACGTCATCGACGCGGGCGTCACGTGCCCTGCTGACGTGCAGGCCCATGACACGATGCTCTGCGGACACTCGCAAGAGATGAAGGCCCACGTCGCGGAGCTCCAGAAGTTCCTCTACCGCGCTTTCTATCGACACCCCTATCTCCAGTCGTTCCGCACCTGGGCACGCGAGGTCATCGGCGGGCTGTTCGAGGCCTACCGCAGCACGCCGTCCGAGATGTCGCCCTGGTACCTAAGCTGGGCCGAAGAAGTCGGCCTCGAACGATCGGTGTGCGACTTCCTCGCCGGTATGACCGACCGCTTCGCCGTCCAGGAGCACCGGCGCTTGGTGGGCAATGTCCCACCGCTTGTCCGGCCCAACGCGGCGGCGTCGCACGGCCTTAGGTAGGCTCACCCGCGAGTCGATTCCGATGTGAACGCGGTGTGTGTCCGCGACCCGCGAATCGTCCACCATCACCCCCACATCCTGGAGACCCCCATGACCCAACGAGTCGACTGGTACTACCACCGCAAGAGCTGAACGACCTGCAAACGTGCCGATGCTTTCCTCGAGGAAGCCGGTGCCACCGTCCGTGAGACGGTGAATGCAACGAAAGAGCGCTTCGGCGCAGACGATCTGGACGAGCTTTTTGCAGGCGCAACGACCGTGGTCGCCGTCAAGGGCAAGAAGATCACCGTGATCGAGATGAACAAGGACCCAGACGCAGCCGCACTGCTCCAGGCGAACGCCCTGGGCCCGACCGGCAACCTGCGCGCACCGACGCTCCGCGTCGGCAAGCGATGGCTCGTCGGCTTCGACGAGGAAGAGTACGGGAAAGTGATTAGCTGACGCACCCGACCTCAGCGCTAGGAGCGTGTCGCGAATAGCTGATTCCGTTCAGCGAGCATGAGTTCCCCGCATGCTGCGTTGCATGGAAGGCCAGGTAGCTACGGTTACGAGGCACTTCCATGCGCCTTGCCTGCGGAAAACTCATACCCACTGAACGAAACCATCTTTCCGCGTCTCTCCTAGGAGAGACGCCAAGACGTATTTCCAGCCAAGACGTCGCCGAGGACCGAAGGAAAGTCGCACATATGCAACTTTTTACCTCCATCTAGAGGCCGCCCCGTCCGCCCCAGGGCGTTCGAACACTAGGGGCTCAAGGCGAAACGACGATCAGGCCGATCCATACGCCGGTGCTCCCAGAGGAGCCCAGCTCCCATGGCGGCCAACGACATCACTCCCACTTTTGACCCTTTCGCGAGGGGTCAGTCCGTTGGAAAAGGACCTTCGCTGGCCACCCCGTGGAAGGTGCCTGTCCCGCGCGGGCATACCCTCGATGACACGGTGTCGGATGCATTGACTCCGATCGAGTGCGCGATCGAGCGATTTCTCGAATTCGTCGCGGGGCGAGGCATCCCCGTGCTCGCGCTCCGCGGAGCACGCGCTGCCCCTCGCTATCGCCAGGGAGGCAACCTAGACCTGGCATGCCCCCGGGTCTACCGCGAGACGGTCATGCGCCACCTGGAGCGCTCGCTTAAGACCTTCGGTGTCTACGTCATCTCGGTACACCGCGCCCGGCACATGGACCAGTACCAGCTGTACTCCCCGTGCGGACCAGGCCGTCACCACCATCTCTGCATCGATATCCGCGTCGCAGAGACATGCTATGGCGTCCCGTTCCTCGACGCAGAAGAGCTGCTGCGCGGCCGGAACACCGAGCGTTCCCCGCACCGGCCCGCGGCGGCGCCCGGCGCGCTGCTCAACTTCCTGACGCCCTATCTCTCTGGCGGCATGATCCATCCGGAGAACGTCGGGCGCCTCGCGGTCGTGCTGGAACAGTACCCAGCACAGCTGCGCTCTCGCCTCGGGCACCTCGTCGGAACGCGCATGGCCGATCGCTTCTGCGCGGCGCTGCGTGACCGAGGCTACGGGGCGCTCAAGGCATGCCAGCGTCCGTTCCGCCGCGCGCTCCTGCGCCGAGCCTTCGTACGCAGCCCCCTCGCCACGGCTGCCGGCTTCACCTCATGTGTCCTGCAGAGCCGGATCGCTTCGTTCCGCAGAACGCGCGGCCTCACCGTCGGCCTTCTCGGCACGGACGGAACCGGCAAGACGACCGTGTGTGAAGAGCTGCACTCCGAGCTAAGGGGCTCGTTCCAGTCGGCCTGGAACCGCACCATCGAGATGCGCCCCGGCCTCCTGCCGCAGCTCGGCCGATTCTTCGGACGCCGCGCGACCGAGGAGGAGCCCACACGCCCCGATCGGTCCACGCCCCCGGGGATCATTGGCACATGGGTCCGCGCCAGCTACTACTGGCTCGACTACACGCTCGGCTACGCGGTCAAGGTGCTACCGCTCCGACGTCGCAACACGCTGATTCTCTTCGACCGCTGGGTCGACGACTGGCTCATCGATCCAACTCGCTATCGACTGGCCGCGAACAGTCGCTTCGTTCGATGGCTCGTGTCCCACGCGCCCCGACCGGATGTCGTTCTCGTCACGACGGCGACCCAGAAGATCGTCCGCCATCGCAAGCAGGAAGTCAGTGCACGAGAGTCGCTGCGCCAGCTCACGGCCTACGAGGAGTACGCCGCGTCGACACCGAACGCCTTCCTCATAGACACCTCGACGTCCGTGGACCGCTCCGTGGATGCGGCTGTCCTTGCGGTGCTGGCACGCAGCCAGGCGTACGTTCCGAATCGCACAGTGGACTTATCGGGCGGTACGGTCCACGCGGTGCAGCGCAGCGAGCTCGCCGCATGACGCACCCCCTTCCCTATGGCGTGGACTCCTGGATTCCGGTCCTTCGGGGCGGATACGCGCCCAAACTGTTCCTCGACGCGGCAGATGCACGCTCCAAGGCTCGCCTGGCCCAGGCCTGGAAGAAGCTGCCCGCGGGAGGCCGCGTTGTGCTGCAGTCCGTCGCCGCGCCTGGATCTAAACCCATACTTGCGCCCCTGGAGCAAGGCCTCGCATCCAGCGGGCACGTCGAGCGCTTCGTCGTGTTCCCTGGAACCGGCGGTAGCTTCACGCTCCTGCCCACCCGGGACGGAGCGGCGCTCCGTGGCGGCATGGCGCTCCTTCCCAGCTGCAAAGCGCGCGGGCGGGCACTTTGGGCGCTCCTCCACGCCGCTAGCCCATTTGGAGTAGCCCGGCGCCTGGGTCATCCCGAACTGGCCATTTGGACCAAGGGTCCCTTCGACGAAGAGTCTGAGAACCTCCCGGTCCTGCCCGTGGCTGGCTCGATCGCGGTGGCGGCAGGCGTCCCGAACAAGAACCAGAAGGTCATCGTTCGAGCCCTCGATCGACGCGGAAACGCCCGCGCCATCCTCAAGCTTGGCTTCTCGGAGCGCAGCGACGACGCAGTCGCGCGGGAGGCCACCGCGCTCACGACGGTTAGTGCATTACTTGACGACCGATCGCCCAAGCTCCTGACAGAGGGCCGACGCGCAGGTCGAACATGGCTTGCCCAGGAGGTCCTCGATGGCAAGCACGCCGGCGATGAGTTCACCCCGCTACACGCGGATCTACTCATCGAACTCGCCGAGGCCACGCGCGAAGAGGAGTTCCTGACGGACATGCCGTTCTTCCAGGACACGCTGCGCAATCTCTGTCGACTCGATCCCGCGATTGACCCGGATTGGCACCAGGAGTACACGACCCTCGCTGAGGCCCTTGAGAACGCTGCGGACGGCTTCGCGCTGCCCACTACGTTTGCGCACGGCGACTTCACGCCCTGGAACATGGTCATCAAGCGCGGAAGGATCCGCGCGTTTGACTGGGAGTACTTCTCGAAGCGCGCTCCGGCTCTCTACGACATCTTCCACTTCCACATCCAGTCGGGTGTTCTCGTCAAGCATCACTCCGGCGAGCGAATCTTCGATGACCTCGACGCGCTGTTCAGCGGGCCCGCGAGCCAGGTCGTGACGGCGCTGGAGCTACGCCGCGAGGAGATCCTCCAGCTGGCCGCGCTCTACGTACTTCACGAGGGCGTCTGCCACGAGCTCGAAGAGCGTCGCAACCCATCCCCCTTCACCCAGGCAATCTGCCTGCGCCATGCACGACGCGCGCTCTGCCGCAGGCTCGCGGGGCTCATAGCCGAACGACGACTCCCAGGGTGGACCGCCACGCCACCCGGCCCAGGCTCGGTGGCAGCGTGATGCTTTGTATCGCCACGTCCGTCTCCCGGCCTCAGAGGGCTACCCCCGGCCCACAGATCCCCGCATTGGTCAGATGACGAACCAAGAAGTGATTCAAAACGTCCTGTTCCTTCACCCGAGCGCGGAGTATCGCGGCGCCGATCGAACGATTGTCCAGCTGGTAGCGGCGGTCGACAGGAGTCGCTGGCAGCCGGTCGTCGTGCTACCGCGGCGCGGTCCGCTGATCGGTGAACTTCAGGAGCTCGGGGCCCAGATCGAGGTGGGTCCACTCGGCGTCGTCGGGGAAGGATTCGCTCCCGTCCGCTTCCTCAAGCTGTTCCTACAGCTGCCCCTTTGCCTCTTCTTTGTGTGGCGGATGATCCTTCGCTACAAGCCGGCGCTTGTCCACACCCACACTCTGGCAGTTGTCGGCGGTGGGTTCGCCGCTCACCTCTTCGGGCGCAGGCATCTATGGCACGTCCATCGCATCCTGGGCGCCGGAGGCTGGCGCCAACGGTTAGTCGCGCGGACGGTGCACCACCTCACCGACTCTGTGGTTTGTACGTCAGAGGCCGCCCGGTCGGCGCTCATCGCCCTCGTCCCGGCCATGGGTGAGAAGATCAGGCTCGTGCGAAACGCGGTGAGCACAGATCGCCTCCTGCCAGATCCGATCGATCGGATGCAGAGTCGATCCGCGCTGGGCCTGGACGACGAATCCACGCTCGTGCTGATGGTCGGTCGCCTGACGCCCCAGCATGGGCACATGACGCTTCTTCAGGCCGCGAAGAAGGTCCGGCGAGATCACCCCGATGCCCACTTCCTGCTCCTAGGCGAACCGGCAGCTGAACACCGGAGCTACGCAGATACGATCGATGCCACCATCAAGGAGCTCGAACTTGAGGGAGTCGTCACCCGCATGCCATTCCAGCGGCGGGTCGGCGCGATCTACGCGGCGGCAGACATCGTCTGCATTCCATCCGACGAGCCGGATACGTTCCGCATGGTGGCCCTGGAAGCGATGGCCGCAGGCAAACCCATCGTGGCATCGTCGACGGAAGGCACGGATGAATTCATCATCGCTGGCCAGACCGGGCTCGTGTTTGAACCCGGCAATGCTGAGCGCCTCGCATGGTCCATCTCAGCCCTTGTCTCCGATCCAGCGAAGCGCGCGCTGATGGGCAACGCCGCCCGCGAGTTGCAAGCCAGCTCGTTCCTGGTCGGGCGGTTCCGCAACGAATTTGATCGTGCATGGTCACAAACGATCAAGCGAACGTTCGTCCTGCCAGCCAGGCGAGCGAGCGTGGCCCACATCACCCATGGGAAGGCGGACCCGGAGCAAATAGACGGGATCAACAGCGTGGTTCACCACCTCGCTAGAGCCCAGCAAGCCGCCGGTATCGCCGTCGAGGTCTGGGGCATCACCAAGGAGACGGAGACCGAGGCCCTCCCCCGCTCCTACACGCTTCGGCTCTTCAAGCGGTCTTTTCATGGCCTCTCGGCCTCGCGTGACATTCGCCAGGCCATCCTCGGCCTCGATTCCACGGCCGTAGTGCACCTGCATGGTGCCTTCCTCCCGGAGTTCGCGGCCATCGCCCGCAGACTGAGGCGCAGAGGTGTGCCTTACGTCGTGACACCCCACGGCTCCTATTGCCTGGAGGCGCTCAAAAAGAGCGCGCTTCGAAAGAAGATCTGGCTCGCCCTACGGGAGAAGAAGATGCTTCGTGGCGCCCGTGCCGTGCAAGCGCTCTCTGGGCGCGAGTTCGCGGACATGGGGTCGATCACGGACATCGGGCACGTACAGATCATCCCGAATGGCCAGGAGGCCGCGAGCCCGCCGCCCGGCATGGAGGCCCCGGCCATCGATGGCCCGAGCAAGCAGCCGATCTTCGCTTTCTGCGGCCGCATGGGTGCCTATACGAAGGGTCTCGACGTCCTGGTCGAGGGCTTCGCTCGCTACGTCGCGGGACGCGGTGTGGGCTCGCTTTGGATGATCGGAGACGGTCCGGACCGCGTGTCCCTGGAAGCCAGGTGCGAGGAGCTGGGCGTTCATCGGCGCGTCCACTTCTTCGGGCCACTCTTCGGGAACGATAAGGCGCTGCGCCTCCGCGCCGCGGACGCGTTCGTGCACCCGTCGCGGCACGAAGGAATGCCCACCGCCGTGCTCGAAGCGGGCTCCCTGGGTCTTCCGATGCTGGTCACCAAAGGCACCAACCTGGACCAGGAAGTCCGCAGCGCCAGCGCTGGATTCGTCATCGCCGACGTAACGCCAGAGGCGGTCGCAGAGGCGCTCCTTGCCGCCGAACGCGAGCACGTCAACGGCCAACTGCCCCTTCGCTCGCGCAACGCCGCGTGGCTCATCGCTTCCACGTTCTCCTGGCACCGAATTGCGCTCTTGACCGGCCGCGACCTCTACGGCCTGGAAGGCCTACCCGACCCGGACGCCCCAGAGGAACCCGCGGCTGCAGTGCACGCCGCGTGACCCACGCCAAAGCATCCGAACCTGCCCCAAGAACCCCGACGCTGGCGGTGTCTGAACCTGGTCCAAAGACCCCGAGCTTGGCGGTGTTCGGACCTGGTTCAAAAGGCGCGAGCTTGGCAGTGTTTGAACCTGGTTCAAAAGGCGCGAGCTTGGCAGTGTTTGAACCTGGTTCAAAAGGCGCGAGCTTGGCGGTGTTTGAACCAGGTTCGTTGAGCGCGCCCGGTTTCCGAGATGTTTCCGACTAGCGCCAGGTGAGCTCTACGGCGTCCGTGAAGTTGGCCCCTGTTTGGGGGTTGGCGTCGCGGAACCAGTAGGTGAAGTTCCAGGATTCGCCGGCGAGGAACTGGACCGACGGGGGGAGCAGGCTGAAGGGGAGAGGGAGTGCGGCTGTGCCTGTCGCTCCCGAGTTCTGGACGAAGTTAGAGAAGCGTCCGAAGGGTTGGCCCAGGCAGAAGATTCCCTGGCTCACCGGGATTTCATCCTGGGTTCTCGCGGCCAAGAAGAAGCCGAAGGAGGACGGGGGCAGGGCCCATGCTTCCAGCGTCAGCGACTGGGCTGACAGGACGGAAGAGCCCCGCAGGATCGTCCGTGCCTGGTCCCCCGTCGAGTTGGTCTGGGGATTGCAGTAGGAGGTACCGGGGGCGTCGGCGTCTCGCGCGACTCCCGCATCGGACCAGCTCACGTTGCCTGCCCGGTCCGCCACTCGCCAGACGTACCCGATCTCGGCTGTTGGGCCGGCAGTCAGCGGCGGGAACGCAGCGCTGAAGAGTTCGTGGCCGTACTGCAGTGCGACGACGGCAACCCTCGGTCCTGTGACGTCAAGCTGGAGCAGGCCCGACGAGGCGCTCGCCGCGATCGACTGCGATTCGTCCGCCACCATCACCCGTTCGACCGCTCCGCCCGCAGGCAGGTTCAAGGACCAGCCCAGGGACCCGCCTTCAGAGAGGAGGCTTGCCCCGGCTCCAGCATCGACGAAGCGCAGGCGCGTTCCAGGGACGACCGAGAGCGTGGCCGGGCTGAATCCAGCCGCGGAGACCTGAATTTCGACCACCGTCGGTTGCACGCGAGCAAACAACGCCTGCGCGGTGACCCACATCTGCCCATCGTCCGACACCTGATCGCTCACCCGCGCACGTAAACGCATCGGACTCTGCAGCGTCCGAGCAGCCACGCTGGTCCCCACGATGATCGGCGCCAGCGTGTCCGCAGGTCCGCTATTCAGGTACAGGCGGTTCGTGAAGTTGCCGGACTCACCCTGGGCCGTCACGACGTCATGGTCGCCGTCGTTGTCCATGTCCGCAACGGCGAGGTCGAGCGTCGAGTCAGCAACGTTCTGGATCACCCCGCTCGCGTTCACGAAGTTGAGACCGCCGTCGTTGCGGTAGAAACGCTCGCGGCTACCGAGGGACCCGATCAGCACGTCCAGGTCTCCATCGACGTCATAGTCGAAGAGCGCGACCTCGTTGTCGTCCACGTTGCCCGGCTCCACGGCTCCGGTGGAGAAGGCCAGCGAACCGGTCTCGGCAAGGTTGTTCCGCACATAGCCTTCCTGGAATCCGCTGAGCGAAACGAAGAACATGTCCCCGTCCCCATCGCCATCCAAGTCCCCCACTTCAGCCTCGTACACGCTGCTTGAAGTCTGCGGCACCAGGCTCGACTGATCCGTGAAGTTCCCGCTCCCGTCGTTGACGAGGAGGTAGTGAGTCCCGTTCGAGTTCTGCGCGCGGTTGGTGAGGAAGATGTCGACGTCCCAATCGTTGTCAATGTCGACGAGATTCACGTCCATTTGCGCCACCTTGATGGGCGCATTCAACTGGCCTGATACGTCTGTAAAGAAGCCTGCGCCGTCATTCAGGTAGAGCTTAGGCCGCGCGCCTCCTCCACCAAGGAATGACGATCCGCTGTCGGTGATCACAATATCCAGATCGCCGTCCTCGTCGATGTCGCCGAACTGTCCGCCCGCCGAGGACAAGACCTCAGTCAACCCACGCGCCGCGCTCTCCAAGTCGAAGAACCCGGGCTGCGCAGCGCCTCGGTTGATATAGAGAAACGGCGGATCGGTGTTAAACGCGTTCACAAACAAGACGTCTGGATAGCCGTCGCCAGTGACGTCACCGACCACGGGCATCTTGGCGTTCGACAGGTGCGTGCCAAGGCGCGCCACGCTCTCGTCCGCGTAGATGTTGGGCCCCTGCTCTATCAATTTGTTGATGATCAGCGTGTTCTGCCGCTTGGCTCCGGCCGTGGAAAAGCCGTCTCCGTTCGCAAAGAACAGGTCCAGATCGCCGTCGAGGTCGACATCCGCTGCCGTCACCCCCTCACTCCAACGAGCCGGCCCGGGGAGCGCTCCCGCGAGCTGAGTGAACTGCTGCGCGGCGCCCAGGCCGCCGAACAAGAACGTGCCAGCGACAAGTGCGCCAGCGCGCGAGCAAGAGAACTTCATAGAGGACGGATCCGAGGAGAGCACGTGAAAGACCTGGGCCAGGATCGCCGAGGTCATCACGTGACGCAAAGGCGCCGTCCGTTGTTTCCTAAGAGTGGCGGATCGAGACACTTCTCCGGCCCATGGGCACGCTCCCTGGTGCCCCAAAGCCCATTTTACGGCAAAGAAGCAGAGCGGCGAGCCACGCCACCAGCCACGGCATCATCTTCACCGCCACAAAGTACAACTTTCTCGCGCACGATCTGGGCTTCCTCGAGAGCGATGGAGCCACGTACATGACGGGAACAGATGACGCGTGCTACATCCCCGGCTACGTTGAGGACTACCTGGAGCATCACGTCCCCCGTGCAGGCGAGATCTTCTCCCCGTGCGCCAACGGCCTCGCGGTCTGCTACGGCGGCTACTTCACCAGCCAGCAGGACCTTCTGCGCGTGGGCGAATCCGGCCTCCACCAGACGATCGTGCCATTGATCCAAGGCGGGCCGACCGCAGGGTTGCCTGCCAGGGGGAAGTGAGGCAAGAGGGTCACCCAAGCACCGGATCTGCCCGCCCGCGAAGACTCGGACCTAGTCCTCACCGACGCACGCGTTCGCGGATCCCCAGAGCCACCGCAGCGGCGCGGGTTCCGTCGTCCGCCCTCGACGACACCGGGATCAGGTGCAGCCGATCCGATTCATCACGTCCTTGACCCCGAGGACGCCGTACGCCGCGTCATCGGCCGCGCGCTTGGCAGTCCGGTCGAGGGCCTGACCATTGAGCGTCACGATGCCCTTGCTGCAATTCACCCGAATCTCCGTCGCGTCCATCCCGTCGCCTAGTGCCAGGACCTCGGTGACGGCATCCACCAATTCCTGATCCGGGCGCTCTATTCCGAGCGCGTCCACGGGCAGCCCAATCGCCCCCTCTTGCTCAGAGGGCGGCACGATCGAAGCGCTAAGAGCTTCGTAGTAACCCTCCATTTCGTCGTGGCCGCTCCGGTAGGGCTCGGCACGGAACTTCTGGTCACCGTAACGGGATCCACCAGAGGACAGATCTCCGTAGGCAAGTCGGAGGGAACGCGTGTGGTCCTCTCCACTCTCGTCAGACGTGGTGGGGCTGGGATCTTGCTTCGGGTCGTTTGATTGAGACATAAAGGGCGGTCGACGGTTGAGAAGGGGACGCAGTGCGATCGAGGCGTGCAACTCTTCCCGCGACATGGAGTCATCCTGTTGTGTCCCTCAGGCACACCTCTCTTGACTACTAAGATGGACCACGAGCCTCCCCACGCCCCTCGAAGGAGATGAAGAATCCCTTACATCGACCAGCCAGGGGGCTGCACGGCCGTTTTTCGCTGGCAGAAAAACTCGACCTGGGCGCAGCGATCTCGGTAACGGTGGGACAATACCGCGGCAATGCGGCCACCCAAAGGGACGTCCGCATTGCCGCAGCTTTCTAGGAGCATGTCGCCTTGACGGCGGACGAGCGCGATCAGCGCGCGCCCATCAGGTACTCCGTGAGAATCTGATCCAGCCGCTCGTAGCCGAGGCCCTCGGCTCCGATGGCCGCGACGTCGAGCTCAAGCGCCTTGAGGCTCGTCGCCTTCTCCGCGGAGTACCCACCGAGCAACGGATCGCACGCAGCGCTCTTTCGCTCGGCCACGATCGCCTGGACATCCGCGTCGGCATCGAACGCCTTCGCGCGTGCCGCCAAGATCTTGTACGTCCGCATGCAACCGCTGGCGAACTCCCACACGCCCGCGCGGTCCTCCGTTCGGTACGCGTGCGCATCAAAGTGACGCGGTCCCGTGTAGCGCTCCCCACCGGCCGTACCTTCGAGCAGACGGACCAGCAGGAAGGCCTGCTTCAGATCCTCAGAACCGAAGCGCAGGTCCTGGTCGTAGCGGCCAATCTTCTGGCCGTTCAGATCGATGTGGAAGAGCTTGCCCTGCTCCATCGCCTGGGCCACGCCGTGCACGAACGACAGTCCCGACATCGTCTCGTGGGCAACCTCGGGGTTGACGCCGACCATCTCCGGGTGCGCAAGCGTGGTGATGAAGTGCAGCATGTGCCCGGTGGTCGCGAGGTAGATGTCACCTCGCGGCTCGTTGGGCTTGGCCTCCAGCGCGAACTTCAGGTCGTAGCCTTGATCCATGGCGTACTCGCACAGGAAATCCATGCACTCCCGCATCCAGCCGAGAGCGGTGCGCGGATCGCGGCAGGCGTCCGTGTCCGTGCCCTCGCGCCCGCCCCAGAAGACGTAGGTCTTCGCTCCGAGCTCCACCCCCATGTCCATGGAGCGCATGGTCTTCGCCAGGGCGAAGGCACGCACGCGCGGATCGCTGGACGAGTAGGCACCATCCTTGAAGATCGGTTGCCCAAACAGATTCGTGGTGGCCATCGGCACCACGAGACCATGGTCATCGAGCGCCTTCTTGAAGTCGCTGACGATCCGGTCGCGCTCTACGGCACTTGAGCCGAAGGGCACGAGATCGTCATCGTGCAAGTTGACGCCGTAGGCACCCACTTTGCTGAGGCCCTTGACGATATCGCAGGGATCGATCACCGGTCGCGTGGGCCCGCCAAACGGGTCGCGGCCGGGGTTGCCAACGGTCCAGAGGCCAAACGTGAAGAGGTCTTCGGGGGTCGGGTCGAAAGGATCCATGCTGTGTGTCAGGGACGAAATGAGGTCGGGTCGAAAGGGGGGGGCTCGCTAAATGCCCGCTACTTTTCTGAGAGCTCGACGGGCTTGTAGCCGCCGCGCGAACGGAAGTAGAGGGCGATCACTGCGAAGATGATGAAGAGAAGCGCGGGGAACCGGACGGCGTAGCGCAGGACGTCACG